>DASTCZ010000138.1:0-6032 GCA_035710585.1 Candidatus Acidiferrales bacterium | reverse complement strand
CACAGCACGATCCATTAATGACGAACATCACCGGTCGAAAGTGGAACCGGCCCGAAATCGCCCAGGCGTGCCGAATCTGGCGGCGACACAGCGATTTCGCATTCCCACGATCGCGCGTGCCTTGGCGCAAGATCGAATCCTGGTGAAGAAAGCACAACGATCAGAGGAATTCCTTCTCGCGGCCCACGACCCACTACGGAATCGCCCGTCGCACGGATTTGTTCGTTGATCGGCCAATCCGAGCGGAGGAGGCGAAAATCGAGTTTGGCCTCGCGCGATTGAAATTTGTCCGAACGAATATCCCCGACGCGAGAAATGGATGCCGCGTCAGCGGTAGTAGGCAATCCCATCCACCACCGATTTATGTGGATTGATCGGGTGGACGTCAGAGTTTCGATGCGATGAAGCCGATTGCCTTCGAGCCTCCAAGAGACGGTGGCGGAGATTTCAGGGTTGATGAGACCAGCAGCGGTGCCACCAGCGACGACCCACCGGTTCCAAGTTGCCGTAAGACTGCGGCCATCCGCGGCAGGACGGATTTCGTCGGCGCCGTCCGATGCGACGATCGTGCGGCCGTCATTCAACTCGAGGTAGGGAACGAACGCGGGATAGGCAATTTCGACCGGCGCGGAAAAGCCGGGCAGTCCGAACGGCGCGGGAAGATAGTCGGATATTCCAGCCTTCGTACCGGTGGTGATGGGCAGCGCGAAATGAACGAAGCCTTGGCGGACGAGCCAGACTCCCTCAGGGCGCGGGCCGCGGCGGAAGAACTCGAAACGAGCGACGTCATTGAGATGAATTGCCGAAGAAAAATCGGCGATTCCTTCGTGCTGTAAGACGTCGATGAATTTTTTATGAGCGCCAATGAACTTGCCGAAAAAGGCAGTCGTTTGCTGCCACTCACGATCTTTGGTGATGTAGGAATAGTTCCCGCGGCCGAAAGCGAAGACCGATAGCAGATGCGTGCGATCTTGAAAATCAGCGCGCAGCCATCGCCACGCGCAGTAATACGCGGACGCAAGGGCAGACATCGGCGCGGGCCGGAATTGCGGATGTTTGGCGAGGAAGGCGACGATTTCGAGCGTATCCATGTAGCCGATCGCGCCCTGACTGCGGCCCCACGGGTAGCCGTATCCGTCGGGGGAGAGTAAATCCCACCACAGATGCATCTGCGCTTTGAGTGAGGGCTCGAGCGCCTGCAGGATATCGCGCCGGCCGGCAATTTCAGCGGCGTCGTAGACGTAGCGGGCGTACTCTTGCGAATAGCGATCAAAACGACCTTCTGGCAGAGCGTCATCAGCGAAGAGCGAGCCGTCCTTGAATTGGCGCGCGGCGCGGTCCAGGATTTCATCCACGTAGGCGCGGTCAGTGACGATGCCGAGCTCGCTGCTCACCGCCGCGATTCGAGAGGCAACGCCGAAGTAATTTTCAGGAAGATGTATCACTTCATGTTTTTCACGATCGTAGAATCGCGCGGGATCAAGAAGGGATCGCCAGGATTCGCGTTCTTCGGCGGAAAGACTTTGCCAAACGGGATTGTTTTGCAGGTCGGCGCCGAAAGCTGAGAGCGCAAGAGCGGCATAAAGCTGTGCGAAAGTCTTCCCGCCGTTCCGCGCTTCGATCAAGCCGATTTTTCCGATGAACGCGGGGATATCGCGCCCCGCCACGGTGCGATCGCCGGAGAGAACTGAGTATTCGGCGAGCGCACGCATGAAAGTGCCCCACGAAAAATCGCCGGTAGTGAGCGCGCCAACGACGCGGTCCGGCGGTGGCTCAAGAGTCTTGATATCGGCGACGTGCGCGGTGATCTCGCGACGAAGAAAATCCCGAATCTCGCGATCCATGTCCGCGGTATGAATCCTGGCGGTCGTCGCCGTCCCGGCATGCGGAAGTTGGGTGAAGGCGGCAGGAGGAGAACCCAAAGTTCCACCGCCGAGCAAGAAACTACCTGAGACCAATCCAGCTAGAATTCGCTTCATCGAGAGAATCTCCGAGCAGCGACGGTGTGGGAACGATGGGGCTCTCTAATCCGCATGCTTCTCCGCGATCAATAGAGCCGCTAAGGATTGGGGCGCAGAAGGATCGGCTTTCCGCGAGGCTTCTCGATATGCAGGCGATTTGTATCGATCGGATGCGGCGAGCAGGACCGGAATGATTTCGGCGGCGTTGTATTTTTCGATTTGTGGTGAAGTCCACTGTTTTTCGCCGGCAACAAAGGGAACCAGGAAATCGAGCGCGTTGCGGATGCTCCGGCCATCCTTGCTTTGAAAATCCCACAGGTCCACGCCTACGTTGTCACCGAGCCGGGCCAATTCGAAGAACGCTGCGAGATTAAACGCGCTGTAGCTAAGCGATTTCGTGCGGGCGATCTCGAGCGGCTGGCTTCCATCCGGCTCGATTTGAGTCGCGATCCGCTTTGCGGGCACTTCGCGGAGAACTCTTTCTGCGAGATCCCGATTTCCAGTGAAGACAGCAAGAGCGACGATCTGTACGTCGTAGTAGGTGCCGTGATTGTTCTTGGCAGCGGCTTCGTCTTTGCCGTTGTTGCTTTCGAGCATCCATTTCAAGAAGTGCGAGCACCAGTCCACAAGCGCACTTTGGTCGCCGGCAGTCCACGCTTCGGAGCTAGCGAGCAAGCCAGCGGCATCGGCGACGGTGCCAATCGCGCGCGTTTCGATCAGTCCTGTCCCGCGCCCTTCATTGTGGCCGAGCACTGCCTGGGCAAACTGCAGATTCGGATTCATTCGAGACGAAGGATCAAGAAACCAATGACGGAGCAATTCCGCTGCTCTCGCCGCGTAACGCTCTTCGCGAAAAAGATAGAAAGCGAGAGCAAGCGTGTGCGCGTCGGACATCAGACGGTCAAAATTCTTGTGATCGGGGACGCGTTGAATCTCCGGATTGGTTTCTCCATCCCGGCGGATGTACGGCAAGCCGCCTGGCTTTGAAGGATTGGGCCACCAGTACGGCGCGAGGCTCATGTAATCGTGTTTATCGCCGCTCGGCGGATTACGATCTTTTTCGGTCACGGACAGCAGAGGCTCTTTCATTGCCGCGTCTGCGTCCGCGCGAAGGCGATCGAGCGACGGCTCACGCGCACTGCCGGACGCGATCCGGGCGCGCAGGTTTTTCAGTGCGACGCCATCGAGAATAAATACACACGGCGCCTGGTTGCTGAGCGGCGCGGGCTTCTGTGCTGTCGCAGGAGCGAGCGCGATAAGAAGCCCGGTCAACAAACTGCAAAGTGATGCCAGTAGGATTCGCACGCGATCGTTCCTAATCGGCTGTACGGCGTGCGATACCGTGCGCATCGAGCCAAAGCAAGTCTTCGAACAAATAATATTGTCCGTAGATCAGGGAACCATCGTTGGGGCGAATCGAGGAACCGTGACGAAGTACGCCCGGGGGAGTCTTGTCGCTCGCGCCAACTGGAGTCAGGTAATTGTCGATCAGCGATTCAACCATGCGCTGCGCTGCTGCGCGGTAGCGCGCCGCTCGATCTCGATCTTGCGTGAGCTCGGAGAGACGCAACAGACCGCCTGCCATAATTGCACCGGCCGACGAGTCTCGATTGCGGAAGTGCACACCTTCATCAAGCATGTCGTACCAGGGAACGCTGTCGGATGGAAGATTCTCGAGAACGAACTCCGCGACTTTTTCGTCTGCAGCAAGGAGTTTGGGGTCGTGAGTTTCAGCCGCGGCGACTGCAAATCCGTACAGCGCCCAACCGGCGCCGCGCGACCACGAGGTATCCGCTGAATAGCCCTGATGATTGTGGCTAAAAACCCATTCGCCGGGCTTGGCGTCGTTGGAAATTTTGACGAGAGAGGGGCGTTTGTTCGAAGGTCCGCCCGCCAGGTCAAACTCCTGACGATTATCGCCCGGGTTGTAGTGCACCGATTGAATGACGGAACCATCTGGACGCACCAGCCATTCCGCAGAGCGGAGCGCATGATTCGTCGCGATTTCGCGCCATCGGGGATCGTTATTCTGGTGAGAGAGCCACCAGAGCAACTGCAGATTCATCATCGTGTCGATGATAGTTTCGTCGCCTTTTGGCTCCCAGGTCGAAATCAGGTGAGTCACGGGATTGTAAAGCTCCGCGAGACGTCCGCCGGCATGCACGGCGCTCTCGCGAAGCTTCTGCTCGTGCGTGAGATCGAAGCCGGTTGCGGAAGAATAGTAGTAAAGGAAACCGGCGTCGTGATTTTGCTCCATTTCCTGCCCGAGCAAGCGGGAACCCCAGAGCTCCGCCCAGCGCCGGTACTTCTCGTCATGGGTGCTTGCGTACAGTTTCCAAAGTTCGCCTACCCAGAAACTGCCGGTCCAATAAAAACCGTCGTTGGGCTTCCACTCACCTGACTCGTTATCGCCTTCGGTAAAGAAGCCCTTTCCATTGGCAGACGTGAAGGAACCCGTTGAGTTCGAGGAAATGATCGGTTGCCATTTCTGCGCAGTACGGTCGACTTGCTGGGCGAGCAATTCAATTGCACGGCGATAGGATTTCGCAGGGTGCGCGCCGAGCGTGTCGGCTGGCGCTGATTGCGGTGCGGGCGAGTGATCAAGAATCGTCACTCTCACAGGCGTGGCGATTCGTGCTGCTTCGTCCGCGACTTTGGCTAAAAAGGCCTCGCGCGAATTGATCCCATCGTACGGCAGCACATAGGACGACGCGCTTCCTCGTTCGATGCGGTTGCCGGAACCCGTCATTCGATTGGTTCCGTTCTGATCCCAAGAGGCCATCACGTACCAAGAAGCTTTGCCTGCATCGAGATTGAGTTTGACGAGGTGATTGAGATCGTCGTCAGACACGTCGGCAATTTCCGCCGAAGGAAGAATTATCGCCAAGCCGATATTCGAACCCGGAACGAAATCCTGCTCGGCAGAGCCAGGATTCACCACCTGTTCACCCCAAGTCGCGATCCCTGAAAGTCCCGCTGTTTTCGAAGTCTCCAGGCGAGTCAACGGCGCGTGAGATTTCAAAGGCACGCCCGTTATCAAAGCACCGGGAACTTGGCCCTCGACTGAAATGGAGTGCGTAAAACCGTACTCGCCCGCCCAAATCGTGATTCGAGATTTCAGATTGAGCTGTTGTCCACCCAGGTTCCAGCCCGTGTAAGTGAGATCGACGATGGAGCGGACGGGCCCAGCGGAAACGATCCGCCACTGGCGGTCCTTTACATCCGCAACTCTTTCGATTTTTCCGTTGAGAATCGCCGCGATCGAGCCGACTCCGATCGCATTTCCGACGCGGTAGACGTCACGCCCTTCAGGTGACTCGTCATGATAGTCATACTCCGGGGAGGCAAACATTTCGAGCTGCATACTCGGGCGGCGCTTTCCATAAATATCGATCCCATTGCGCTTGTCGAAGTACACGCGAAACGCATTCCGCTCCGATTCCCAGCCCACGCCTTCGATCTTCCGGCTGAAGAGCGCATTCGTGCGCCGGGGATACTCGCTACGCAGACGCCAGATGCGGTCGACCTCTCCGTAGGGAATTGTGACGATCCTCGTTTGGTGGGGTTTCAAGTCGATCTGAAAGGCCAACTCATCGGCCTTCGTCTCGCGCTCGAGGCCATCGACTTGTGAAGGGAGCTCCGTGACCGCGAGAACCCGCGCGTCCTCTTCGACGGTGGAGGCTTCCGTCGCGGTGACGATTTCCGATCCCGGAGTGAAGTCCGGCGCAAGCTTTTTGATATCGGAAATCTGCAGGACGACGTTCGAACCGGGGCGGCTCTCTCCTGTCGGATTTTCGACGGCGATTTTGATGTTCTTGATGCGGGGCGGCTCACCGAACGCCGCCGCACAGAAAGCTGTCGCCAGTACAAGAATGGCTGGCCGGGCAAGGACGGTAGCGCTCAATTGAAATTCATTTGTTTTCCGATACCGTGTCGCGACTCGCGAGTCCGGTGTCACTTGTAGTCCTCGCGGCAGGGAGTAAAGACATCGATGACGACTGAGGGTTCCAGCGCTTCGGCTTGATGTTCGACGCCGCCACGCACGACAAAACTATCTCCCGCGCGGAGATC
>DASTCZ010000137.1:0-10000 GCA_035710585.1 Candidatus Acidiferrales bacterium | reverse complement strand
TGGCCGAACTGACACGCAAAGACAGCGAAGTGATCGTGGAAACCATCTTCGACAGCGTCGTGCGCTCGTTGCGCGCCGGAGACAAAATCGAGATCCGCGGCTTCGGCAGCTTTCGCACCCGTCAGCGCAAACCGCGCGTCGGGCGCAATCCAAAGACCGGAGAACGCGTCGAAGTGCCGGCCAAAAAGATTCCTTTCTTCAAGCCGAGCAAAGAATTGAAGGACCTCGTCAATCAGGGACTTCCCGGCGGATCGGCTCCGTCCGCACCGGCAGCTCCCCCGGCTTCCGCCCCACCCACCGCCTAAACAAGAACGGTGGTAGCCTCGTCCATTTTCCCGGCGCAGGTCGCATCTACAAATGGTTTTCGGACGGGCGCACGTCAGCCCGCCGAGAAAAACAGTGTGACAGCGTGGAAGAACGGCCCTTCAGGGCCGTGTAAAGGGTCTTCAATACATGGGGCTTCAGCCCCTGAGGGACGTGCGTTTCGGCAGATTTACGATAGCATCTAGCCTTATGACGACCCGCGCTGCATTTCAACAGCAAGCATCATTCGACGAATCAGAGGACACCGACCAACGACACGTCCGCCCTCTATCGCTCATTCCCGAGCAAAGCATCTGCGACCTTCAGCGCCAAAGCCTCCGCATTTAAATCTTCGCGGTTGCACAAGATCACCACCGTAAGCTGATTATCCGGGAAGCGCTCAATCGCCGTGCTAAATCCAACTGTCTCGCCGTAGTGCCACATTCGTTTGTGATTACGATATGGATTCAGAAACCACCCAAATCCGTAGGCCGCCGGCCTTCCTTCCGGATCATACGGCTGACCGTGCGCAGACACGACCGGCGTGAGCGCCGGCCTCATCTCGTCTTCCGTAAGAAGCGTATGCAAGCGCAAAGCCTCATCCCATTTCTGCAAATCTGTGATCGACGAATAAATTCCGCCATCGCCCAGGGTCGCTGAAGTCGCGCTCTGATCGTGTTCGCGCCATCCTGAGGCTTTACGCGCGTAGCCATACGCACGATGGAAAACTTGGTTCTTGCCTTTTTCGTAGGCGATCGTATGCGTCATGCCGAGCGGTGCAAAAATTCTCTTCTGCAGAAACTCCCCGAAACTCTGGCCTGAAACCTTCTCGACGATCATCGCCAGCACGACATATCCCGAGTTGCTGTACTCCCATATGCTTCCCGCAGCAAATTTCGCAGCCGACTGCCCCTCGAGCAGTTTCAGCACCTCGGCGTCATGGATCTGCAAAACTTCTTCCTTCTCCGTCTCCCGATACTTCGCCGGCATCAGGTCTTCATAATCCGGCAGTCCCGACGTGTGGTTCAGCAGATTGCGAATCGTGATCGCGCGACCATACGCTGGGAATTCCGGAAAAACATTGGTCAGGCAATCGTCATAGCTCAGCTTGCCATCGTGCACCAGCAGCATGATCGCCGCCGCGGTGAATTGTTTCGAAACGGAAGCCAGGCGAAAATTTGTTTCGGTATCAATTTTCTGATGGGTCTTCAGATTTGCAACACCATACCCCCGCTGAAAAATGGCCTTCCCGTTCTGAACCACCAACATCGCAGCCCCTGGGGCCGCATTCGACTCCAGTGGACCGAGAATTGTCTCAATTTGCTTGGTGAACTGCGCGAAAGCAGTGAGCGGGACAAGAACGAACGTCAACAGAACTGGGAGAAACGCATTCATTTGCAATCCACCATCAACTTTAGCCGCGAATTCCCACCACACCCATCAACCTTCCCGTCCTGCCTTTTTCTGCGCGATACGAAAACAGCAGATCGGTCCGGCAGCTTGTACACAAGGGCGAGGCATGAATGTTTTTTGCCCGAACTCCCATGGCCAGCAATTGCTGCCGGTTTGCCTCCACCAGGTCCAGAAAAATCTTCTTCGGCAACTGTCCGTGCCCCGGCGCGCGCGCCGTCAAAAACAGCAGCGGATATTTCTCCCGCACCGGATCCGACTCTTTCACCTCACGAAACAATTTTTTTGCATACGGAAATTGCGCCTCGAACTTCTCTCGAACCTCTTCTCCGACTTGATAGCAACAACCTTGAATCCCCGGCCCAATCGCCGCGCGCAGATCGGCGGCCTTGCTTCCAAAATGCATCCGCATCGCGCCCACGCCTTTCTCCGCAATGCGCTTCAACGTCGGACGCCACCCCGCATGAAAAATTCCCACCGCACACCGCTTGGGATCGACAAGAATAATTGGAAGGCAGTCCGCCGCCTGAATCGCCAGCAGCAGCCCAGCCTGATTTGTGACCATGCCGTCGCCAACACGCATCGGCTCATCAGCGCCTTCAACGTAGTGAATGACGTCCGAGTGCACCTGCCGCAGCGCCACGATGGGCCAGGCCGTCGAGTTTGCGCTCCGCGTCGGCCCGACCACCGCACTCACAAACCGCTCCCGGTTCCGCTCAACGTTCGTTCGCTTGTCTTCTTTCGTATAGCCCAGGTTCAGATCGTCTCGGCCATACACATGCGAAACTCCGCCCACGCGCGTCGAGAATCCATGCATCAGCCAGGAAATTCCAGTCAGACTCTCCGCACGGAGCACATTCAGTTTAGTTTTTGGGAGTGTCCTGCGAGCCCGGATCGCCACGCGTCCATAGTACAAGAAGTGATCCGCGATGAAGGCGTGTCAATCTGCCCTCCACCAAGCATTTGCCCCGCTCTTCGCCCTTCGATATAGTTCCATCAGGCATGTTCGAGAACTTCACTGCCACCGATCGTTGGACACGCAAGCCGGTCCACTGCGTCTATCAGGCACTGATCGTGGCCATCGCGACCCGCCACGCCGACGCCATCGACGTGAAATTCCTCGTCGATGGCCGCAAAGTCTGGGTCGCGCTTCCGCATCCCGCCTGGGTGGAATACAAAAAACGCACCGGCAAACTGATCACCGATTCGCTCGCCGTCGAAATCGCCGGACATTATTTGAAATCCGCGCTGGAATCCGGCGAAGGCGCCGGCTGCGAAATGTACTCCCTCACCGTGGACCAAACCCTGGCCCACCTGGATGCCGCAGTTGCCGAGATGCAAGCGGCAGCGGTACTCTAGAAAGTGGTCTTCATGTTTCCAGATTTCTGAGTTAGTTCGAAAAAACGACTCCTTTCCTCGTTCAACGCATTCGCGTTTTTCTGCATCCCAAACGAGGATTGTTCTGCGCGGCGTGCCCGCATCCTCCCGTGATACTTGGCATGATGCTCCGCTCGCGGGACAATACGAACCTTGTGCACTTATAGGAGAGTCTTATGGCCACAACGATGCACGTCAGCGATGTTGCAGAGTTGTTAAGCGATGGCAGAAACCATTTCAATCTCTCTCCGGCGGCCCTGGTCGAGCACTCCATCCGCCGCAATGAAGCCAAGCTCGCGGCCAACGGCTCCCTGGTCGGCTACACCAATCGGACCGGACGCTCCCCCAAAGACAAGTTCATCGTGAAGGACGAAACTACCGAACACTCCGTCGCCTGGGGCGCCGTCAACCAGCCAATCTCTCCCGACCGCTTCGACAATCTCTATGAACGCGTGATGGAACATCTCCAGGGTCGCGAGCTTTTCGTGCAGGATCTTTTCTGCGGCGCCGATCCCGCCTATCGCCTTCCGGTCCGCATCATTACCGAGTATGCCTGGCACAATCTTTTCGTCCGTCAGCTTTTCATCCGTCCCACCCCGGAGGAACTTCAATCGCACCATCCCGAGTTCACCGTGATCTGCGCGCCCGAATTCAAATCCGATCCCGCACGCGACGGCACTAATAGCGAAGTCTTCGTCATTCTGAATTTCACGCGCCGCACCGTACTGATTGCCGGAACGTCTTATGCCGGCGAGATGAAGAAATGCATCTTCAGCGTGATGAACTATCTTTTGCCGCACCGCAATGTTTTTCCCATGCACTGCTCGGCCAACGTCGGTCACAACGGCGTCAGCGCGCTTTTCTTCGGACTCTCCGGCACCGGCAAAACCACGCTCTCCGCCGATCCCTCACGTAATCTGATTGGCGACGATGAGCACGGCTGGAGCGCCGACGGCGTCTTCAACTTCGAAGGCGGATGCTATGCCAAGTGCATCAAGCTCTCGAAGAAAAACGAACCGCAAATCTGGAACGCCCTCCGCTTCGGCTGCGTCCTCGAAAACGTCACCCTCGATCCGGTCACGCACATTCCCGACTACAACGACGACAGCAAGACCGAGAACACGCGCGCCGCATATCCCGTCGATTTCATCGAGAACGCGCTGATCCCCGGCATCGGCGGGCATCCGAAAAATGTTGTCTTCCTGACCGCCGACGCATTCGGCGTGCTGCCTCCGATCGCACGCCTCACTCCCGAGCAAGCCATGTATCACTTCTTCTCCGGATACACTGCGAAAGTCGCCGGAACCGAAGCTGGCGTGAAAGAGCCCTCCGCAACATTCTCCACATGCTTTGGATCGCCGTTTCTTCCCTTGCGGCCCAAGGTCTACGCTGAAATGCTCGGCCGCCGCTTGCGCGAACATCACGCCCAGGTTTGGCTCGTGAACACCGGCTGGCAAGGCGGACCTTACGGCGTCGGCAAGCGCATGGACATTCCTTACACTCGCGCCATGGTCGACGCGGCGGTCGAAGGCGAACTCGCCCACGAAGATTTCGAAATCGAGCCGGCGTTCGGCTTGAGCATTCCCAGAGCCTGCCCCGGAGTTCCTCCGCAAATCTTGAAGCCGCGCAATGCCTGGCCCGATAAAGGTGCCTACGATAAAGCTGCCGAAGATCTGCGCAACCGCTTCGCCCAAAACTTCGAAAAATTCGACGCCCCTCCCGAAGTCAAAGCCGCCGGCCCAAGAGCGCAGAGATAGGATCCCTTGTATTGCGCCGGACCTCAGCGAAATAATTTAGCCCAGGGAGCAAGCCCTGGGTAAGCCCACGAAAACCGTAGCCAGCCCCGTAGGGGCGGCAGAAATCAGCCTAGAGCCCGCCCCGAGGGAACCCGAAAGGACTTCACTCCTGGGTGCGTGAACAACTACACGGAACAAGTCCCGAAGGGACGGCACAACTCAATCCCTTCTCGCCGGGACGTCGGTCAGGGAACCCTCGCGACACGGTACTCCCAACTCGCTACAGCGTCACCTCCATCTGCAAATTCTCGATCATCTCGTTGAGCGCCTTCTGCTCCGCATTCCGCTTCTGTTGCAGATCGCCCATCTCATGCTGAAGCGCCTGCACGCGGTCCTCCTGCTGATTCAACTCGCGGACATACCTTTCCACTAGCGCCTTCTCCTCCGCGCTACCCTTCAGCGCTTTCATGTTTTCGCGCAGCCGCTGTTGATCGCCTGAAATTTCCGCGATCTGCGATTTGCGCGACCCGATCTCCGAGTCGATCGTCGCGATGCTATTCTTCTGCGCCAGCACTTTACGCAGCGCCTTCTCCATCTCCGGGTTGATCATCTTCTGGTTGGCGAATAACTTGATCTCGTCGTCGCTCACATTCGAAATCTGGAACGTGCTGGTCAGCGGATGATATTCCTTCACCGTCAGCGTCTCCGTTTTCTTCGGATCAACTTTCAATTCGAAGCGATGAAACGACGCCGAGCTTTCCACCGGATTCTCGCCTTCCGTGAGCATCCACCCAGGCCTCGCCGGATGCTCGATCACCACCGCCCGCGCCGACGTGTCGCGATTGCGAATCGTGTACACGCGCGTCTCGCGCTCCTGCCGAGTCTGCGTCATGATTCCATGCGCGATGATCACGCGGCTCGCCCGCTGCGATTCCGATTGCTGCTTGGTGTCGATCAGCAATCCGAGATCGGCTGCGTACGAGAGCAGCCGCTTTTCTCCCGGCTTGATCGGATCCATCACGCCCTCGCCCGCAAACGCATCGCCTTCGAGGACGTTGAACGTGCCGCCATCGAACGTCAGCGAGCTGGTGTTATTGAGCCACAATGCGCGGAGAGGCGCTTGCTCTGAGGCATTCCAAACCGAAACTTTCTCCGCGTCAATCCGCGTCTGCAGGATCGGGACCATCGCTGACTGGTTCTTGCGAATCGTGACCCGGTCTTGCAGCTTGTACTCGAACAGGTCGCCGAGATCGCGGGTCTGACCGACGGCCGTAGCACTTTCGAGGGCCGCAGCGATCTGACCCGCACCGAGCCGCTCCATTCCCGATACAGCAGATCGTCCACCGCCAATCCCGCTGTCCCTCGATGTTTTTGAAGACATGCCCATCTGCTCGTACATCGTAAGGCCCGCGTTGGGACGCATCGCGAGGGCACTCGCAGTTCCGATATCTGTCGGTGAGGCGACCGGCGGAGCCTTTTTGTCTTCCAGCGTCGCCTCGTGCGTCTGCGGCGTGATCATCGCATTCTGCGGCAATGGAATCACCGGACGCCTCGCATAGTACGGCTGCGAAAGTTCCTGCACAAACGACTGCGGAGCGCCCGCCACCAGCGACAATTCAACGTTCTTCCAGTCCTCGCCGACCGTGTTATCGACGATCGCCCAGCCCTGCAGCAGCGGCTTGCCTTCCCCCGGCACGACGATGCGATACGTACTCTTCCACACCGGCACCTCGCTGATGTAGCTAACCAGCAGATTCCGCTCGCCCTCACCCGCCGTTGTGATAGTCATCCGCCGCAAATCCTGATCGCGCGTCGAAGCGATCAACCCGAGATATTTTCCGATCTCGTCGCTCACATCTGTCTCGGCGATCCGCACACTGGTCGCCGGCGTCAGATCAAACACGCGCACTTCCCCCGTATCGCTCACCAGCGATATCTGATCGATCGTAACTTTCTGATCTCCCTTGATCGGAATTTCACGCTCATCGATGCTCAGCAAACGCCCGGTCGCAGTCGCACCGTCGCTGTGCACTTCGAGCCGCGCGCCCCGCAGCGAATCCAGAAACTGCGCCGTCGTCGGCGTCTCGCCAACGGAAAGATGCAGCGACTTCAGCCGCTGCTCCAGCGGCGCCGTCGAGTTGTAGTTCACGCCCGTAATGCGTCCCTTGCCCATGTCCAGAATCGTGAGCGATTTCAAAACATCATTGAGCTGATTAGTGGTGAACTCAATATTCACATCCTGGCTGTCCCGAACCCGCCCCGCATGTTCAAAATAACCCACGCCATTCTTGTAGAGAATGACTCGCGTCACCGGCAACCGCTCCGATTCCACGCCTGCCGCCGGGCTCTCCGCCGAAACAAGCGACACCAACATCAAACAAGCCACCGCAACTTTCGACACTTTCATACGCTCCTCCCCATCTTTAAGTCCCTCAATAGAACGCGGAACTCCGCATTCTTTGCAGTCATACTGCTCAAACAAGTTAGACACCGAGCCCCGTGCCTATGCCCGTTGATGCAACTGGTTACTGTCGAGATGGCCGAGGGGAAGGACGAAGGCAGCCGAATCAGGCCAGCCTGAATCTAGGGAAGCTCTGATTAATTTCCCTCTCTATGTTTTGTCATCCTGAGCGTAGCGAAGGACCCCATGCCAGTCGGCTCTAGCAGCGGCCTCGCGAGGAATTTCTTCCACCGCCTCCGCTCGCCCCGTTTTGCTTCGTAGACTTAATCAGGTCTTCCCTAAAGAAGAAGATCTTGAGTTCTATGACGCGAGAAAACATCTCATCAACAGTTTTGGGAAGGACACGCCTTCCAGCCGTGCCGCGAGAGCCAAAATAAAGATGAGGGCTTTAGCCCCACCGAGCAATCCTGTTGCTTCAGCTGCGAGATTGCTTCGAATGATGGGATATTGCAAGTGGGACTACTCTTAGCCAAACGAAGGAAGCTCTGATTGAGCCCCGCCTCTTTGGTCCTGTCATCCTGAGCGTAGCGAAGGACCCCATGCAAGTCGGCCCCAGCGGCGGCTTCGCAAGGAATTTCTTCCACTGCCTCCACTCGGCCCCGTTTTGCTTCGCACAATTAAACAGGGCTTCCCTAAGAACCCTAAAGAGGCTCCTACTCAACCCACTCCACACGCGCTTCCGGCCCGATGATTCCGGCCTTGTGCCCCATATCAAGCAAGCGGCGCACCGCCTCGCGGCCTTCAGGACCATAATCGAGCGTCCGCTCGTTCACATACATGCCGATAAATTTGTCGGCTGACGACGTATCTAGATCGCGGGCAAACTGCATCGCGTAGGCCAGCGCTTCCTCGCGATGCTCCAGTCCATAGAGGATACTGTCGCGCAGAGCCTGCGTAGCCGCGCTCATCAGCTCCGGCCCGAGCGCGCGCCTGATTGCATTCCCGCCCAGTGGCAACGGAAGCCCCGTCACTTTTCCCCACCAGCGGCCCAGATCCACAACGCGGTGCAATCCCGACTTGTCGTACGTGAGCTGGCCTTCGTGGATGATCAGTCCCGCTTCGTACTTCCCCTCGAGCACCTGCGGAATAATTTGATCGAACGGCACAACTTCTGTTTCGATGCCCGGCGCAAAAAGCTGCAGCGCGAGATAGGCCGTCGTCAGTCTGCCCGGAACGGCAATGATCTTGCCTTTGATCTCGTTCTCGGTGAACGAGCGCGGCGAGACGATCATGGGCCCGTAGCCTTCGCCCACACTGCCGCCGCACGCCATCAGCGCGTATTGCTCCTGGATATAGGGATACGCGTGAAACGAAATCGCCGTAATGTCGTACACGCCGTCGCTTGCCTTCCGGTTCAGCGTCTCGATATCGCAAAGCGTGTGCGTGAACCGCAACCCCGGCACGCGGACTTTGTGCGTCGCCAGTCCGTAGAACATGAACGCGTCGTCCGAATCCGGACTATGCGCGACTGTAATCTCGCGCACGCCACTCGTTGCACCCTGACTCGGAATTCCCGCCTGTTGTTCGGAAATCTGTGTCATCTTGGAAGTTCTTTTTGCATCCCGACAAACTACTTCTTTCAGGATTTGCGTCATCCTGAGCGGATCTGTTATCACCAAGCGGAGCGAAGGATCTCGCGCGCACCGTCACCGCCGCGAGACCGAGCGACTCTTCCAGCGCGTCGCAATGGCCGCAGCAAACATCACTTTCATGACCTCAGCCGCAAGAAACCAATACAAACCGAGAAATACCGCCTTCGCGAGCGAGTGCGTCACGATGTAGAGCCAACCGAGACCTCCCGCGAAAAGCACGATCTCGCCTATCACTCCGGCCACTGCAGCGCGGAGAAAACTCTTCGCGCCACCTTCAAAAATATATCCGGCCAGAAACGCTACGAAGGGATAAGCCATCAAATATCCGCCCGTGGGACCGAAAAGCTGCGCCACTCCCCCCACCCCCAGCGGGTTGAACACCGGCAACCCTGCCGCACCTTCCGCCAGATACAGGGCCATCGCCGCGAAACCGCGCCGGCTGCCCAGCAGCAGTCCCACCAGTAGTACGCCGAAATTCTGCACCGTCAACGGCACGGGCGTGAATGGCAGCGGTATCGTCACCCGCGCGCACAGCGCCACAAACAAGCTCACGCCAACAACGATCCCGATCTGCTGTACGTAATAGGTCGCTTTGTCTTGCGCACTCTGCGAACTGCCGATACTTTGCGCCACCGGCTTCGCCATAAACTCTCCGATCCGTTGTGGAGATCATTCCTCTAAAGCACTATGCTCAACGTGCGCATCTTCGGCTTGCGCTTTGCGTAGATGCCGATGCAGGCGCACATACAAGGCGATCGCCACGCACACCACCACCAGCGTGCTCACGCCCAGTATCAGGAACCACCAGATCATCCGCACAACGGCCTAGCATAACAGAAGAAACGCCTGCGGACCGACATGCTCTCCGAGGTGGTGACTCAGTTTGAAACGAAATTGGGTCATCCTGTCTCTAACGACGCTCTGCGTTGTCAAGCGAATTTGATCGAGAACTGTCCGCCGACGCTTTGGATTTTGTAAAGGCGCCATTTCGCTCTCTCAGAAAGCCTTTGACTTTGCAGACCAAAGCTCGTAATTCGACTACAATCTGGCAGCGGGACCTCAGGTCCCACCATCCATCTCTTCGGGACTGGCACCCACGATTGCTCACTTCGATCTCCCCG
>DASTCZ010000136.1:0-4802 GCA_035710585.1 Candidatus Acidiferrales bacterium | reverse complement strand
GTGAATCGCTGCGTCTCGGCCTCAGTCGTCAAGCCTGGGCCGATTGCGATCACCGTCTTCCCCTGCGTTAACTTCGCAAATTTCTTCTGCTGGAAGTTCGCAAGGCTCGCCGTCCCCGCTCTCGTCTGCGCCAGTTCCGCCGTCATCAGCTCAGGCAAGTATCCCGCAACAGTTGGCAGCGCATCGCGCGGCGTCGCAACCGTGACCAGCCCCGCGCCAGCACGCAAAGCTCCCCAGCCCGAGAGCGCCGCCGCTCCTGCCTTCCCGCGCGAGCCGGCGACGATCAACACGTGTCCGTAGGTCCCCTTATTCGAGTCCGCCCGCCGCTTGAGTGGCAACCGGCAAAATTCTGACGGCTCAATCCACCTTAGGCCGGACTTTCCCACTTCCTCGATGAGCCCGGCAGGCGTTCCAATTCGGTGAACCGACAGCTGTCCGACCGTCTCACAGTCCGGCGAGAGCAGCTGCCCCACTTTCGGCGCTGTGAACGTGACCGTCCAATCCGCCCTGACGACAGGACCCGCAGCGGATAGTGCCTCTGACGGCAACCCTGAAGGCGTATCGACCGCAATCACGCGCGCAGACCTGCGGCGTGAATTCACCGTCTCAATCGCCTGGGAGATTGGTCCGCTCGCCGCTCCCTTCAGGCCCGTGCCCAGCATCGCGTCAACGATAATCTCTGAATTCGCCGCCGCCGCGAGCGCGCTGGAGATGCCTTTGCCATCGTTCGCGGAACTGATTTCGCCGCCTGCATCCCGCCATCGTTTCAAATTCGTCGCAGCGTCTCCCCGAACTTCCTTCTCTTCGCCAAAGAGAACCAAGGACGGTTCCGCTCCGAGTGCTTTGAGCAGGCGCGCAACCACAAATCCGTCGCCGCCGTTATTTCCCTTCCCGCACAGCACCGCGACTCGGCGCTTTGCCAACTCGGGATATTCGCGTTGCAGCCGCGCTACGACCCCCTCACCAGCACGTTCCATCAACTCCATGCCCGAAATTCCGTAGCGTTCGGTGGTCAGGCGGTCCGCCTCGCGCATCTCAGTCGCTGTCAGGATTTTCATGGAAGCTTCATGCTCGCTCGGAAGCCGCCGCTCGTTTCACCCGCAGCACGACCACAGTCATATCGTCCGCTTGCTCGGCCGTGCCCGCCCATTGTTCCGGCGCGCCGAGCAGATTTTCGACCACTGCATGGACGGCAGCGTTCTTGCTTCGTACGGCGACATCGCACAAACGTTTCGATCCGAATTCCTCGCCGTAAACGTTCTCCGGCTCGACCAGCCCGTCGCTGAACGCCACTAACAACGAGCCCTGCTGCATTTCGACCACACCTTCCTCGAACTCGATTGAATCGAAGACTCCGATGACCGTTCCGCCCGCTTCGAGTTTTTCGACCTTATCCCCGCAAATGAAGAATGGCGGCAGGTGTCCCGCGTTGGTGTAGTGCAGCTTCCGCGTGGCGGCGTCGTAAACCGCAAAAAAGAATGTTGCGAAGCGGTCTTCGGCGGTCGCCAAAAATAAGTGTTGGTTGATGCGCCCCACGATCTCTCCGGTATGGATTTCGTCACCGCAGCCTTGCAGAAGCTGGCTTCGCAGCGCCGCCTGCACGCTGGCCATGAGCAGCGCCGCAGAGATTCCCTTTCCGCTGATGTCCGCGAGCGCTATCCCCAGCCGCGTGGGGCTGATTTGAATGAAATCGTAATAGTCGCCGCTCACACCTCGCGCGGCCCGGCAACTGGCATCCAGCTCGACGCCTTCCACCTTCGGCAGGATTCTCGGGAACAGTTGTGTCTGCACTTCGTGCGCGATCGATATTTCATTTTCGAGCCGCTGCCGCTTCTTCTGCTCCTCGATCAGCGTGTTCACCGAACCCGCCATCGCGTTGAACGATTCAGCCAGCGAGCCCAGCTGATCGGCCCGCTCCACGCGCACACGGTGGCTGAAATCCCCTGCCTTTACATATTGCGTCGCCGAATACATGTCTGCCACAGACCGCGTAATCGTCCGCGTCAAGACGACTCCCGTAATCAACGCGGCGATCTCCAAAATCAAGAAGACCAGCCCGACGGCGAGCAGAACTTCGATGTAACTGCTGCTCAAATCTCCCAGCGAAGCGAAGAGCCGCTTATCAAGCTGTGATCTCCGCGCAGAAAAGGAGGCAAAGATCGGGCTCGGGACGAGTCCATTGGGAGTCGCCAGCACCGCGTCGAGCTTCGAGAAACCATTGATCCGGAAATCCATCCACGACGATGGCGCTTGCAATGCCCGCGACGAACCCGTCGAGATCCTCCGGCCTGTGCCGTATTGTTCGCCCGCAACCGACAACACCGATCCCTGCTCGTCCGAATTCGTCGCCGGATGCGTGAGAACAAGTTGAACAGGACCCAGATACGGTGCTACCGCGTCGAGCTGCGTGGGAGTGACCGGCGCTCTCGCCACAACGGTTGTGGCATCGTGGCGCGATTCGCTCAAAAGCCACAGCTGGCCTTCGGACTGCACGATTCCCTGAAACCGCGTTGTATTTTTCCCGGCCAGCGCCACATAACGGCCGTCCGATCGCAGATCGACCTCCAACCCAGGAACCGCGGACTCCAACGTCACCAGATGTGCTTGCAATGCCGCAGGCACGGCCTGCCTCACGTTAACCGGCGCTTGATTTCCGGCGGGTTGCGCCCCGGCTCCCGACGCT
Source organism: Candidatus Acidiferrales bacterium (assembly GCA_035710585.1). Taxonomy (GTDB): domain Bacteria; phylum Acidobacteriota; class Terriglobia; order Acidiferrales; family UBA7541; genus DASTCZ01. Next base: position 2,119 of record DASTCZ010000136.1, on the reverse strand, counting down.
ACGCTGTCCGCGGCTTCCGCGACCTTTTCAACGCGCGATTCGATATCCTGCACCAGCAAATAGCCGCCGAGCTGCGAGTAGACGATCTCCGCCGTGATTGCCGCCATCGCCAGCAGCATGACGACCGGCACAACCGCGATGAAAATGTAGGCGACAATCAGCCGGTTGCGCAGGCTCCAGAGCAGCCGGCTTCGCGCCCAGCCGAAGAACCGGAAGATGAAGTAGCCCAGGGAGAGAAAAAAGCAAAACTCGATGAGCCGCGCCAGCGGAAGCTCGTGACCGGCTATCCGCACAAGCCAAACGGCCACATAGAGCACGGCGATCGCCAGCGCAACCAGATCGACTGGCTGCATTCCGCGGAATCGTCCCCTTGGAAAATGAATCGCCATCTGAACGTACTTTTATCTCACAACCGGCGCTCCCGCGCAGCCGAATCGCCGGATACCGGAGCACTCGATCCATTCTCAGCAAATGAAAAAGGAGCGCACCAAGATGCGCCCCTTCCGGCAATTCCGCAGTGGATTACGAGCGGCCCGGGTTCCCTACGCGGCTGTGCGACTTGCTGTAGCCGAAGTAGATCACCAAGCCGATTGCGAGCCACACAAGCAGCCGAATCCATGTAGCCGTTGTAAGGCTGTACATCATGAGCGCGGAAATAAGAATGCCCATGATCGGCGTGAACGGGACCCAGGGCGTCACGAACGCGCGCGGCAGCTCCGGACTGCGGCGCCGCAAAATCCAAACGCCCGCGCAGACGATGATGAACGCCAGCAGCGTGCCGATGGAAACCAATTCGCCCAGCACGTTGATCGGCGTCAAGGCCGCGACCGTCGCCACGACAACTCCGACGAGAATCGACGAAATATACGGCGTGCGGAATCGTGGGTGCACCTTACTCGCCCACATCGGCAGCAAGCCGTCCTTGGACATCGAGAAGAACACTCTTGATTGCCCGAGAAGCATGACCACCATCGTGCTGCTCAATCCGCAAATCGCGCCGAGCTTCACGAGTTTGCTGCCCCAGCTGACGCCGGTGATGTCGATACCGATCGCGATAGGATCGGGCACGTCGAGCTGCGTGTACTTGACCAATCCAGTGAGAACGATGGCGACGAGGACGTAGAGCAGCGTGCAAATCGCCAGTGAGCCCAAGATTCCGATGGGCATGTCGCGCTTCGGATTTTTCGCCTCTTGAGCCGCCGTCGAGACGGCGTCGAATCCGATGTACGCGAAGAAAATTACGCCTGCCGCAGTTGCGATGCCTGACCAACCGAAGTTTCCGTACCCTCCCGTATTGGGCGGGATGAAGGGAGTCCAATTCGCCTTCGCCTCGCTCATATGCGCGAAAATGTACTGAAAGCCGAGGCCGAGGAAGATCAGCAGAACTGCAACCTTCACGACGACGATGAACGAATTGAAATTCGCGGACTCCTTGATGCCGATCACCAGAATCATTGTGACCAGCAAAATCCCGAGGAAGCCGAACAAGTTGAATGATGAGATTTGATGGGGAAGCGTATTGACGTCGACGTGCGCGGCGTCAATCGCCTTCTGCAATTGCGCGGTCAGCCGCTCCCAATGGCCCGAGCCCAACGGCCACTCCACGAATTTCGTGCCCGGTGCGCCGGCCCATTTCGTCGGCAATGAAATCCCAAAATCCTGCAAAATGCTGAGCACGTAACCGCTCCAGCCGCTCGCCACCGTGGCGGCGCCCAGCGCGTATTCGAGAATCAGGTCCCAACCGATGATCCAGGCGATGAACTCTCCGAGCGTCGCGTAACCGTAGGTATACGCGGAACCCGCAACAGGAATCATCGACGCGAATTCGGCGTAGCACAGCCCCGCGAACACGCAGGCAATCGCGGCGAGTATGAACGACAGCAAAATCGCAGGTCCGGCGTGGTTCGCAGATGCAGTTCCGGTCAGAACGAAAATCCCGGTGCCGATGATCGCGCCGATGCCGAGTGAAATCAGGTTCGTTGGCCCCAGCGCCCGCCTTAGACTGTGTTCCCCGCCTTCCTCGGCCTCGTTCATAATCTGGCTGAGAGGCTTTCTCACCATGATTGACCCTGCCATGCAGCGCTCCTCCTCGAACCGGTTCAGCCTAACCGCTTCCCAC
>DASTCZ010000135.1:0-13126 GCA_035710585.1 Candidatus Acidiferrales bacterium | reverse complement strand
TTCGAGAAGCGCGCCGCAGAAGGAGTGAAAGGTGCTGAGCTCGACGGCCTTACCGCGCTCTCCGATTGCGGAAGCGACGCGATATTTCATTTCTCCGGCGGCTTTGTCGGTGAAGGTGAGGCCGAGGATTTGTTCGCCGGGTAGATCGGGGTTTGAGGTGAGCAAATGGCGGATGCGTTCGGTGATCACGCGCGTCTTGCCGGTCCCCGCGCCCGCGACGACGAGCATCGGCCCATCGCCGTGAAGAACAGCCGCGCGCTGCTGCGCATTCAGCAACTCGATCGCGGAAGTCGAATTGGACGAAGCGTCGAGGTCGAAGAGATTCGCCACGGCATCATGCTAGCGCAATTCGCAGACCGTGGCGAAACATAAGCGAAAACGTAATTCACATATTCAAGTACGTGCGAATTTTGAGACATTCCGCGCCGGCTCACGATGAAATTAGGCGTAATCGAATGCGCATCGCCAAATGTGTCGGACGAATAGAATCTGAACGCGGGCGTTAGATTGGAATCGGAGCGGCGAAGCGAGAAAGCACTCCACGTCGCTTTGTGGAGGCCCTTGTGAATTCACCGGTGACGATGTCGATGGCCGCGGTGGTGATGATTTTCCTGGCGGGCATGATCGTGGGCTGGTTCCTCGCCACTGTTCGGAAGAACGCGGTAGTCGATATGAGCGGACCCGCAAATCCCGTGGCGCGGGAAAAGGAGCAAGAGCTACTGTCTACTCTGGCTGCTAGTGCAAGTAAGCTCTACGGCATCAAGACAACCACGAAGACATTTCGCACACTCAATCTGAAGTGCGAATGCGGCAACGTCGCGAAATTTTCCGATCATCCGGGATTGCCGCTGGGCGCTGAACCCTTCCCGGCGGGAGATACGTTCACTTGCCCGAAATGCGGAAAGACGCAGAATCTTTCAGACCTGAAGCACCTGATCGAAGAAGCTCTGGCGAAGTGAAGCGGCATGCGGCGCTCGAGCGAGCCTTGCGACCGGTCAAGATCATCGCAGCGCTTTCGCTGCTGGCAACAATAGTTTTACTCAGTGGCTGCCACACCCACGAGACGCGAGCGAGTATTTCGCCGGCCGGCTCCGGACCGAAAATCATCCTGACCTGCAGCTTCGACCGCCCCTCGGTGATCGCCAACTCGGGCGAGACGATTCCGGTGCATGTGCGCGCAACTTCGCCCATACAGTACAAGCTGGGCTATTTTTGGACCGCGCCGGAGGGCACATTTAAGGGAACGGGGCCGGACATGCAATGGAATCCGCACAACGCGCCGGCCGGGACTTACACGATTTCCGTCCGCGTGGATGACGGGCACGGCGGCGAAGCGACGTGTTCGATGCAGGTGCAAGTCGAGCCGAAATCGCCGCGCTGAATCTCGGCCTCGCGCAATTCCATCGAATTGACCTGAGCAACAACCGCTCCCTATACTGAACTTGCGGACTTTACTCGCGCCGCGATCCCGCAGCAGTCGAAGCGCGACTCGATCTTCCGGAGTACACGCCATGGAACAAGCCGTCATTTTGAGCGCAGTGCGCACTCCCATCGGGAAATTTCAGGGCGGGCTTTCGTCGCTTTCCGCGACAGAGTTGGGCGCGAAAGTGGTTACGGAATCCGTGCGGCGCGCCGGCATCGACCCGAAATCCGTGGACGAAATCATCATGGGATGCGTGGTAGCTGCGGGGCTGGGACAAAATCCCGCGCGGCAGGCGGGCTTGCGTGGCGGACTCGATTCGCGCGTGGCCGCGATGACGATTAATAAAGTTTGCGGCTCGGGATTGAAAGCGGTTGGGCTTGCGGCGCAGAGCGTGATTCTGGGTGAGACGGAGATCGAAGTCGCCGGCGGAATGGAAAGCATGTCCAACTGCCCATACCTGTTGCCCGGCGCGCGCAACGGATACCGGCTGGGGAACGCGGAGATCATCGATTCCATGATCAACGACGGCTTGTGGGACGCGTTCAACGATTTCCATATGGGGCAGACAGCGGAACTCGTCGCCGATAAATACAAGATTACGCGCGAGGAGCAGGATCGCTACGCTTTGGAGAGCCACCAGAAAGCGGTGCGCGCCATGCAGTCGTGCTTCTTCGAACCTCAAATCGTGCCAGTGGAAGTGCCGCAAAAAAAAGGCGCGCCCGTGGTCATCAGCAAAGACGAATCCCCGCGGGCGGATTCCACACTCGAGACGCTGGCAAAATTGAAGCCGGCGTTCAAGAAAGACGGCACCGTGACCGCAGGTAACGCGCCCGGAACCAATGACGGCGCCGCGGCGCTAGTAGTAACGAGTGAGAGAAAGGCGTCGCAACTTGGCAAAACGCCCATGGCGCGCATCGTGGCGCAGGCGGTGAGCGGTGTGGAGCCGAAGTGGGTGATGATGGCGCCGGTGCAGGCCGTAGAAAAACTGCTGCAGAAGACGGGCTGGGACCGCGATCGCGACCTCGATCTCGTTGAACTGAACGAGGCGTTTGCGGTGCAGGCGATCGCCGTGATGCGAGAGCTGAGGCTCGATCCTGCGAAAGTAAATGTGAATGGCGGCGCTGTGGCGCTCGGTCATCCGATCGGGGCTTCCGGCGCGCGCGTGCTGGTGACGCTGCTCTACGAGATGCAGCGGCGCAACGTGCGACGCGGAATCGCGGCGCTATGCCTGGGCGGCGGAAATGCGGTGGCGCTCGCCGTGGAACGCTGAGACCTCGCGGCAAATAAATAGAGGCACACCCCCGATTTCTTTACATCGGCGCAGCCGTGTGCGTAAATTCTGCGCGTCCCTGAAAGCCAATGTTCTGTCCGGTCTGTAAGTCCGAATATCGAGAAGGCTACACGCGTTGCGCGGATTGCGACGTGCCGCTGGTGAACTTGCTCGCAGCTGAGCCCGAATCGCTCGATCATGCTGCGCTCGCGCGTGTGTGGGAGGGAAGCGACGCCCACGAAAATTCGCAGGTGCGCGCCGGGCTCGAAGAGGCACGAATTCCGTTTCGCGTGCAGGCCGCAGGTCCCAACATGCTGAGCCTCTCGAATCAGGCAGCCGAGGCGATCTACGTGCCGCATGCGATGCTCGATGCCGCGCGGCTGGCGATCAGCGAGGCGATTGGCGAAGACGCCGAATCAGAGGAGGGGTCGAACGAGGAAACTGCTGATGAAGGGTTCGTGCTGAGCCAGGAAGCAGAAACGGACCCGCCGTTGCCTGACGGCAGCGGCTGGGACCCCGCGGCCTGGAATCCAGAAGACGCGACCGCAAAGATTTGGGAGAATCGCGCTGCAACGGGCAGCGAAGTTGTCATCATGTCGCTCGAGGAGAATCATATTCACTGGCGCGCAAACGATCCGGATAGCGAGAGCGACGAAGCGATCACCGAAATCTTCGTGATGCCGCAAGATGAGGCGCGGGCGCGCGAAATCATACGGGAAGTCACGGAGGCGACTCCGCCTCAGTGAGGGCATCTAAAAATTAGGACCGGGCCGGGAGTCTGCGACGAAATGTACTGCGCCACATGCAAAATCGAGTACCGGGAAACCTACACGCGCTGCGCTGAATGCGGCGCCGAGTTGGTGGCTTCGCCCGAGCCGGACCGCGAGCCTCTCCTCCGAGGATTCGATGGGCAACCTCCGGCGGTGCTGTGGCGTGGACAAGACCCGGTAGCATTCTCGGCGATTTTGAGCGCTTTGGCGGATTCGGGAATTCCATTCTTCGAAGCGAATCGGCGCGACTTCACAGCATCGCTTTCCCGGCCACTGGCGCTCGGGTACTACGGCTTACCCTACTGGCAAATTTTTGTGCACAGCGAAAACTTGGCTCAAGCGCGGCGCATCCTGCAAGCGGCCCTCCGTCCACAGCCTTCGATCGAACACGACGCCTCATCAACCGAAACAGGCGTCGGCACAGAGCAGAATTCATCTCACGGACACGATGTGCCGGAAAAATCCGCCGCCACGCCGGTTGCAATTTGGCACGGCGACGACAGCGAACGTGGTGAAGCGCTCCGCGAAGTTCTCTTGGACAACGCGATTCCATGCTGGGAAAGCGCTGGAGTGGCGGGGACCATTCACCTCTACGTGCCGGCGGAATTTCAGGCGCGCGCCCGCGCCTTGATCGAGCCTGAACTCCAACGCGCGCAATCGGCGTAGCGCCCGCGAACCGCCGGTCACAGTTGATCTCGTATTACGATCGGACGGACTTGATTTTGCCTTCGGCGGTATGATTTCCTCTTCGGGCGCTTCCTCCAGATGAACTCGTCCATCGATTCCATTCGCACAGTCGCGGTGTTGGGCGCCGGCACGATGGGAAACGGCATCGCCCACGTATTTGCGCGCGCGGGCTACGACGTAATCTTGCGTGATGTAGAGCAGCGCTATCTCGATCGCGCGCTCGACACGATTTCCAAAAACCTCGACCGCGAAGTGAAAAAGGGCAAAGTGCCGGAGGCGGATAAGTCCGCCGTCTACGCGCGAGTGAAGCCGGTCACAGACATCGCGGCGCTCGGGAAAGCGGATTTCGCGGTGGAAGCGGTGCCCGAGCGGCTTGATCTAAAGCTGGCGGTGCTGCGGGAAGCAGATGCGGCGTTGCCGCCGCAAGCAATCCTGGCCAGCAACACCTCTTCGATTTCGATCACCACGCTGGCCGCCGCGACGAAGCGCCCAGAGCGTTTTATCGGCATGCACTTCATGAATCCGGTGCCGGTAATGACCCTGGTGGAAGTAATTCGCGCGCTGCAGACAAGCGATGAGACGCTGGCCGGGACCCTGGCCCTGTGCCAGAAACTGGGAAAGACGCCGGTAAGCGCGAACGACGCGCCGGGCTTCGTCTCGAATCGCGTTCTGATGCCGATGATCAATGAAGCTGCCTTCTGCGTGATGGAAGGCGTGGCGACGCCGGAGTCCGTTGATGCCGTCATGAAACTAGGCATGAACCATCCCATGGGTCCGCTGGAATTGGCAGACTTTATCGGGCTCGACGTCTGCGTCGATATTCTGGACGTACTCTACAAAGGATTCGGCGATCCTAAGTACCGTGCCTGCCCGACCTTGCGGAAAATGGTGGCGGCGGGCTGGCTGGGCCGGAAATCTGGCCGGGGGTTCTACAAGTACGCGTAGCCGATAGCTGCGGAAGTGGGCCGATTTCCACAACCGGGGCTGGAAACTAGCGTAAATTATATTTGCTTTTTCTTCGCCTTGATATTATGCTTGTGGCTGGCGTTTAGGTACAAGAGACTGGATATTGTGGTAAACTGCGGCCGAAGCGATCGTCCCTCACTTCATCCGCAACGAGTTCATCCGGCGCCGGCTACATGCAGTAACACAGCCCGTCTTGGGCGGGCTGAGCTTCCCTTGAGGTAGTGCGATGGCAGACGATAAAGCAACAAACCTCTCCACTGCGATTTCGCAGATTGAAAAGACATACGGCAAGGGCTCGATCATGCGGCTGGGTAGCCGCGACGTTTTGGTGCCGGTGAGCGTGATCCCCACCGGCTCGATCAGCCTGGATGCGGCGCTTGGCGTGGGCGGATTCCCGCGCGGACGCGTGATCGAAATCTTTGGCCCGGAATCCGGCGGCAAGACGACGCTGGCGCTGCACGCGATTGCGGAAGCGCAAAAGATGGGCGGGCAAGCCGCGTTTATCGACGCCGAGCACGCGCTCGACCCGATCTACGCCCGAAGACTCGGAGTAGACGTTGATAATCTGCTGGTTTCGCAGCCGGACAACGGCGAGCAGGCGCTGGAGATTGCCGAAACACTGATTCGCTCGAGCGCCGTGGATATCGTCGTGGTCGATTCGGTCGCGGCTCTGGTGCCAAAGGCTGAGCTCGAAGGCGACATGGGCGAGCCGCAAATGGGTTTGCAGGCGCGGCTGATGTCGCAGGCGTTGCGAAAGCTCACAGCCATCGTTTCGAAGTCGCGCACCTGCCTGATTTTCATCAATCAGATTCGCGAAAAAATCGGCGTCATGTTCGGCAACCCTGAAACGACTACCGGCGGCCGCGCGCTGAAGTTTTACGCCTCGATGCGAGTGGACATCCGGCGCATCCAGGCCATCAAGGAAGGCGATAAGGTGGTGGGTTCGCGCACGCGGGGCAAAGTGGTGAAGAATAAGGTCGCGGCGCCTTTCCGCGAGGCGGAATTCGACATTTTGTACGGAGAGGGAGTTTCGCGCGAAGGCGATCTGCTCGACCTCGGAATGGCCAAAGGCTTGGTCGAAAAATCGGGCGCGTGGATCAGTTACGGCGCTGAACGCATCGGCCAAGGACGCGAAAATGCGCGCCTTTTCCTGAAAGAAAACGAAGCTGTCCGGGAGAAGCTCGAAACGGCTTTGCGAAAGCAGCTGGGCCTGACCAATGCGCAGGTCTCGGGCTCAAACGGCACCGCGCCCTTGGAGAAATCCGCAGAAAAGGCGCCCGCGACGAATCACGCGGCGGCAGGCGCCTCCGGCGCGAATCGCCCGCGGCCAAGCCGGTAGTCTCTGCTCGCATACACGTAGCGTCCAGAGGCGTCTTGACACGTGGTTTTCGCGCTCCTACGCTTACTTCATGGATATTCACCTGACTCCTGATCAAGAAGCCTTCGTTCGCGAAGCCATCGCGAACGGGCGTTTCGTCCGGCCTGAGGACGCAGTTCAGGAGGCCCTTTCTCTGTGGGAAGACCGCGAACGCAGGCGCGCTGAATTTCTCGGGTCTCTCGACGACGCTAAGTTGTCGCTCAGCCGCGGCGAAGGACGCCCGATTTCTGAGGATTCCATGCGAGACCTGGCCGACGACGCCAAGCAGAACGGCAGGAGTCGCTTAGCTGCTGAATCTTCGCCGCAGCGCTAATGGCGCATCGGGTCTCCCGCCAGGCGGAAGCCGATCTCACGGACATCTGGTGCCACGCAGCGAAGGAAAGCGGCAGCGTGGAAATTGCTGACCGTCTGATCGAGTCCATAACGCGCCGATTCCTGCTCATTTCCCTTTACCCTCACCTGGGCCGCCGCCGGGAGGACGTGTTCGGCCAAGGAGTAAGAACCTTCCCCGTGGATGAATATGTGATCGTCTACGCTGTGGATGAGTCCGATGTGCTGGTGCTCCGCGTAGTCCACGGGCGGCGGGATATCGAGGCGTTATTCGGACTCTGACGCTAGCGAATTCGTAGCCCGAGAGAATTCACGTCGACAACCGACCGGACACTTTCTACGTCTAAATAAGTGCCCGACGTCGAAGCCGTATGCACCACATTGAATCACCCTTTCATCCTGGGACGGCCCTGTCCTTGTGCCTGTCCCTTTGGGAAATCGACCTAGTACGCCCGATTGTGCCGTATGTGCTACCAAACACTACGGATTTCCTATTGCCCCAATCCGGAACTTTCCTCTAAACTGCCACACTTCGCGGCATTCTATTTGCATTTGCCAGCGTTGTAGTGCGTTGTGAAATTTGTTCTGGAACGGGAACCCGAGCATGACGAGCCGTAAAGCCACAGCCCAATTCGCAGCAGTTCTGACATCAATTTTGTTGCTTGGCCAGCCGATATTGGCAGCGCCGGCGCGGACACGCACGAAAACCGCGACGCACGCCACGACGGCCAAGCGCCGCGTGACGCACCATTACACCGGCGGTGTGCCGACGTATGCGAATTCAGCGCTCGGGGACGTGATTGAATTCGACGACCCGGTGATCCGCGAAGCAGCGGTCAAGGCGCTGGGCAGATTCAACGGCTCAGTCGTCGCAATCGATCCTTCCAACGGAAGAATCCTCTCGATCGTGAATCAGAAGCTTGCGTTTTCCTCCGGCTATATTCCGTGCTCCACGATCAAGCCGACCATCGCGCTCGCGGCATTGCAAGAGGGCGTGGTGACGCGCGACTCGATGATCAGGGTCGCTCCGCGCCGCTACATGAACTTGACCGAAGCCATGGCGCATTCGAACAACAATTATTTCGAAGAGCTCGGCCGCAGAATGGGCTTCGAGACGGTTTCGCACTACGCACAAACCCTCGGGTTAGGAGAATTGGCCGGCTACAACATTCCTGAAGAGCAGGCCGGAAAACTTCCCGCCGCGCCTCCGGTGAATGGCGGCGTCGCGCGGATGTCGAGCTTCGGCGAAGGAATTCAGATGACGCCGCTCGAGCTTGGCGCGCTGGTGGCGACGGTCGCCAATGGCGGCACACTCTATTACCTGCAGTATCCGCGCAGCGAAGATGCGCTCCATTCATTTGAGCCCCGCGTCAAGCGCCAGCTCGAAATCGGTCCATACGTTTCCGACGTGCGCGATGGGATGGAAGCGGCCGTCCTCTATGGCACGGCGAAGCGCAGCTTCGATGCGGATGAAACTTTGTTGGGAAAGACGGGCACGTGCTCCGACAACGCGTCGCACGTCGGCTGGTTCGCGTCGTACGAAGATGAAGTGCACCCGCGCCTGGTGGTCGTGATCCTGCTGCGCGGCCATTCCTCCGCGGACAAAGGGCCCTTTGCGGCGGGCATCGCCGGACACATCTACCGCGCGCTGAAAGACAGCAACTATTTTGAGAAGCGCGCTGCCGCTGCTTCCGCTGCGGCAAGTTCCGACTCTTTGCCTCGCTAACGCCTTTTCAACTGACCGTAGAAACTTCACTGAAATTGAGCGGCGCGAATTTCGCTTTGCCGCCGCATTTCGCTCACGCCGGCGGATCGGTGTTGGTAGCCGCGCGATTTTCGCGCGTAGCGCGGATCACGCCCGACTGATCCATATAAAAACTCCGGTAGCCGTAGTTCCCGGCTCGCGCTTGGACGGAATAGCCGTGCGTCGCGCCGTCTGACCCCACACCGGAAGGAACATATTCGATCTGGTATCCCACACTTTGCGCGAGCTGCGCGTCCGCGCGTGCGCGGTCGCCAAGCGGCTCGAGCGACGCGGGAAAGGAAGCGTCGGGCTGCGCCTTCGAGTACGCGGAAAGCGTGGCGTGAAGATCGTTGAGCGCCGCGATGGCGCCGTTTTCCGCGCGGGCCGCCGGGTCGCCGTGCTGCTCAGGCAGCACAAACCACAAAAATCCCCAAAGGCCCGTCGCTATCACTGCGACGATAATTCCCCAGCGGATCAAGATCGTGCGAAGCGGCTTCGGCGCCGAAGGAGCGGAGGGCTCGCCTTCGAGCGTAAGATCGGCGCCGCAATGAGGGCAGATCTCCGCGGATTGATTCAGCTCTTCGCCGCAATGCGGGCAGACGAACATTCGGCCGGCCTCTCGGAAAGCTTCGAGTCTACGCTTCCGGGCCGAAACCGGCGACCACCAGCCCAATACGAGTTGGCGTGGAGCCGATCGTGGCGGTGAAACTCAATATCCAGAGATCGTTGTCTGCATCGTGAGTGATCGCCGGAGCCGCGCCGATATCGCCCGCGCCGGGAAAAAGGCTCCAAACGGAAGGATGCGTCGTGCCGGTGGTCTTGCGGCCAAGCTCGATGGTCTGCGCTTCGCTGACCGTTGCAGGGTCCTGGTCCACCGCGGCCGGCACGGCGATCAGAAAATCTCGCTGCGGTGCAACGCCCTGATGATTCCCATTCACCGGCGAAAGGCAATACCGCAATACATAAACGCCCGCGTGCACCAGCTGCCGCCGGTAATCTTTGAGGTCGCTGGGAAAGCGAATCGCCGCGACCACCGTGCCCTCATCGAGCTGCCCGTAGGTGATGCCCAGATCCTGCGATGGCGAGGACTTCGCAGGAACCGTCTTGCGCACCCAAATCTCTGAAATCAGCCCGTTCGGACCGCTCACGCGAAGCACCTGGTCGCCCAGCAGCGCACGCACAGCGGCGGAGAGCTCCGCCGGGGGCGCCGCGTTCGCTTGCTCCACTTTGTAGTTTTGCGCGCGCGCAGCCGAAACTAACGCCAGCGCAAGAATTGCCGCCACGGAAACTCGGTGCAGAATGAGACTCCTCATCGAAATTTATTTTCTCCTCACAGGATTCACCGCATTCGATGCGCTCTGAGCGCAGTCGGTAAAAATACAAAAGCCCGCCGGTGAAAGCGGGCTTCGTCCAAAAAAGTTTTTCCGCCAATCGAAGGCTTATTCCGAGAAGCTTCCGACAAACACGCCGCGCCGGCCGGACTCGCTCCAGGTGCCGCCGAGATAGCTGCCGCGATAGGTCGATTCGGTCGCAACCGCGGGCATCGCGTGCGTCAAATGCGTCGCCAGCGGCTGATAGAACACGTCTTCGTTGTGGCAGAGTTCGTCATCGGCGCCGATAGCCCGCGAACTCACGCGCACCATGTTTCCGGCCACCAGCGACGCGGATGCGTGCTTTCCGCCCACGTTCGTCGCAAACGTAATTGGAGCCGCTTCGGTGGCCACGACGTTCGAAAGCAGCTGACCGCCCTGCGCCTGCGCGAATTTTGCGAGCGCCGCACGTTGTGCCTCATTCGCGGATTGATCGACAATCAAGAGAGCCCGCGCCGGGGAGGGCGCCACGTCCGGATCGCCGAGCGTCGTCTGCGCTCGCACCACGGCAACCACGCTCAGGCCGTCGAGCGATACATTGTCCCAGGTTCCCTGATCGATGTGCCAGGCCATCACGGCCTGCTTCCCAGCAAGATTCAACTCAGAATTTGCCACGCACGGTCCTGTCCACACGTCCGCCGTGCGCGATTCAATATATTGTCCGGTCACCTTGGCCGAAGGCGCCGGAGCCGCAACTGCAGCCGCCGCAAGGGCCAACGAACCCAGCCCCGCTATGAACACCGAAGATTTGATCCTCATCACTTCCTCCTGCCTACAACCAATATTTTCCCACTTCGCAGCGCCGCCTTCAAACGTGACTTTCACGAGGCGTGACTGATTGGATGCTCTAAGCCGTCTCGCAGCACCCGCGCCGGCACGATGAAGTGCAGTGCTCGATCGACGCGATCTTGCCGTCCGGGCCCTGAATCCCCTGCGTCATCGCGCACCAGAATGGTCCATTCATGCCCGAATAAAGAACGTAGCCCGAGTGCGGGTCCACGGCTGGTTCATCCACTTCGTAGAAAAGCGTTTTCGCGCGGAGGCGCTTACAGACCTCGCCCGTCTGAATCAGAAGCCGCAATGTTTTCTGCTTTTCCATTTCAGGCTCCTTCCTTCGCGGCGGCAAGCAGCGCGCGCTTCACGCAAACTTTGGCGATTTGAACCTTGTAGGCGTTTTGACTCAGCGGCTTGGCGCCGGCAACCGCAGCTTTTCCCGCGGCCTCGGCGGTTTCGGGCGTGATCGTCTTTCCGGCCAGCGTAGCAGCAGCGCCATCTGCAATCCAGGGAATCGGCGCAACGTGGCCCAACACGATCTTGGCGGACCGGACGCGCGAGCCATCCATCGCCAGCGCCACCGACGCCGTCGCCAGCGGCCAATCGAGCTCCATCTTCTGCCGCACTTCATAATTCGCGCTGCGCATTCCGCGCGAGGAGGCGGGAAGCAGAATTTCTGTGAGGATCTCGTCCGGGCCGATTGCGTGCTCGCGTTCCGATTCATTCTTCGGAATCACGAAGAAATCCTTCAAATCCATCTCGCGCTCGCCGCTCTTGCCCACTACCCTAATCTTCGCGCCAAACGCGAGCAGCGACGGCGCTAACGTAGAGGGATTCACGAAATACGCCGGGCCGCTGTTCCCAAGAATCGCGTGGTAGCGGTTTTCCCCGTTCGGCACCAGCGGCTTGCCGTTCGCGTCTTTCGCGAAAAGCCCGAAGCCATTCCGGTAGTACCAGCAGCGCGGCCGCTGGCAAAGATTTCCCCCGAGCGTGCCCATGTGTCGCAATTGCGGACTTGCCGCATCATCCGCAGCCGCCGCTAACGCTGGAAATTCTTTCTTGACTGTGGCGCTGTCCGCGACTTCTCCGAGCGTCACGAGCGCGCCGATGCGCAGTCCGGCAGCGCTCGAACTGATCCCGTTCCATTCTTTCACGCCGCGAATGCTCACCACACGCTGGGGCGTGGAAACGGGGTTCTTCATCAGCGAGATCAAATCCGTGCCGCCGGCCAGCAAGACTGTCGAGTCCCACTTTCCCGTCAGTAAATTCAGCGCATCCTGTTTCGTAGTCGGATGGGCATAGGCAAAGGCTTCCATTACGCGAGCCCTCCTTTCGCCAGAGCATCAAGAACTTTGTCAGGCCGAATGGGCAGCGTCGGCACCCGTACGCCGATCGCATTCGCGACGGCGTTGGAAATCGCCGCGCCCGGCGAAACCGTGGGCGGCTCGCCGAGCCCGATCACGCCGCGCTCGTCGTAGCCTTTCCCCGACATCATGTGCACGACGATTTCGCCAATGTCGCCGATTCCCGCGAGCTTGTAGAACTCCATGTCCGCGTTCAGATGTTTGCCGGTCTGCTGGTCCATCACCTTTTCTTCAAAGAGCGAATAGCAGACGCCCATGATGCAGGCGCCGTAGACCTGGCTCTCGGCGGTCTTCAGATCGATGATCAAGCCGCAATCCTGCACGGCCACCATTTTTTCCATGTGCACGAGGCCCGTCTCGGTATCCACCGTGACTTCGGCCATCTGCACGCCCGCCACCTGGCTGGAAACGAGGTCGCGCTCGGGAGTATTCGCAGCCGGCGTCTTGCCCATCTCAGAAATCGGGCTGGTGCCCAGCTTTGCGCACGCCTGATTCCAGGTGATCGACTTCGTGGGATTCGCCGCGACGCGAATCTTTCCGCCGTACGCCTCCAATTCTTCCGGCTTCACGTCCATCGACGGCGCAACCGCCGCCAGCAGTTTGTTCAGCGCGTTCGTCGCTGCGAGACGAGTCGAACTGCTCACGCCTCCGATAGTGGTCGATCCGCCCGAAGCGCCCGCCTGCGGCAACTTTGAATCGCCGATGTTCACCTGCACTTTCTCGAGCGGCAATCCCAGCGTTTCCGCAGCCACAATGCCCACAGAGGTCCGAGTTCCGACGCCGAGGTCTTGCGTAGCCATCGATACGGAAACCGAACCATCCGGATTGATCGTGCAGTTGCAGGAACTATTGTTCGCGCCGCCGCCCCAGGTGTGAATCGAAAGCCCCACGCCCCGCTTTATCGGTCCTGCGGATTTTCCGCGCGGCTGCCATTTCTTCTTCCAGTCCATCAATTGCGCGGCGATTTCCAGCTCTTCGCTGTAGTTCTGCGAACGCGCGCCGGTCTTCGCGATGTTTTTGCGGAAGAAGTCGAGCGGGTCCATGTTGAGC
>DASTCZ010000134.1:0-4211 GCA_035710585.1 Candidatus Acidiferrales bacterium | reverse complement strand
GATCTCGGCGATGGGACGAATCCCTCCACGCGCGCCGAGTGCGGTGCAATTCAAAGCGGACGCGGCACAGCAGAAATCGAGCATCTTTGGAACCGGCCAGTTCTTCAAAAGGGAATAAACCATCGCTCCGTGAAAGATATCTCCCGCGCCCGTTGTATCGACGGGCTTCACCTTGTACGCAGGCGTGTAATGGAATGATTCGCCATCCCAAGCG
This sequence comes from Candidatus Acidiferrales bacterium, assembly GCA_035710585.1. GTDB lineage: Bacteria > Acidobacteriota > Terriglobia > Acidiferrales > UBA7541 > DASTCZ01. The sequence goes on along the minus strand of DASTCZ010000134.1, from coordinate 3,997 downwards.
AGCGCGCCATCTCTTCCAAGCGTGGCGCCAACCACTTTGCAACCGAACCGATTTGCGATCCAGGGAAGTGCTAGTGATAAATCGGATGTTCCGGTCACGCGCTGCGGGAACTCGCGAGAGCCGATGAGAACATCCACGACCTCAAGTAAAGCTTCAACTCCAGAATAGAGATTATCGATGTCTGCTAGCACGGGAATTCCGAGTTCCCGTGCCCATCGAGCGGCTTGCGTGGCCGCAGCTGTGTCATGCCCATCGACGAGGAGAATCTTCGAGCGCGCGATCCACGCTTGTTTCAACTCCCGCGGATGGAGTTCGAGCCTGGGATCGCGCTTCCAAAGCACGGTACGTTCGCCGGTAGAACGATCTACCAGAATCCACGAGCGCTGGCTTTCGCAGCCTTGCGCGACGGCCCAGTGCGCTTCGACGCCCGCTCGCCTGAGCGCCTTCTGTTGCAGCGCTCCGGCGCCATCGTCGCCGATCTTGCCAACATAACGCGCGCATAATCCCCACGATGCGCATGCCTGCATAGCGCTGGCTACTTGGCCGCCTGGTAAGGTATGCCTCCCGGCGACCTCGACCTTTCCTTCGGCGGCAGGGAAGTGCGGGATTTCGAGAAGGGTATCGGTGGCGTTGAGGCCCACCCCTACGACATCGACGAGAGGAATCCGCGACGTTCCACGTTTCCGAGCTAAAGTGCTTCGCAGTGGCACGCAGGCAATGTAGATGAGCGCGGAAAATTTGCAAGTTCGCGTGGAACATCGATCACGCAGCTAGCGAAACGCACAAGAGATTTTTGAAGTCCGCGATAAATTTTCCAATTCCAATTTGCGCGAAGCGTGCGCGTGTGATAAGTAAGAAATTCGCTTGCGTGACCGATGCGAAGTGTTTGGCGTGTGTCGGCGCGCCGACCACGAAATGCCGCTGAGGGAATCCGAAGCCATCGTCCTGCGCAGCTTCCCACTGGGCGAGGCCGACCGTCTTGTCAGCTTCTTGAGCCGTTCGTCGGGCCGATTGCACGGTGTCGCGCGCGGTGCACGGCGGCCGAAGAGCAGGTTCGGCTCGACGCTGGAAATGATGTCATACGTGCGCGTGTGGTATTACGAACGCGAAACGCGGGATTTGGTGCGCATCGGGCAGTGCGAGCTGATGGAATCATTCTTCGGCGCGCAGAAAGATTACGCATCGACGATGGCGCTGGCCCTGGTGAGTGAGGTGACCGAGGCGGTGGTGCCGGAGCACGAGGCGACCGATCCGGTGTTTCGACTCATTCTGCTGACTGCGCGCACCGTTGAATCGGGAGATGGCGTGTGGTTGGCGGTGGCCTATTTTCTCTTGTGGATGGTGCGGCTCGCGGGCTGGCTGCCAAAGCTGGATCAATGCCAGAACTGTGATAGGGAACTGACGGGCGACGACGCATTCGAAATGATGCACGGCGAATTGGTCTGCCGGGATTGCCGAGTTGGCGGCAAGCGGATCGCGCTGGACGTGTTAAAGCTTGGACAGAAGATTTCGAGTGCAAAACTCGAAGATGTCTTGGCGGAAAAGCCTGCCGCCGCAGAGTTAAAGCAATTGTCGAGATACATGCTCGACGTCATTGAGCGGGAAACCGACCGCACGATGGGTACGTGGAAAATGCTGGAAGAGGCAGCTTGAAAGTTAAAGCTAAAAATCAGACCGCGATTCGTTCGCTAAATTTCCAGAACCTCATTTTTTCCTTGCAGAAGTTCTGGGCCGAGCGCGGTTGCGTAATTCAACAACCACTTGATATCGAAGTCGGTGCCGGCACGATGCACCCGGAAACTTTTCTTCGAGTCTTGGGTGCAGAACCTTCACGCGTTGCTTACATTCAGCCGAGCCGACGGCCTGCAGATGGACGCTACGGCGAGAATCCCAACCGCCTCTATAAGCATACGCAGCTTCAAGTGATACTTAAACCCTCTCCCGCCGATGTTCAGCAGATCTATCTCGATAGCTTGCAGGCGATCGGAATCAATCTGCGGATTCACGATGTGCGCTTTGAAGAGGACAACTGGGAAGCCCCAACGCTCGGTGCGTGGGGCATGGGTTGGCAAGTCCTGCTGGACGGGCTGGAGATTACTCAGTTCACTTACTTTCAGCAGTGCGGTGGCTTGGACCTCGATCCGGTTTCGGTCGAGATTACATATGGGCTTGAGCGTATCGCGGCGTTCTTGCAAAATGTAGACAGCGTCTACGAGCTTCGATGGTCGGACGATCGCACTTACGGCCAAGTGCGGCTTCGCGAAGAAGAACAACTCTCTTCCTACAGCTTTGACGTCGCTGACACCGGCCTCACGCGACAGATATTCGAGCTAACAGAAAAAGAGGCGCAACGCTTGCTCTCGTCCTATCCCTCCGATGGGGAAGGAGCGACGAAGAGGCGATTTCCGGTACTTGCTGCGTACGAGCTCTGCCTAAAGTGCTCGCATCTCTTTAACGTGCTCGACGCACGAGGAGCCATATCGACGACCGAGCGCGCCGCATTGATCGCGCGTATCCGGAAGATGGCTTGCCGCACGGCGGAGCTCTATCTCGATCAAATCGTCGATCCCTCTGTGAGCAACGCAAAAGAAGGTCCGGTTCGCCGATGAAACAAACTGCGGACCTGCTAATCGAGATTGGCTGCGAGGAAATCCCTGCGGAGATGATCGAGAAGGCCTGCGGCGAGTTTAAAGTAATACTTGAGAAATATTTGGGGAGTGCGAACCTCCTTGAAGCTGCGCCGATTGAAGTGTTTGGCGCGCCTCGGAGGATTGCGGCGATTTGCAAAGCTGTGCGCCTTCGCCAGCCCGACGTGGAACGGGAACTGAACGGCCCACCTAAGTCAATTGCTTACGACGCGGCAGGCCAGCCGACGAAGGCGGCGGAGAGTTTTGCGGCAAAGAGCGGAGTGCAGCTTTCGCAGGTATATACGGTCAAGACTGCTCGCGGAGAATACCTGGTTGCAAAGACCGTGACGCCGGGAAGGAACTCCAAAGAGATGCTACTCGATCTCGTGCCCCGCGCGGTAAATGAGATTCCATGGCCGCGAACAATGTATTGGACCGGAAAGAGCGGCACGCGGTTTATTCGGCCAATCCGTTGGATCGTGGCGCTGCTCGGAGGCTCCGTGGTTCCTGTCGCCATTGCTGGCCTAAGAGCTGGAAATAGTTCGAGCGGTCATAGGTTCTTGGGCAAAAGCCATGTCCCGCTCAAGGGAAGCGGCGACTACGAATCGGCGCTGAAGCGGAACTTCGTGCTTGCGCGCCCGGAGGCGCGGCGCAAAAAAATCGAGTCGGAGCTACCGAAGCTGACAACCAAGCGCGGTCTGCGCGTCCACCATGACGCCGCTTTACTTAACGCTGTGGCGTATCTGAACGAGTACCCGACGGTAATCCTCGGGAATTTCGGCCCGGCATATCTGGATTTGCCCAGCGAAATTTTGATCACAGTCATGCGAGATCACCAGAAGTATTTTGCCGTCGAGACGCGCAGCGGGAATCTGGCACCGCATTTTCTTGCGGTGATCAATCTTGATCGAGATGCGAAGGGTCTGGTACAAGCCGGGCACGAGAGGGTACTGCGCGCCCGCTTCGCCGATGCGCAATTCTTCTGGGATGCGGATCAAAAATGTCGGCTCGCCGACTATCTCCCGAAACTGAACGCGGTCACGTACGAATCGCGACTCGGTAGCTATGGCGACAAGGTGGCACGCATGCGCGAACTGGCCCGCTGGCTGGCCGAGCAGTGGTTCGCTTCGGGAATTGCGCAGGCGAGTGCGGCGAGCGCGGACCGCGCGGCGGAACTAGCGAAGTGCGATCTCGTGACCGGCATGGTTGGAGAGTTTCCTGAACTTCAAGGAGTCGTTGGAGGGCTGTACGCCAAGGCTCAAGGAGAACCTGAAGAAATCTCGAGAGCGGTCTACGAGCATTATCAGCCCACGGGCGCGGATGAAGCGATACCTTCGAATTTGACAGGGTGCGCTGTGTCGCTCGCAGAC
>DASTCZ010000133.1:0-5092 GCA_035710585.1 Candidatus Acidiferrales bacterium | reverse complement strand
TCCGCCGTTCGCAGTTGAAGTTCCGTTGGCCTGTGCTTGTGAGCGCACACCTATCCCTCTTTTAGGATGCACCATAAATTGTTACACCTTGATGAAAATGCGCCGGCGGTAGAGCAGCCACATCGGAACCCAGCAAACGGCTACAAAACAAAGGGCGAAAAGGAGCGAAGCGGTTTTGGGGCTGGCGAGCGGCTCGAAGAGATGCTCGTACATGTAGCCCCAGAGGGAAGTGCGCTCTCCATCGGAACTGACGTGAATCACGATGAGGCATTTGGCGAGGAACGTGGCGAGCGTGAATGAGGCAATCGCGTTGGTGCCGAAGACGAGAAACGGCATTCCCCATTTGCGCCAGCCGCGAATATCAGCGGCCCAGTAGCAAAGCGCCAGCACGACCATGGCAAAGCCGCTGGTGAAGATCACGAAGGTGCTGGTCCAGAGATTCTTATTGATCGGGAAGAAGGGATGGAGTACGCGGCCGAGGAGCATCGCGGCTGCGCCGGCGGCGAGCATGCCGAGGAATTTTTTCTGCGCGGAGCGAGCGCTGCGGAGAAATTCACCGAGTAGAACGCCGCTGAGAACGGTCGCAATCGCGGGAAGCGAGCTGAGGAAACCCTCGGGGTCCCAAGTTGGCTTCCAAAGATGGCCGAGCATGATGCTACGGTCGAGGTAAGCGGCGAGATTTCCATCGGGCGAGAGATTTCCGGCGCCGTAGCCGGGAACGGGGACAAAAGTCATCAGCGCCCAATAGCCGACGAGTAGAACAATCATCAATGAGGTGACGGCGAAGAGATTAGGGCGGAAATCTTCGCGGTCGGCTTTGCGCGCGACGGCCACGACAAAAAGTCCCGCGGAGAGATAGCACAGCGCGATGCGCGGGAGCACTCCCATGTAGCGCATGGTGCCGAAATGGAATCGCGGAAAGAGATGCAGGAACCAGCCGATGGCGAGAATACATAGGCTGCGAAGGACGACGTGACGCGCGAGCGCGGCGCGGGTGTCTCCACGGCGGCAACGCGCGGCGAACGACATGGTCATCGAGACGCCAACGATGAAAAGAAAAAACGGAAAGATGAGGTCGGTTGGCGTCCAGCCGTGCCATTCGGCGTGCTCGAGCGGCCAATAGATTGAGGACCAGGTGCCGGGATCGTTGACGAGGATCATTCCGGCGATGGTCATGCCGCGGAAGATGTCGAGCGAGACGAGGCGAGAAGCGGAAACTGGCGCGGCGGAAGCCGCGGCGCCGGATTTTTCCGATGTGGCGGGCGCCGCGATGGTGCTCGTGGCGATGGGAGCCTCCACTGGGGGCGACACTACTGCACGGGGATGGGGAAAAGCAAGGTTTAGCGGGGATTATTCGTAGCGGAGGGCGACCATCGGTTCGACTCGAGATGCGCGATGCGCGGGAACGAACGCAGCGAAGGCGGCTGTGACGCCCAAGACAGCGGTCGCCATCAAAAACGAAACGGCGTCGCCAGTTTTCAGGCCATAGAGCTGGGTCGAAATCAATTTTGAGGCAGCAAACGCAGAGGGAATTCCCAGCAGCACGCCGCCGATGAACAAGACCAGCGTGTCGCGGAAGACCATCCAAAGTATTCCGCGGCTCCGCGCGCCGAGGGCCATGCGCACCCCGATTTCAGTACGGCGTCGCGCGACATCTTGCGCGACCACGCCGTAGAGCCCGACGCAGGCGAGCAGGAGCGCCAGCGCGCTGAAGGAGCCAACGAAGCGCGCGGCAAGACGCTGGCGATTAAAACTCGAGTCGACTTGTTCGCGGAGAGTGGTGACGCCTGTGACCGGGATTCTCGGATCGGTTTGCGCGACAATTTTGCGGAGGGCGGTGGAGATGTCACGCGCGTCGCCTTCGGTGCGCAGCGCAATTTCCGCGCGCAACGCGTCGGGAGACTGCTCCTGCAAAATCGACAAAAATACGACGCTGCCTTGTTTTTCCCTGGGGTCCTGAAAATGAGCGTCTTTCATGACGCCGACGATCTCGTACGAATTGTTGCCGTTCATGGTGAACCGGTGGCCAATCGGATTCTGATTCGGAAAGATATTGTGGACGAAGGTTTCATTGACCATGGCGACTTTTGGAGAAGCAGCGGTGTCCTGGAATCCAATTGCGCGGCCCAAGACGAGCGGGATGCCGAAAACTTTTGAAAAATCCGGCGAGACGTAGATCCCTTCGGGCTCCAGTTTGTCGCCGGGCGAAGGCGAATATCCCTCGACCGTTGCGTCATACGTGCTCTTCGAACCGCTGAGCGGGCTGTAGTAGCCGATTGTCGCGGCGCGGACGCCGGGCAGTGCACTCAGCCGGTCGAGCAACTGCTTGTAAAGCGCGGCGACAGCTTGGGGTTTATAATCCGCGAGCCGCGGATCAATGCGCGCGAGCAACACGTTGTTCGGATCGAAGCCGAGCGGCAGATGTTCGAGATTGAGCAACGTCCGCGCGAGCAGGCTCGCTCCCACGAGAAGGACGAGCGAGACCGCGATTTGCGCGATCATCAGGCCGCGCGTGGCTCCCAATCTCCTGCTTGCCCCAACAGCACCGGGACTGCCGGCCTTCAAAGCAGTAACCAAATCTGTCCGTGCGGATTGGAGCGCCGGGGCGAGGCCGAAGACGATTCCCGCGAGAACCGTGACGCCGACGGTGAAAAATAGAACCGGCAAATTCAAGCGAGGCTGCTGGGGGGAGCCATTGTCCGTGAAGGTTTCGAGGAGCTTGACTCCCCAGTGCGCGAGCAGCAAGCCGCAGACTGCACCGATGGCCGCAAGGAGCAAACTTTCGGTGAGCATCTGGCGAATCAGGCGGCCGCGGCCAGCGCCCAACGCGAGACGCACGGAGATTTCGGGGCGGCGTGCGGCCGCGCGCGCGAGCAGGAGGCTTCCGACGTTTGCGGATGCGATCAGAAGGACAAGTCCGACGACGGCGAGGAGAATGTGCAACGGCTGCGAATAGAGGAAACGAAGATCCGAGACCCCACGGCTCCCGTCGTGGAGCTGAATGTAGGAGGACGAGATCGCTTTCGCGCGAGTTTCAGTGAGATGCTCACCGGCTTCATTCGTGAGGAATTGGCGCAATGCGACAGTGACGGCGGCTTGCGCTTGTTCAGGCGTCGCACGTGGCCGGAGGCGGCCGATCATGTTCAGCCAGTACGCGTCGGCCTGGTGGAGATGGTCGTAGGGTTCCATGCGCGGCTGAAAGATGAGGGGAAGCCAGAAATCGGGGGCGTGGCGCACTCGTTCGCCGAAGAATTCGGCGGGAGCGACGCCGACGATGGTGAAAGCAGTGCCGTTGAGAATGACGGCCTTGCCGATTGCGGCGGGATCGCTGCCCAGGCGCCGCTGCCAGTAGCTGTAGCTGATGACGGCGGCGGGCGCGGCGTTGGGCTGATCATCCGATGGCGCAAGTGCGCGCCCGATGGCGGCATCCACGCCCATGACGCTGAAATAATTCCCGGAAACCAAGTGCATCGTGCCGCGCTGGAGCTGCGAGGCGTCGCTTCCGGGAAAATGAATCGCGACGCGCGCATCGCCCATGCGGAAGGCGCACACCGATTCGAGGGGCAGAGACTGTTTGCCGAGGAATTCGTAGAAGCCGAACGGAAACCAGGGCCAAGCGCCAGTCGGAGCTCTGCCGGTGAAGGTGCCTTCGCTCAGTTCGTTGGAGAAGAGCACTAAACGGGCGGGTTCACGGACAGGCAAGGATTCGAGGAGGAGCGCGTCGAACAGAGTGAAGATGGAAGTGTTTGCACCGATACCCAGTGCCAACGTAAGAACCGCGATTGCGGTGAAAGCCGGCCTTGCCGCGAGCATCCGCAGGCCGAAGCGGATGTCTTTTAGGAGAGTTTCCATAAGAGCGCGAAGCAGCGAGACCTCGCAGGTACAGACACCGCGGAGGAGATTTTAGTTCAGATGCTCTCCACGTGGCGAACCGAAGCGTCGCTTAGAAAATCAACAGAGTGCGATTCGGAAGAGGCGAAGGCGACTGCTGAAAACATGGAAGGAATGGAGTGATGGGTTGCGATAGATGGGAGCTAAAGCTCCCGCGTCGTTTTACTGTCTTTGCGCGGCGGAGCCGATGAGGTCCCAGAGGCCGAAGTTGCGGAGCATAGGCTCCTGGCCCTGATCGGCGAGCATTTTGCGCGTTTGGTCGGGCGTCCACGGAGAGGCATAGCGGTCAGGCCGGTCTGCAATCCAGAACGCGACGAGCGCCTGCACAACTGCGTCTTTGGAAATGATCGCGGGATCGACCTTATCTAGCGTGTCTACATTGCTGTGGTGTGTGAAGCGGTAATCGGGCGAATCCTGGCCGAGTTCGATTCCCGGCAAGCCCATCAATGTGAACGGGCCGGTATCGGTGCCGAAAGCAACGTCATCGGTCACGCTTGTTACCCCGTAATTGCGGATCCATTCGCCAAACGGGCGCGTTACGCCAAGAAGATCGTTGCGGCCGCCGAGGTTGAGTTCGACGACGGGTCCCTGGCCGGAATCGAGAATCACAGCGGCGACGTGATTGGCCATTTCGTTGGCGTGATTTTTCACGTAGGCGACCGAGCCCATCAGGCCTTGCTCTTCACCGGTGAATAGTACAAATCGAATGGTGCGGCGCGGTTTTATGCCGGAGCGCACGATGGCTTCAGCGGCGCCGAGAGTGGTGGCGACACCGCAGCCGTCGTCGGTGGTGCCGGTGGCGAGATCCCAGGAATCGAGATGGCCGCCCACGACAACGACCTGCTCGGGGTGCTCGGAACCGCGAATTTCGCCGACGACGTTGGCGGATTCGACGGGACCATCGGTGACGCGATTCTGCACGTTGATGTGGATGCGCGGAGTTTTGCCGGAATTGAGGTAGCGCTCGAGTTGGTCCTGGTCTTCGGGCGCGATGCTGACGACGGGCTCATCGAAATACTGCACGAATCCGAGAATGCCTGTGTGCGTGAGGTGCATGCCCGTGGATTTCCGGCCGCCCTGTCCGCCGATCACGGCGACGGCGTGCGCCGTGTAGGCTGCGCGAAGAAATTTTTCGTAGGCGCCAGGTTCCTGCTGCGGCGCGGCCGGCGCGGGAGTGCCGCCGCGGCGTCCGGCGGGAGGT
>DASTCZ010000132.1:0-18116 GCA_035710585.1 Candidatus Acidiferrales bacterium | reverse complement strand
GTCGCCCCAATCGACGACACCTTCGCCAAAATATTGCGGCCCAAGGTCCACATGCTTGATGATCTTTCCGCTCGCAGGCTCGATCACGAGCACCGAAGAGCGCCCTTCAATTCCAGTGCCCTCGTAGAAGAATCCGTCGCGATAGAAAAAACCCTCCGTGTAGCTCTGGGTCAAATGCGGGAATCGCGCCACCACTCGATAGCCCATCACTGGCGCGGTTTGCGCGTTTGCGCCCACACTTCCGGCGATCGCTAGGCCCGCCAGCGCGAAGCGTCGCATCATTCTCCACGCCGCCATCCGAATCGCCCTCCCAACATCTTCTGTTCCGTGTCGGTCGCCAGGCTCTATTTCGCGAGCCGCAGCCGCAGTTGCCGCAGAAATATCTTGCATTATGAGTATAACTGTGCAACCGTATGCTTGGAGAGAGTTTGTCTCCGCCCTCGCATCATCCGGTTCCCTCAATAGCTCAACGTAAGGTTCTGTCCGCTCGACAGCCATCCGGCTGGCGATCGGCCATAAGTGCCTTTATATTCACATCATTAGCCTCGCTTTCGCTGTAAGTAGCTTTAGTTTCACATCGTTGCAAAAAAACGCGTGTTTTTCTTTTTGCGGCGCACTCATTCTTAAAGTACAACTTGAAGTAACGCCTTCCCAACGCTAGTTCGGCCGACTCGCGCTTGTCGGAATTGACACGATGGACAGCGTCCGATAGCCTCGATTTTCATTTTTCAGGCGGAATTCTCGCCGAAAGGACCTAGGTTTCCCAAAATGGCGGACCAGAAACTGCCAACTCGCTCCGAAGACTACAACGAGTGGTACAACCAGCTCGTTCTCCGCGCCGAACTGGCCGATTACGCGCCTGTCCGCGGCTGCATGATCGTCCGCCCCTATGGCTGGGCGCTTTGGGAAAATATCACCGCTGCGCTCGATCGCCGCTTCAAGGCCACTGGCCACATGAATGCGGCGTTTCCCCTTTTGATTCCCAAGAGTTTTATCGAAAAGGAAAAATCACACGTCGAGGGCTTCTCTCCGGAACTCGCCGTGGTCACCATCGGCGGCGGCGAAAAACTCGAAGAGCCTCTCGTGATTCGTCCCACGTCGGAGACGATTATCGGCCACGCTTACGCGAAATGGATTCAGTCCTATCGCGATTTACCCGTGCTCATCAATCAATGGAATAGCGTGGTGCGCTGGGAGCTGCGCACCAAACTTTTCCTCCGCACGCTGGAATTTTTCTGGCAAGAAGGACACACGGCCCACGCGACGCTCGATGAAGCCGAAGCCGAAACGCGCCAGATGCTCGATATCTACACCGACATGGCTGTCAACGACGCGGCGATCCCCGTGATCCCCGGCCGCAAATCGGAGTCGGAAAAATTTGCGGGCGCAGACATCACCTATGCCATCGAAGCCATGATGGGCGATGGCAAAGCGCTGCAGGCTGGCACTTCGCACAATCTCGGCCAGAATTTCGCCAAGGCCTTCGAAATTCGCTATCTCGATAAAAATGGCGTGCTGCAGTTCTGTTGGACCACTTCGTGGGGACTCTCCACCCGCTTCGTCGGCGCCATCATCATGACGCACGGCGACGATCAGGGCCTCGTTCTGCCTCCCAAGCTCGCGCCCTACCAGGTGGTGATCGTCCCCATTTTCAAAACAGACGAGGAGCGCTCCCAGACCGTCGAAGCTGCGCGCAAGTTAAAAGTGGAACTGATTGCTGCCAACTATCGCGTAATCACCGACGAGCGCGAAGGCTTCAGCCCCGGCTTCAAATTCAACGATTGGGAAATGCGCGGCGTGCCCCTGCGCATCGAACTCGGCCCCAAAGATCTCGCAAAGCAGAGCGTGATGCTCGCCCGCCGTGATAAGCCCGGACGCGACGGAAAATCTCCCGCGGCAATGGCAGGCATCGCCGAGACCGTTGGCAAAATGCTCGCGGAAATTCAGTCATCGCTGCACGCGAAGGCGCTGGAATTCCGCAAGTCGCGCACACGCGATGTGACCGACTACAACGAATTCAAGCAAGCTGTCGAAAATGGCTTTGCCTTCGCTTTTTGGTGCGGCGATTCAGCCTGCGAAGCGAAAATCAAGGAAGAGACCAAAGCCACCATGCGCTGCATTCCTCTCGATCAGCCTGCCGCCTCTGGCAAATGCGTCCTCTGCAATAAAGACGCGAAGGAACGCGGCATTTTCGCCCGCGCCTACTGATGAAGTTCCGTTTGCAGTGTCGAGCTTTTCGTCAGGGCACGGCTTTAGCCCTGCCTGCCGGCAGGCAGGCGTGCCGTCAAGCACTGGGTTTCAAACGGCTTTAGCCGCTGAGGGCCGGATCAGATTCCTTGCCCAATCGCTCGTGCATCACTGACATCCGAATCCTCCGAAATATCGTATTTCCTTTTGAACGCGGGTATTCTAATGCGGCTTCAAGCCCATTTGGCGTCGAGTGGTGTCCCGATTTCACCCGGTGCTGAATATTCGTTCGTGATGCGCGTGGAACAAATCGGCTCCATCCTGAGCAGCCTGCTGCTCAGCGTTGTGCCGTTTCGCTCCGCCGAACCGCAGCCGACCGACGCCTCGCTGATGGAGCGGCTCGTTCAGCGCGACGCTGATGCACTCGAAACGCTCTACGATCGGCACAGCCGCGCGGTCTTTTCACTCGTCTATCGCATCACGCAGCAGCGGCCAACCGCCGAAGAGGTCACGCAGGACATTTTCCTGCAGCTCTGGCGCAACGCGCGTCTCTACGACGCGCAGCGCGGGCCGCTCGAACCCTGGCTGCTGACCTTGGCCCGGAATCGCGCGCTCGATACGCTTCGGCTCAAACGCGAAAAGCAGCGCAGCCGCGAAGACGATTTCGGCGCGCGCGAACTGGTGTGCTCCGCGCCTGATCCCGAAACCATCGCTGACCGCGAAACGCGCGCGCAAAAAGTCCGCGGCGTGATGGCGGAATTGCCCGCGCAACAAAGGCGCGCGATCGAGCTCGCGTATTTCGACGGAATGTCACACAGTGAGATCGCTGAAAAATTGATGGAGCCACTGGGAACCGTGAAGAGCTGGATCCGCAATGGGCTTTTGAAATTGCGGCAGGAGTTGGCGGCCTATGCGTAGCGTGATGGCCGATTGAATATGGCGGCTTGCGACCAATTGAGAGAGCATTACGAAGCGTACGCGATCGGCGCGCTCGATGGCGCCGATCGCGCGGAGCTCGAAGCTCATCTCGCGCGGAATTGTCCTGCGTGCACCGCTGGCGTCGCGCAGGCGCGCTACATCGTGTCGCAGTTGGCGCTCGCGGCGCCGGATCAGGCGCCGCCCGCATCATTGCGCGCAAAGATTATGGAAGCTGCGCGCGCCGAAGCTGCGAGTCCACAGCGCGCGACGCGGATCGAGCCGGTTGTGCGTCGAACCTGGATTCCAACATGGGCGTGGGCCGCGGCGGCCGTGCTGATTCTCTTTGCGGCGTATTCGCTCTATCAAAACGTGAAAATGCAGCGCGATCTGAACGACTTAAACGCGTCGCTCGACAATGCGCGCCGCGCGCGGCTACAACTCGATCAGCAGCGCGCTACGTACGACAAGGCGATGGCGATCCTGCAAGCGCAGGGAACGCACTCGATGCCCGTGAAACCTTCCGACGGGAAAATGCCCATGCTGCAGGCTTACATTCACGAAAAAATGGGCGTGGTCATCGCTGCAAGCAATGTGCCCATGCCGGCGCAGGGACGCGAATATCAGCTTTGGATGGTGCCGAAAACCGGCAAGGGCGCTCCGATCAGCGCCGGAGTTTACATGCCCGACTCGAGCGGAAGTGTGCTTGCCGTCGCGCCGCCCATGGCCAAAATGGAAGACATCGCCGCGCTCGCCGTGACGGAGGAGCCGATGGGTGGAAGCCCGCAGCCGACTTCCAGGCCGATGTGGATGGGTTCGTTGCAGTAGTTCCCGATCGCGTCAGCGATCCCGATAAAACTCAAATTAGTATTTAGGCTGCTGATGTTTAATCAGCGCAACGACTTCTGAAGCCACGTGCGCGGCATGTTCGGCGCACGAGCCGAGCGACGGCCCGCTGAAGTAATTTCCAGTGAGAAAAATTCCCGGGCGCGCGCGGGAAGATTCGGTGATGCGCGCAATCTTCTGCAAGTGCCCGAGATTGTATTGTGGAATCGCGCGCTCGTATCGCGTAACGCGCGAGACCGTCGGCCGCCCGGATATGCGCAAGACGCGAGCGAGTTCGGCGTGGGCGGTCTCGACGAGATGCTCGTCGGTCCACGATACTGCCTGCGGCTCCGTCGTTCCGCCAAAAAAACTGGTGACGAGCGCATGTTCGGAGGGCGCGCGCCCGGGAAACAACGAGGAATTGAACACCGTCCCGAGCGTGTGCACGTTTTCCGAGCGCGGGGCGAGAAAGCCAAATCCGCGCAGTGGAGCGCCCAGTGCGGTCTTGCGATAGCCAAGACTCACGACGGCGATCGGCGCGTACGTGATGGAATTCAGCACCGGCGCAAATTCCGGCGCAACGTCATGGAGCAGCGTCGCGGCGTGCGGCGCATCCGTCGCAAGCACGACCGCGAGCGCGGAAAAGGTTCCGAGCGAGCCCTCGCGCTCGAACACCACATCAAAGCGGGCGGGAGTTTGTCCGTCCGAAGGCGCAATCGACGCGACCGAGCACTCAAGATTCAGTTCCATTTCCAATAATTTCCCGAGACCCCCAGCCAGCGAAGCGTTGCCGCGCTTCAACGTGCAAAGTCCCCGCGGCTGGCCGTCTTTCGCCGCCGGCTTTGCTCGCATGCTCTTGATCGCGCCGCGAATCACGCTCCCGTGCCGCGATTCCCATTCGTGCACTTCGGGAAACGATGCGCGCATGCTCAATTTTTCCGCGTCGCCCGCATAAATCCCGGAAACGAACGGCGCGACAAAATTCTGCAGCACCTGTTCTCCGAATTTCCGGCGGGTGAACGCGGCAATCGTCTCATCTGCCAGCGGCGGGTGCGTCCGGCCGAGTGGTTCGCGAAGGATGTGCATCACGCTGCGCGTATCCAGCAGCGAAGTGAAAAACAACCGAGCGGGCGACATCGGCGCTGGCACGAGTTTTCCGCCGTGAAGAATAAATCGCGGCGCGCGCGGATCGGCCTTGAGCAGCGAATCGCCGAGGCCGGCGGCGGTGATCAACTCGTTGAGCGCGGGCGTCAAGCGGAAACTCTGCGGGCCGGACTCAAAGAAAAATCCGGCTTCCTGATACGAATCGATCAGGCCTCCAACGCGATCGGAGCGCTCGAGCAGGAGAAACGGGACGCGCCGCTCGCGCAAATGAAATGCGCACGCGAGTCCCGAAATGCCGGCGCCAATGATGACGACGCGAGGCTCGGGCACAGCGTCGGGAACGCGGGGGCGCCTGGGCACGGCAGAGTTATCTCACAAAGTTGGCGCGAAGCGACAGGTGCGGAAACGCCCGCGGCGTGACGTGCGTAAATTCAGTCAATGGTGCACATCCGCAGACCCATTTTGCCGACGATCCGATCTTCGAATGCATTTGGTTCACGCTGGACGAGAACTGTAGTGGCGCTGAGCACCGTGGCGACGCTCACACTCACGAGCGGATGCACCAGCTCCCAACAACGCGTCCGCGCCCGCATCGAAGAAGAGGCTATTCATTTCAAAAGCGACGGCGCAACTCTTTCCGGAGCGCTCTATCTTCCTGCAGGAAAGCCGCCATATCCCGCTGTCGTGCTTTTTCACGGATCAGGCGCACAACCGCGAGACTCGTTTTCGGCGCACTGGTTCGCGGAGCAGGGAATTGCCGCGCTGGCCTACGACAAGCGCGGCGTGGGTGAATCGACGGGGGATTTTCGCACCGTGCCCTTTATGGAGTTGGCGGACGATGGGCTCGCCGCAATCGATCTCCTGAAAGCTCGGAAAGATATCGATCACGCGCGCATCGGGGTGTGGGGATTGAGCCAGGGCGGATGGCTTGGGCCGCTGGCTGCTTCGCGTTCGCGCGACATCTCGTTCGTCATCGCGGTGTCGGGGCCTGCGGTTTCGCCCGGCGAGCAAATGATTTTCTACTATGCGGAAGAGCTACGCGCGGGCGGCTTGAGCGAGAGCGATGTTGCCGACGCGAGCCAAATGCGACGGACGATTTGGACGTACCTCGAGAGCGGACAAAATTACGAAGGCGCAAAAAACGCGTTGCAAGGCGCGCAATCGAAGAGCTGGTACGCGACCGTGAAAGCACAACGCGACAGCCCGTTCGATGCGCTGCCGACTCCCGCAGAGATCAACGCCCCGGACTACCGCTATACGAGATGGTTCAAGAAAGAAGCGGTCTACGACCCTCTACCCGCGCTGAAAGCGCTACATGTGCCGGCGCTTTTCCTCTTCGCCGATCATGATCGTCTCGTGCAGGTGCCAGAAACTGTGGACATCTTAAAGCGGCTGATCTCCGAAAATCAAAAATTGAATTTTACTATACGGATCATTCCAAACACCGACCACGGGATGCGCCGAGCGGACAGCGATGGATTCGGTGCGGCGTCTACAGAATATCTAGAGGCTATGCGTGACTGGCTTCAAGCGCACCTACGCTTGCCGCGCAAATAAAACTAAGCCTTCTTCCAAACGGTGAGCGTGTGATTTTCGTCTGGCCGTGATTCAAATATCATGGGCCGCGGCGATCCCGGCGCCGCAACGCAGACTGTTAGCACGCCCTTCTCGAGAGAATATATGCCAGCCTGTTTTTTGCCCTTCAGCGCGCCGGCAAGATTGACGTAGTCGATGAATTTCGGCGATTGCCTCGCGTCGATGGAAAATTCGACTTTGAGCATCGTCTGCGGGCCCGCGGTTACCGTCGAGACGTTTCCTTCCGTGACTCGCTTCACCCATTGCGTCATCGATTTGTCCATCGCAACGCCGTTCATCACGCCCGAAATCATTTGCCATTCGCCTTCGAGTTCAGTAGCCGTTGAGGGACGCGCAGGTTTTGTCAGAGCGTGCTGCGTAGCAGCTTTCGCGTGGCGGCCATTCCCATGCTTTGGTTTCCGTGCTGCGACTTCAAGACTCGCGTGAGTAAGCGTTTCGAGCGCGAAGCCCGATCCAAGCTCGGTGGCAAATTTCTTTGGCCGGATGCCTCCGCGTGTGGCGATGCAAAGCCGCCATCCATTTTTCTGCAATTCGTAAATCCCAAGATTGACGTTGCCCGTCTCCGGACCCGAATCAAACTTCATATCGATCTGTCGCGGCCTTGCGACGGAATCGAGCCTGATCGTGCCGGAATATTCGGCGCCCATGCCGATGCTGCTGAAGCGATCGCCGGAGATTTCGATACGCGCGCCCGCAAGCATCTCCGCGGAAACCCTCTGTCCATCCATTTCGAGCGCGGAAATTTGCCAGGCGCCTTGCAGGTGATCGAGATCGCGCGACACAGAGCCTCCGGCGGAGCGACTAAGGTTGCCAGCAGAATTGCGGGATACCTTAGCGCAAACGAAGGCGCTCGCGCAGCGATGAAATTCGATCTGTCCAAGCGAGCTGAAAGCAGGCCGCGCTGAACCTCAACGCGCTATGGCGCAAGCCGACGACTATTCGTAGCGAAGCGCGATCATTGGATCGACGCGGCTCGCGCGACGCGCGGGAATAGCGCTCGCGCACAGCGTAACTGCCAGAACCAGTCCCGCGGCTGCGGCAAGCGTGACCGGGTCGATCGGCTTCACCTCGAATAGAAGTGAACGAAGCAGCCGGGTCGCCGCCAGGGAAAGTCCAATTCCGATGGCGATTCCTGCTGCGGCCATTCCGAGCCCCTGCCAAAGGATTCCCCGCAAAATCGCCTCCCGCGGCGCGCCGAGCGCCATGCGGATGCCGATTTCAGAAGTGCGCCGGGCAACGGAGTAGGACACCACGCCGTAAAGCCCCAGCGTGACGAAGAGCACTGCCATCAGCGCGCACGCGACTGACATCACGGTGTAGAAGCGCGGCTCGTCGAGAGTTTTGTGAACGCGCGCGGCGATGGTGCTGAAATTTTTCACCGCGATCGAAGGATCGACCCGGGAAATCCGGCGGCGGATTTCTGGGATCACCGATTCAGGAGCGATTTCAATCCGCACCACCGCGCCTCCGTAGGCGAGCGCGAATTGCTGATAGGGAATGTAAAGCGTGGGAATGGATTTTTCGCCGAGGCCGCGATCGTGAATATCGCGAATGATGCCGACGATTTCGCGCGGATTGTTTTTGCCGTCCCAGGGCGTTACAACTTTTTGCCCGAGCGCATCTGAACGCGGAAAATATTGGCGCGCGAGAGTTTCGTTCACGATCGCGACCTGCGGCGCGCTCTTCGCGTCGCCCAGAGTAAAGTCGCGGCCTCGATCGAGCGGAATCCCCGCCGTGGCGAAATAATCTTCACTCGTGATCTGGTAATTCGCGAATGGCTGGAGCTTCGACGGCTCTCCGCTCGCGACGTAAAACAGCATGAAGATTCCGGCGCGAGTTTCCGGCGGCGGATGCGTGATCCAACCCGCGGAGGCTACGCCCGGAATGGCGCGAGTGGCTTCGAGGATTTGGCGCGAAAGCCGGCTGGCCAATTCCGGACGGCCGCTGGGAAACGCGAGCTCAAAGCCAATCGTGCCCTGGGTGCGAAACCCGGGATTAACCGAACTGAGTTTAAGCAGGCTGTGCGCGAGCACTCCCGCCGCGGCGAGGAGGCCGACTCCCAGGGCCATTTGCGCGACCATCAGTACGCGCTGAAATTGCGCAAGCGCGCGGCTGCCCGACGCACGATTTCCGGCGGCACTTACAAGATCATCGGCCCCGCGACTGCGGTGCAACGCGGGAAGACCTCCAGCGATGAGCGCGGCCAGGGAGCAAATCACGAACGTAAATGCGAGGACGGTCCAATCGATGCCCACGCGGCCCGAGACTGGCAAATGAGCCGGCGAAAGGCTCACCAGCGAATCGAGAACGATGCGCGCGAGAACGACGCCGAGAATGCCCGCGAGAAACGTGAGACAGGCGCTCTCAGTAAGCATCTGCCGCATGAGCCGCCCACGAGAGGCTCCGACGGCTTTGCGAATGGCCATTTCGCGCCCGCGAGCGGCGGCCCGGGAAAAGAGCAAATTCATGATGTTGGTGCAGGCAATCAGCAGCAGCACCACGGAAATGCCGAGCATCAAGATGAGCGCGGGGCGAACTTTGGCCGTGGTTTCGGAATCGAGTGGCGCGAGTTGCGTTCCAAGCCCGCCGCTGGCGGGATTTTGCGCGGCGAATCGCGAGGTGATGGCTTTCAATTCCGAATCCGCCTGCGCGAGAGTGACCGCGGGTTTCAAGCGGCCGATGGCAAACCACTGAGTGGAATTGCGTCCCCACATATCAGCGATGTTCGCGACCGGGTACAGGAGGTCGGGCTGGTCGTCGGCATAGGAAGCGTCGGCGCGCGGGAATTGGAAGTCTGCCGGCAGCACGCCCCCGACCGTGAAGAGATCGCCATCCACGGTGAGGGTGCGGCCTACGGCATCCAGATCGGAATGGAATGCGGCGACCCAGAGTTTGTGCGAGATCAGCGTGGTATTTGATTTCTGCGAGCTGCCGCTCCCCGGAATATTGCGGCCCATCTGCGGAAAGATGCCGAGTGTTTCGAGGAGCTCAGGGTCGGCCGCGGCGGTGATGAGAAACATGGAATCGGTGCCGACGGTGACGGGCACGGCGCTAAAAACGAAGCTGCCGAGCGCATCGAGGGAACGGCTCTCCCGGCGCCAGGTCTCGACTTCGTTGAGGCTGACGGTGGCAAACGAGCGGGTGGCGCCATTGCGCTGGTAAGTGCTCGAGATGGCCACGAGGCGCGCGGGGTCTTTGTAAGGGAGCGGACGAATAAGGACGGCGTTGACGACGCTGAAGATCGCGGACGTCGCGCCGATTCCGAGTGCGAGCACGAGAATTGCGACGGTGGCGAATGCGGGATTTTTGCCAAGCGTGCGGAGAGCGAATCGAATGTCGGTAAGCAGCTTTTCCATGCCGGCTCCAGGGCGAGCGAGATGCATGGTTAGACTTCCAGGGCTAGAAAAAGTAAGGAATCGCGAACAGATTTGGAGCAATAAGCTGCGGAGACTGCCGGACTAGAGGGTCTTCGAGAAGAGCGGACGTGAATCGGCCTGCTGCCTTTCGAGATAGGCGTCAAATAGCATGGCGACGTTGCGAATGAAAACTCGGCCGAGCCAGGTGACCCGGATTTCGGCGGGAGTCAGCGTGACGAGGCCATCCTCGGCAAACGGCTCGAGCTGCTTCAATTCGGAAGCAAAGTGATCGTCGAATCTAACGCCGAATTCATCCTCGATTTCGCGTTTTGGAATCACGGTGTGGCAAAGGAGCCGGCTAATGACGGCGCGCCGCAATGCGTCCTCCGGCGAGGATCGGTAGCCACGCATGGTGGCAAGTCCGCCGCGCTCGATGGCCTCGGCATATGCGGACACCGCGCGTTCGTTCTGAGCGTACTCGCCGCCAATCGCGCTGATGGAGCTGACTCCCATTCCATAAAGATCGGCTCCGGCTTTGGTGGTGTAGCCCTGAAAATTGCGGTGAAGTGTGCGATTTTTTTGCGCCACGGCCAATTCGTCGCCCGGCCGCGCGAAGTGGTCCATGCCGATATAGAGATATCCGGCGTCGAGAAACGCCTGAAGTCCGGCGCAGAAAATCCGGAATTTCTCCATGCCTTCAGGCAGATGCGCGGCGAAGGAGCCTTGCTGCTTCTTAAGCCAGGGCACATGGGCGTAGCTGAACATTGCGACGCGGTCGGGCGCGAGTTCGACAACTTGTGCGACGCTGGCGCGGAAACGGTCAGCGGTCTGGTACGGAAGGCCGTAAATTAAATCGACGTTGATGCTATCGAAGCCGAGCGCGCGCGCTGCGTCGATGAGTTCGCGTGTGGCTTCGAAGGGCTGCACGCGGTGAATTGCGTTCTGCACTTCCTCGTGGAAATCCTGGATGCCGAGACTGAGGCGATTGAAGCCGAGCTTGCGGAGCGATTCGAGATGCGCAATAGAGGTGACGCGCGGATCGACCTCGATTCCGATTTCAGCGTCGGGCGCGAAAGAGAAACGCTCTCGCGTGAACCCGAACAAGTCCTCCATCTGTGGAGGGGTGAGATATGTGGGCGTTCCGCCTCCCCAATGAAATTGCACGACGACACGCGAGCGCGAAACGTGCTTCGAGAATCGGTCGATTTCCGTTTTGAGGGTGGCGAGATACGGCGGCAGCACGGATTTATCTTTTGAGATGACCACGTTGCACGCGCAGAAAAGACAGAGGCTCTCGCAAAACGGGAGATGCATGTAAATCGAAACCGGAGTTTGAGCGGAGTCAGCCGCGGCGAAGGCGCGCTCGAGATCGGCCGGACCGAAATCGTCTTTCCAGACGGGCGCCGTGGGATAACTGGTGTATCTCGGGCCGGGGCGGTTGTACCGAGCGAGAAATTCTTCCGAGACGCGGAACTTTTCGCTCGCGATCTGAAATTCGGCGCTGGAGCCGGTAGCGGTAGTCATTCTAGTTGGCATTCCGCGCAAAGGCGCTCGCGGCGCAAGGCGGGGCCACGCGGTAGTTCTGTCCGGCGCGGATAAACGCTCGCGCGTTTTCGACGGGCGTGTTCGGCAGGATTCCGTGGCCCAGATTCAGAATGTGGCCGCAGCCGCCGGTAAGATCGACAGTGCGCGAGACGGCGCGCTCGATGCATTGCGGAGAGCTTAGAAGCACAGTGGGATCCACATTTCCTTGCAGCGCGATGCGAGAGCCATATTTGCGGCGAAGTTCGCCGAGATCCGCACGCCAATCGACGCTGAGCACGTCGGCGCCGGTGGTCGCGGCATCCGCGATCAGGTGATTCGAGGCCTTTGTGTACAAGATCACCGGCGTGTGCCCATCGTCGATTTCGGAGATCAGTTGCTGCGTGGCCGGCAACGCGAAGGCGCGATAGTCGTACACCGAAAGTTCACCGGCCCAGGTATCAAAAATCTGCACGGCTGCTGCCCCGGCCGCAATCTGCGATTTGAGGTAGGCGGCCGTGCAGCGAGCGATCTTTGCAAGCAAAGTGCGGAAAAGCGCAGGCTCGGAATACATCATCGACTTTGTCGCGGGAAAGCCTTCGCGGCCGCGGCCATCGACGAGATAGCAGGCAAGCGTCCACGGAGCCGCTGCGAAGCCGAGAATTGGAACCTGCGGACCGAGTTCGCGAGCGAGCAGGCGGATTGCATCGCTGACGAAGCGGGTCTCTACTTCGGGATCAAATTCACGGAGCTTTTCGACGCCACGCGAATCGCGGATCGCATCTGGAAGCACCGGCCCGCCGTCAGTGAGTTCGAGGCCAAGCCCCATCGCTTCGGCGGGAATCAGAATGTCCGAAAAAACGATCACCGCATCGACCGCAAGCGCGCGAAAAGGCTGGAGCGAAACCTCGGCGGCAAGTTCGGGAGTCTTCGCGACTTCGAGAAATGGGTGGTTCGCGCGGATTTCGCGATACTCAGGAAGATAACGGCCTGCCTGGCGCATCATCCAGACCGGAACGCGCGGGATCGGCTCGCAGCGGCAGGCGCTCAGAAAGAGAGCTTTGCGGTCCTCGACGGACGATTGGGCAACCGGGGCACTCATGGCGGCACTTGCGGCTCAATGATGATAGCAGAAGCGGGCTGCGTGGGATGCGGCGGAATGGTTCTCAATGGGTCGGCGCGGACTTTCTTCACCGGGCGGGCCGAGGCCGCGCCGCCGTGTTGGAACTTCGCGGGAAGGCTATAATGTTTCCTGGCAATCAGCTGAAATCCGGCCTGACAGACCTCTGCTCATGACATTGCTTGTGCTTGCAACGCTTTTGCTTTACGTGCTCAGTTTTGGCGCGTACACGCGGAATTTGTACGCGGAAAGCGCCGTGACCGGCTGGACGGCAACGTGCGGGCTGGTGGCGGCGCTGGTGTTGCACTACTACGCGCTCCTCGAGCGCGCGCATATGGTGCACGCGGTGCCTTACGAGGACTTGTGGGGGTCGCTCTCGCTATTTGCGTGGCTGCTGGGAGCGACCTACCTGAGCTTGGAGTTCGTACACAGGCAAAGGTCGGTGGGGCCGTTTGCGCTGCCGATCGTGATCGCGCTGTTTGCGATATCGCACGCGCATGAAGCGCTGCCGCACGCGACTCCGGCGCGGGGTCCGATTTTCGCTCTGCACGTGACGCTGAACATTTTGGCGTACTCGGCATTTGCGCTCGCGTTTGTGTTGAGCGCGATTTTTCTGATCCAAAACCGGATTCTGCGCGGGCACCGGCCCGGGCGCGTCTTCTGGAGATTCCCGGCGCTCGATGTGCTGGAGCGCATGAGCCGCAGCGCCGTGGGCGTGGGCGTGATCGCCATGTGCATGGGGATGGCATTTGGGTTCGTGTGGGCGCACCGGCTGCACGGGAAATATTGGAGCGGCGACCCGAAGGAAATCGTGACGGTGCTGCTCTTCGTGATTTATCTCGCGTACTTGTGGCTGGGGCGAACGCCCGCGTGGCGCGGCGCGCGGGCTTCGGCGCTCTGCGTGGCCAATTTTTTCGCGGTGCTTTTCAGCTACAGCATCGTGAATGTGTATCTGTCGCACTATCACAAGTTTTATTGATGTAGGCCCACTGGTAAACGAGCAGGCGCGGATCGGTTCGCGCCGAGGATTTTCGAAGGGGCAAGAACAAGTTGCAGATTGTGCTGATCGGAGTGAGCCATCGCACGGCGCCGCTCGACGTGCGCGAGCGGCTTGCTTTTACGCCCGCGCAGGCGCGCCGCGCGGCGGAAGAGCTGCGCGCGGAGAGAATTCTTGGCGAGTCGGTAGTGCTCTCGACCTGCAATCGCAGCGAGCTTTACGGCGTGCCTGCGGATGAGTCCACAGACGGAATCACTTCGCTAGAAAATTACTTAGTTGGATTTCACAAGCTCGATGCGAGCTCGCTGAATGGTGCGCTTTACCGACATCGCGATGCGGAAGCTGTGCGGCACGCGTTTCGCGTTGCCGCAGGCCTGGATTCGATGCTGCTCGGCGAAGCGGAGATTTTGGGGCAGATTCGCGACGCGTATCAGGCCGCGCTGGAGGCGCGGTCAACGGGCCCGGTGCTGAACCGGATGTTTCAGGCGGCTCTGGAAGTCGGCAAGCGCGTGCGCAGCGAAACGGAGATTGCGACGCGGCCGATGTCGGTAGCGTTTGCGGGTGTGAAGCTTGCGGAGCAAATCTTCGGCAAATTGAAGAATCGCTGCGCGCTCATCTTGGGCGCCGGCGCCGTGAGCGAACAAGTCGTGGAGCACCTTCGCAACCGCGGCATCGCGCGGGTCATGGTGGCGAACCGTTCGCGGGAACGCGCGATGGATTTGGCGGCGCAGTTCGGCGGAGAAGTGGCGCCGTGGACCGAAATCGAGGAAGCGCTGCGTGCACCGGATATGGTAGTGACTTCCGTCAGCGCAGAGGAGCCGATTTTGACGCGCGCGCTGATCGAGCGGGCGATGAACGCGAGGGAGAATCGCGCGCTGTTCCTGATCGATCTCGGCGTGCCGAGAAACGTCGCGCGAGATGTTGGGGAACTTTACAACGTGTATCTCTACAACGTGGACGATCTGAGCGGAATCGTGGAAGAAAACAAACGCGCGCGCGCCGGTGAGATTCCTCGCGCGGAGGCTATCGTTACTGAACACGTGGCAAAGTTCGAAGCGTGGCAGGCGGGTGTTCAAATCAACGCTGTCGTAGAGCAACTGCGCGCGAAACTGCGCGACGAAGGCGAAGCAATGCTGCGCGAGCGGTTGAATGGCGCAGATTTACCGCCGGATCAGCGCGAGCGGCTGGAAAAAATCACCGGCGACGTGATGAACCGGTTCGTGATGAACCGTGTGGAGCGATTGCGGCATGAGCGTGACGCTGGCCAGCGGCTCGCCGATCTGGAAGCCCTTCGGCGACTATTTGACTTGGATGGCGACGGATAGTGAGCCGTCCGTTGCGCATTGGTTCGCGGGGAAGCGCGCTGGCGCTGTGGCAGGCGAATTTCGTCAAAGTGCGTCTGGAGCGCGAGTGCGCAGCGGTTTGCGAAATCCGCGTGATCAAAACGACAGGCGACCGGCAACAGAGCGCGCCGCTGACTGCGTTTGGCGGCAAGGGCGTGTTTGTCAAAGAAATCGAGGAAGCGCTGCTGCGCGACGAAATCGATCTGGCGGTACACAGCATGAAGGATGTGCCAACGGAGATCCCGGAGGAACTGACGATTGCAGCGATCTGCGAACGCGTGGACGTGCGCGATGCGCTGATTTCTTCAAGCGGGCGCAAACTTGCGGATCTGCCGCACGGCTCGCGAGTGGGCACGAGCAGCCTGCGGCGTCGTGCGCAATTGATGCGCGCCCGGCCGGATTTGGAATTCGTTGAATTGCGCGGAAATGTGGACACGAGGCTTAAGAAACTGGATGCCGGCGATTGCGATGCTCTCGTCCTGGCGTGGGCGGGTTTGGATCGCTTGGGATTAGCAGCGCGCATCACGGAAACGCTTTCGTGCGAGGTAAGCTTGCCCGCAGTGGGACAGGGCGCCCTGGGAATCGAAACGCGGCGCGACGACGAGGCGGTAATCAAGACGGTCGCGAGGCTCGACCATCGCGCAACGCGCGCGGCCGTGCTCGCGGAGCGGGAGCTCTTGCGCGAGGTAGAGGGAGGGTGTCAGATACCTCTCGGCGCGTGGGCGCGAACGGAGAGCGGAAGGCTCGTGATGGACGCGTGCATCGTGTCGCTTGACGGCAGAGACTACGTCCGCACCAGGGTAAGCGGTGAGGAGGATTCTCCGGAGTCGCTCGGGCGTCGCGCCGCGGAAGAGCTATTTGCCGGTGGCGCGGAGCGAATTTTGCAAGTTGCGGGGAGAAACGTTGCCGGAAATTGAAGCTAACCCGCTGGCGGGAGTGCGCGTGGTGATTACGCGCGCGGCCGATCAGTCGCGTGAGCTTTCGGCGAAATTGGCGGCGCTCGGCGCAAATGTGATTTCGCTGCCCGCGATCGCGTTCGCTGAGCCAAAGGATTCCGCCCCGCTCGACGCTGCGATCGGCAATCTCGCGAGTTTTGACTGGCTTTTGTTTACGAGCGCAAACGCGGCGCGATTTTTTGCCGCGCGGTGCCGGGCTCTTGGAGGGCAACCGTCCGCGGTGCAGTCTGCCGAGAAGCCGGTATTCGTGGCCGCGGTTGGTCCGGCAACTTCGGAGGCGGCAGCGGCGGCGGGATTCATGGTCGGGCACATGGCGGAGGAATTCCGGGGTGTCGAATTGGCGCGCGAAATGGCGAGCGAACTCGCGGGCAAACGCGTCCTGCTTCCACGAAGCGACCATGCGACTTCGGAGCTGCCCAATGCGCTGGCTGCGGCGGGCGCGATCGTTACTGAGGTTGTCGCATACCGCACCGTCGAGCCTGGAGATATGGCCAGCTCGGCGCTTTCGGCGGTCCGGCGCGGCGACGTCGACGTGATTTCGTTTTTCAGCGCGTCTGCGTTTCAGAATTTGCTGGCGCGCGTTGGACGCGAAGCGTTTGAGCGTGTGCCACTGGCGGCCATCGGTCCCGTTACAGCCGCAGCGATTCGCGAAGCGGGATTGCCGATCGCCGTAGAAGCGCCGCAGGCCACGACAGATGCGTTTATCGATGCGCTGACCCAATATTTTTCGTCGCGAATGCCAAAAGGAGTGCGCACATGAGTTTTCCAGTGCATCGGCCGCGAAGGTTGCGGCGCAACGAATTGATGCGCGGCTTCGTCCGCGAAACGAAACTGACGACAGACGGCGTGATTTATCCCATGTTCGTGTGTCCGGGCAGCGGCGTGCGAAACGAAGTGAGCTCGATGCCGGGAGTGGCGCAGCAGTCGGTGGACAAATTCCTGGAGGAAGCGCGCGAAGTCGAGCAGCTTGGCATTCCGGCGATTATTTTGTTCGGGCTTCCCGAAAAAAAAGATGCCACCGGTTCCGAAGCGGCGGCTGCGACTGGAATTGTGCAGCGTGCGGTGGAAGCGGTTCGCAAGGCGAAGCTGAATCTGCTCGTGCTAACGGACGTGTGCCTGTGCGAATACACCGACCACGGGCATTGCGGCGTGATCAAAAACGGCGAGGTGGAAAACGACGCGACTGTGAAAATTTTGGCCAATGAAGCGCTCTCGCACGCGCGTGCGGGCGCTGACATTGTCGCGCCGAGCGACATGATGGATGGACGCGTGGGCGCGATACGTACGGCGCTCGATGCAAATGGATTTCAGGACGTGGCGATACTTTCTTACGCGGCGAAATACTGTTCGGGATTTTACGGGCCATTTCGCGAGGCGGCGCAATCGGCGCCGCAATTCGGCGACCGGCGCAGCTACCAGATGGATCCAGCGAATGTCCGCGAAGCTTTGCGCGAGGTGCGCACGGATATCGAAGAAGGCGCGGACATGGTGATGGTAAAGCCGGCGCTTCCATATCTCGATGTGATTCAGCGCGTGCGTGAGGAGTTCGACGTGCCGGTGGGCGCCTATAACGTGAGCGGCGAATACGCGATGGTGAAAGCGGCGGCCCGAAACGGATGGATCGACGAGCAGCGCGTGGTGCTCGAAATCTTCACGGCCATTCAGCGCGCGGGCGCGAACATCGTGCTCACATATCACGCGAAGGATTTGGCGCGCTGGCTGAAGCATTGCTAACGCCGTGATCGAGTATGGTAAGTTGGCCCTCCGGTTTGTGACTCAATTCAGGAAGAAATAATTGGCACGGAAGACCACGCGGTCTGAAGAACTGTTTCGGCGTGCGGAAGCCGTCCTTGTCGGCGGCGTGAATAGCCCCGTGCGCGCATTTCGCAGCGTCGGCGCGCGGCCGCTGGTGATCGAGCGCGGCGAAGGCGCGCGGCTTTTCGACGCCGACGGAAACTCTTACATCGATTACATCTGTTCCTGGGGCGCATTGATTTGCGGCCACGCGCATCCGGCCGTGACCGCGGCGATTGCCGAGCAGGCCAAACGCGGGACGAGTTACGGCGTAACGAACGACCTTGAGATCGAACTGGGCGAGCGGATTGCGCGCGCGATTCCCAGCATCGAGAAAATCCGGTTCGTCTCGAGTGGCACAGAGGCCACCATGTCGGCTGCGCGGCTCGCCCGCGCGTTCAC
>DASTCZ010000131.1:0-13644 GCA_035710585.1 Candidatus Acidiferrales bacterium | reverse complement strand
GATCGCACACGAGAAGAAATTGGTCGAGGCGACGGGGATGCAGTTTCTGAGCTTGCCCTGGAGCGGGCGGAGCGAACCGACGCACGACGAGGTGATCGCGTTCCTCAACCTGATGCACAACCCGCAAGGTAAAAAAGTGTTCGTGCATTGCCGGCAAGGACGGGACCGCACGGGGACGATGGTGGCGCTCTACCGGCTGACGTTCGATCACTGGACCGTGACGAACGCGTTGACGGAGATGAAGGATTTTCACTATCACGCGTTCTTGCTGCCCGGGCTGGCGCGGTACGTGAAAGATTATCCGGGACATCTGAGCGCGGATCCGACGCTGGCGGCGATGTTGCTGCCGGTGGCAGCGACGGCTACTGCGACGGTGCAGTAGAGCGTAGACAAAATTCGATTAGCGAGACTTACGGCGGCTGGCGCGTTTTGCGCGAGCCGCCTTTTTATTTGCGGCGCGGCGTGGGCGGTGTGAGCGAGCTGCTTTGGACGATGAAGCCGCAAATTCGCGGCGGCGCTTGCGCGCCCAGCCTGGCTTATTGGCCTGGCGGCCTCGGGCAATGGCGAGCGCATCTGCGGGGACATTTTCGGTGATCACGGAACCGGCGCCGACGTAAGCGCCATCGCCGACGCGAACCGGCGCGACGAGGGCGGTGTCACTCCCGATGAAAACGCCGCGGCCAATGGTAGTCGGATTTTTGTAAACGCCGTCGTAATTGCAGGTGATCGTGCCGGCGCCGATGTTGGTCTTTTCGCCGATTTTGGCATCGCCGAGATAACTGAGGTGCATGGCTTTCGCGCCGGCGCCGATGGTGGATTTTTTCACTTCGACGAAATTGCCTATGCGTGAATTTTCGCGGAGATCGGCGGCTTCGCGAAGATGCGTGAAAGGGCCGACTTGTACTGCTGCCGCGATGCGGCTGGCGTTTAAGATCGAATAGGGTTTGACGATTACGCCGTCCGCGATGGTGCAATCGCTGATCACCGATCCGGTGCGGACGACGCAATCCGCGCCGATGCGCGTTGAGCCGAGTAACTGCACATTGGGCTCAATGACGGTGTCCTGTCCGATGGAAACATCGGGATCGATCACTATCGTGTCTGGGAATTGAATTGAGACGCCAGCATCCATCCAGCGCGCAGCGGCGCGGCGGCGGAAAACGCGATCAACTTCGGCGAGTTCGGCGCGGGTGTTGCAGCCGAGAATTTCGGCGGAATCGGGAGCGATTTGCGCGAGGACGGTTTCGTCCTGCTGAGCGAGAAGCGCGATGGCGTCGGTGAGGTAGAGCTCGCGATGGACGTTGTCGGGCTTGAGGCGCGCCATCGCAGGCCAAAGTTTGGTGAGAGAAAAGCAGTAGATGCTGGAATTGATCTCATTGATCTCGAGCTGATTTTCAGCAAGCTTCGATTGTTCAACGATGGCGGCGACGCGGCCATCGGAGCGGCGGATGATGCGGCCATAGCCTGACGGATCGGCGAGAACGGCAGTGAGAATTGAGGCTGCGGCAGCGCCATCGCGATGCGTGCGAATCAGGGATTGCAGTGTTTCCGTGCGGATGAGGGGCGCGTCGCCGGGCAAGACGAGAACGTGTTTTGCGCCGCCGAGAGCGCGGCGAGCAACGAGCATCGCATGGCCGGTGCCGCGCTGTGGCTGCTGGAGGACGGTTTTCGCTCCCGTGGAAGCGATTGCGGCAGCGACCTGATCCGCTTGATGGCCGACGACGACGTGGATTGATTTTGCGCGGAGGGGTCCGCAGGCGGCGACGACGTGTTCGACAAGCGTACGTCCACCCGCGCGATGCAACACTTTGGCGAGGTTCGATTTGAGCCGGGTGCCTTTGCCCGCGGCGAGAATAAGGACTGCGAAGTCTTTATTGGCCATCGACGAAGTAGAACGCCTCTCGTTCAAAGATCACGGTGCGCTGGATGCTCCCATGAATGCGAGTTGCGAATGAGAAGTTACTCCCATGCCGCGCGGGAGACAAATGCTGCGCAAGCCGAATTCTGAATTGGGACGGGAAAAACGATGCGTCAATCGGCGGCGGGAACCGGGACTGGGGCGGCGAGCGCGGATTCGCGTTCGAGGGAGCGGCGGGATGCAGCGTGGGGTATGGCGTGGGAGAACGTCGTTTCGGCCCAGAGCGAGCGATTGTTGAGCAACTTGGCAACGAGCTGGGTGTGAAGCGCGTGCCCGGCCTTGTGCGCCACGACGCGTGCGAGCAGCGGACGACCGACCAGAGCGAGATCGCCGATGAGGTCGAGCGCTTTGTGGCGGACGAATTCGTCGGGCGAACGCAGCGGGCCATTCATTACGCCATCCTGCGTGAGAACGATGGCGTTTTCGAGCGAGCCGCCGCGCGCGAGGCCCGCGGCGCGCAGGCGATCGACTTCGTGATAAAAGCAGAACGTGCGGGCGGAGGCGAGATTTTTGATGAACGACGCGCCATCCACCTCGATGGAGATTTGCTGGCGGCCGACGAGCGGGTGGGCGTAATCCACGTAGCAACTGATTTGCAGCGAGTCCGCGGGATAAATGCCGATGCGGCGGTCACCTTCGGCGATTTCGAGCGGCGCGAGCACCTTCAGAAAACGGCGGCGACGGCGCAGCTTGCGGACGCCGGCCTGCGAGAGCATGTCAATAAACGGGCGCGCGGAGCCATCGAGAATGGGGATTTCGAGCGCGTCCACGTCCACATAAATATTGTCGATGCCGCAAGAATAGATCGCGGCAAGAACGTGCTCCGTGGTGGAAAGCCAGACGCCCTTTTTCATCAGGCTAGTGGCGTAGCTGACGCGTGCGACGTTGCGTCCGTGGGCTTCGATGGAGAAGTTATCGAGATCGGTGCGACGGAAGACAATGCCTGTGTCGGGCGGCGCAGGATTGAACTTCAGGCGGCCACGCACAGCCGTGTGGAGGCCCACACCGCTGGTTTCAACGCTGCGCTCAATGGTGGTCTGAAATGCCAAGGTATTGAAAGAATAGCAGTTTGGCGGCCGAATGGACGGGTGATTGTCGCTGTGTTTTCATAGACTTAAGGACTGTTTATGTGGTGGCTGGTTCAAAGCGTGGCAAACATACAACAATGTGCCCGATAGGGTGAGGCTGGGAGAATCTCGCTCCCGAAGCGGCTTTGACATCGAGTCGCGTTACCTGCGGGCAAGAATCTAAAACATCTAAGAGGCGTCTTAGAACTGCAAGACATACGCAAAATGTGGGTCGTCTACCTTCTGGAACACATGTGGTTATCGGGATCCTTCTGGTTCCCGTGCGCCGGTTTCACGTTCTGGGCTGCGAAGAGGTGGAGGCGGCTTCGTTCTTTGACTCGAAGCAGAAAGTACTGGTTTTTTTTCTGGGGAGGCCTAAGCCTGGTTAGAGCCTTAATTGTAGCGGGGCTCCTTTTCCTTTTGGGCCGGAACGACGGATTCGTGCTCGAAGGTATTGGGTGGTCCGTTGGCCTCGCTTATGTTGTTCTCCAAGCGTTTCACATTCGAAGGGTTTTCGCCGAGTTTATGCTAAGCCTGTTGATCAGAATAGTCGGCGAGACCGTGATTGGAGTCGCGATCGCCGCTTTGGTTTGGTGGGTTTTCACTCTTTGCGACCAACCCGTAGATAAGCAATCCATAAGAGCGTCAACGCAACGATATGCCATTTCATTTTTCGCTTCGGCATGGGTTCTTGGCGTCGCGAACTGGGTAGCTTTACTTCGTCCAATATCCTGCGCCGACTGCTTCGCTCCTCATGGCATTCCGTTCACCTATTTCCATGAAGGTGGAATGGCCGGAGGCGGCGGTTTCGTTTGGAGTGGCGTTGCCGCAGAAGTTTTTCTGGTAGTCGCTATGGGCACACTCATTGGCTGGATTTGGAAGGTCGTCGTCCGCTCTGCCGGCAATTAACATCAATCTAGATCTGAAGCGCTCATCAGATGATGAAGAAGTTAGCAAAACAAGAGCCTTTAACACGCTCGGCGGTGCTAACGGCCACTGCGCGCGCGAGGTTGTTCGGTGAGCGTGAACGGAATAAAATCGAGACGGTGGCTTCTCCTTTCAACATTTTGTCGAACTCGGCTGTGCCGATGCCGCCGCCATCGGCGCACGAATTACATCCGCGGCCGGAGTGGCTGAAAGTCCGATTTTTCGGCGGTGAAAACTACCAGGAACTGAAGCGGATCATGCGCACGCTGGGGCTGCACACGGTGTGCGAAAGCGCTCGCTGCCCGAACATGGGGGAGTGCTGGGACCACCGCACGGCGACCTTCATGATCCTGGGAAATATCTGCACGCGCGCGTGCGGGTTCTGCGCGGTGCCTTCCGGGAAACCGCTGGGACCGCCGGAGGAAGACGAGCCGCGGCGAGTGGCGGATGCCGTGGAAAAAATGGGGCTGCGGTACGCGGTGGTGACGTCGGTGAACCGCGATGATGAAGCCGACGGCGGCGCGGGGATTTTCGCGGAGACGATTCGCGAGATACGCCAGCGCGTGCCGGACTGCCGCGTGGAAGTGCTGATTCCGGATTTTCGCGGCGAGTGGACGGCCCTAGAAACCGTGATGCGCGCGCGGCCGGACGTGCTGAACCACAACATGGAAACAGTGCAGAGACTTTACCGGCAGGTGCGCAAAGGCGCCGTGTACGAGAGATCGCTCGAGCTGCTGCGGCGCGCGAAGGAATTTGCGCCTCAAATCCCGACGAAAACGGGCATGATGCTTGGGCTTGGTGAGACGAAACAGGAAGTGCTCTCCGCGATGGGCGATCTGGTTGCGCAAGGCACAGACATTTTGACGCTCGGTCAATATCTGCAGCCTACGCGGGAGCATCTACCGGTGATTCGGTACGTTCATCCGGACGAATTCGCCGAATACAAACAACTCGGCGAAGAGATGGGGTTCCGCCACGTGGAGTCAGGCCCGCTGGTGCGCTCTTCCTACCACGCATTCGAACAATCGGAATCCGCGCGCGCGTAGAAACCGCGGCGGACGATCCTGCCCGAATAGCGACTTACCCTCGTCGAAGTAAATCGTATATTATCGTTACATCCGAGGATGGCGATGCGACACCAGGAATTGCTGTCTCCGCGCGAGGCCGCGCAGGCGCTGGGAATCAGTTATCCGGCGATCAAGCAGTGGATCTACCGCGGCAAATTGAAGACGGTGCAGACGGCGGGGGGGCACCATCGAGTGCCCGTGCGCGAAATCGAGCGCTATTTGCCACGCGCGACAGAAGACGAAAAGGAACGGAAGCGATTCCGGAAGACGAGCGGACGCAATCAGCTCGTGGGGCGAATCATCGATGTGCGCATCAGCGGATTGCTCGCGCAAGTGAAGCTATCCATCGGCGGGCAGCAGATCACTTCGATCATCACAGCAGACGCAGCGCGCGAAATGGATTTGCGCAAAGGGCAAACGGCCGCGGCGCTGATCAAATCCACCGAAGTCATGATCATCCGGGCGTGAGAATTGAGCGCGGGCGCAACGACAATTGAATCCGGCCGCAGCGCTCCTGCGACGCGGCATCCGCGCATTCGCTTCGATCGCAACGAGCTTTCGGGCGCGTTCGGCGATATCGGGACCGATTTTCCCCTTATTGTCGGAATGATTCTGGCGGCGCATCTCGATCCCGCGAGTGTTTTGATTTTGTTCGGCATGATGCAGCTTTTTACGGGATTGCTTTACGGAATGCCGATGCCGGCGCAACCGCTGAAAGCGATGGCGGTGATCGTGATTACGCAGAACCTTGCGGGCAACATTTTGTACGGTGGCGCGCTGGCGATCGGGATCGCGATGTTGCTGCTCACCGCGACCGGGTTGATTGATGCGCTGGCGCGGGCTGTGCCGAAGACGGTCGTGCGAGGCATTCAATTCGGGCTGGGACTGCAGCTAGCGATGTTGGCGCTGAAAGACTACCTGCCCGCGGAAGGAAGAGAAGGATATGCGCTGGGTGCAGTTTGTTTCGTCCTGATTCTTGCGCTGCTCGGCAACCGGAAAGTGCCGCCGGGACTGCTGGCGATTCTGCTGGGCGCGGCGTTTGCGATTTTTTTTCGGGCGGGAACGGGCGAGGTCTTAAGGGGCATTGGAATTCACCTGCCCCAATTCCACGTTCCCGTGGCGCATGACGTGTGGATCGGATTTCTGGTGCTGGCGTTACCGCAGATTCCGCTGTCGTTGGGGAACTCGATCCTTGCCACGGAACAACTTGCGAAGGATTACTTCCCGGAGAAGCACGTGACGGTGCGAAAGATCGGATACACGTATTCGGCGATGAATTTGATCAATCCGTTTTTCGGCGGAGTGCCTACGTGCCACGGTTCTGGAGGGATTGCGGGACATTACGCGTTTGGGGCGCGAACGGGCGGCTCGGTAATTTTGTATGGATCAATTTATTTGACGCTGGGACTTTTCTTCGCGGGAAGTTTTCAGCACATGGTGTTGCTATTTCCCAAGCCGGTGCTGGGCGTGATTTTGCTGTTCGAGGCGTTGGCTCTGATGGGACTCTCGCGAGACATGGTGGCGTCAGTGCCGGATTTCTTGCTCGTGATTCTCGTCGGATTGATGGCGGTGACGCTCCCGTACGGATACGTCGTGGCGCTGGTAGTGGGGACGATTCTCGCGTACGCCGGTAAAGGCCGGTTGAGCGGACTCACGAAGTAAATTAGTGCGGCGAATCCGTATGCACCTCCCGCAATTTCGCTTTACCCGCAGCGGCTATTTCCTTCACGCGCGCTGAACACGAGGAATCCGCGATGTCCATTGACCCCGCGGATAGAAACAGTCCTTCGGCTTTCTCCTTCCGATTTAGAAGCGAATTCATGTTTGCGAGCATCAGCGTGAAAACGGGATTTTGCGGAAAGTCGCGGACAAGCGGCTCGAGCAGACTCGCCGCACGCTCATATTCGCGATCGTAGGTGCGTAAATTGATCGCGAGATAGAAGCGCGCTTCGGCCGCGGTCATTTCGCCCGAAGCAATTGCATGTTCGAGCTGGCGGACTCCGTCCTTTTTGCTGCCGCCCGGAATGCCCATGAAAAAGCGGAGCGCACGAGCGATCCCAGAGAGCGTGTCCACGTAATAGTTGTAGAGGCCGAGGCCGAAATCAGCGTCAGCCAACAGAGGATCGAGTTCTTTCGCGCGGAGGAAATGTTCTCGCGCGCGAACGCCGGCGCGAGCGGTGCCACCGTGATCTCCGTGCAAATCCATCAAGCGCGCGCGAAGGGCGTAGCCCATTCCGGCGTAAAGATGCATGGGAGCGGATTCTTTTTCCGTGAGGCGTTCTTCGGCGAGAGAGATGGCCTTTGAGGCGAGCGCGAGATCGGGGTCGTCTTTGGCTACGTGCGGAAGGCGCTTGATCTCCAAGAAATTGAAGTGGTATTCGAGCGAAGTGCAGTAGACGCGCCACCACCGGACCTCGCCTTCGATCACATAGCCGAGTGGGTCGTTCGGAAAATCCGTTTGCAAGCGGAGCGCGACGGAAGATGCGGCGGCGGAATTGCCGGAGTAGAGATTGTGCAGCGCTTCGACAGCCGCATCTGGCAAGTGCCATGTCTGTTGGGGAGGACGAGCTTCGGACGCGCTTCCGGATGCGCAAAAGCTTAGAAGAAAAATGACAATGATTCGCGGGCTGTAGCCGACGGATTTGCGATTACGGCGTCGCGACACTCGTGGGCTCCGGTTTGACGGAAATGTAGGGGTCCAAGCGCTGGAAGCTGCCACCGCCCTGGCGTGGTGCTGGGCCAGCGCCGGTGAGAAGCCGGAGAATCCAGCGCGCGGTGGTGTACATCGTGAAGCATTCGAGCGCGAAGGGCAGGAAACCGAGAAATCCGGGCGCAGGCATTTCGAAAATCTTGTAATCCTGCAGGATCGGGAAGACGTAGTGCCATTTTCCCACTGCTTTGTAGTTCCACGACTCCCACAGCCAGCCGCAAATCCAGCCGCTGAGAAGAAGAGAATAGAAACGATCGCGATGGCCACGCTCAAAGTCTCCGAGCAGGGAGGGCAGGCCGACACTGTGATTGACCGGATCGAGGAGAAATATGAATCCGAGCCAGACGAGAACGAATAGGTATGCGGCGATTCGCTCGGGCAGCAGGACGGGCAACAGAAGCATTGCTGCGCCTGCGGCGATCATGACCGCGCGGGCCGTGGGCGAAAAGCGCAGCGGCTCGGATTCGCGGCGAAACCACTTGAAGACAGTGACGAGGTCGGAGGTTTCAAAGATTCCGGGCGTGATGGTCGCGAACGACCAGGCAAAACCGAAATCGCGCGCGAGGCCCGGAGCGGGCAGGCCGACGTAAGTCCAATTTGCGAGGCGCAGATTGTAGGCTTCGAACACAAGCCACAGTGGAATCGAAAGCAGCCAGAGCAGGGCGAATTCCAGCGGCGAATCTCGAAGACGCGAGTGGCCGGAGATGGCGAAGACGGCGGAATCGGCGACGAGAATGTAGCAAGTCCAGGCGATGGGAGTGAACCAGGTGGCGAACGGCTCGACGTGACGAAGCATCAGCACGGCCGCAACAGCAAACGCGGCGATGCCGAGCCAGCCGGTGACGGGCAGCGGACGCGTGCGATGACGGAGGAAGCCGATGACGAGCGCGCCGACGGTCGCCAGAGTGATTGTCAGCCCGAGCCAAATCACGCCCGAATGGTAGCGTATTCGGCGGAAAGCATGAACAGCGAAGCCCTCTGCGACATGAGCGGATGCAACCGCGAGCGGCACAACGCATCTGCTATGCTTACCGCACGCTGACGCCGAAACTTGCGGGTATAGCGCTTGCCGACTTCCAATCACGCGCGACAAAGCGACGATTCCAAAGAGCTCGAGCGGGGTTTGGGGCTGTTGCCCGCGACCGCGCTCAACATGATCGACATGGTCGGGATCGGTCCTTTTATCGTCGGGCCGCTCGTGATTCAGGCGATGGGCGGGCCGCAGGCTTTGCTGGCGTGGGCTGCCGGAGCTGTGCTCGCTGCGCTCGATGGATGCGTATGGGCGGAACTCGGTACGGCGATGCCGAAGGCAGGCGGCAGTTATGTGTTCTTGCGCGAAGCGTACGGACCGGCGCGATGGGGCAAGCTGCTGTCGTTTCTGTTCATCTGGCAGACGCTGATACAGGCGCCGCTGGTGATTGCCTCGGGCGCGATCGGATTTTCGGAGTACTTCACATTCTTGACGCCGCTTGGAACTGTGGGGCAGAAATGCGTGTCGGCCGCGCTGGTGCTGGCGCTGATCGGGCTGCTCTACCGTCGGATCACGGAGATAGGAAAAATTTCCGTGCTGCTGTGGATCGGGGTAATCGCGACGATGGCGTGGATTATTTTTGGCGGCTTAACGCATTTTCATTCTGAGCTGGCGTTCACGTATCCCGCGGGCGCGTGGAATCTTTCGTGGGTGTTCTTCGCGGGGCTCGGCGCGGGGATGGTGCAGACGATTTACGCGTACCTGGGCTACTACAACATCTGCAACCTGGGCAGCGAGATTCGCGATCCGGAGAAAAATATCCCGCGCGGAATTTTTCTTTCCATCGCGGGGATCGCGGTGCTCTATCTGGCGATGCAAACGAGCATATTGGGCGTGGTCCCGTGGCGGGAAGCGGCCGGGTCGAAATTCGTGGTGAGCGAATTCATGCAGCGGATTTATGGCTCGCGGGCGGCGCAGGGCGCGACAATCATGATCTTGTGGGTGGCGTTTGCATCGATGTTTTCGACGCTGCTGGGATATTCGCGCGTGCCGTATGCTGCGGCGCGCGATGGCAATTTTTTCCGAATCTTCGCGCGCGTGCATCCATCTAAGAGTTTCCCGTACGTTTCGCTGCTGGTATTGGGCGGAGCAGCGTTTTTGTTCAGCCTGCTTTTCCGGCTGCGCGACGTGATCAGCGCGATCCTTGCGATGAGGTTGCTGGTGCAGTTCGTGGGGCAGGCGATCGGACTGATGCTGCTGCACCGGCGTTGGCCGGCAGGGCGGCTGCCATTTAAGATGTGGCTTTATCCAGTGCCCGTGTTGGTGAGCATTTGTGGGTGGGTAGCGCTTTTTTTGTCGACTGGAAGAAAGTTCGCCTTGGGGGGACTGCTCGTGATCAGTGCCGGAGTGATCGTCTATTTGACGCAGGCGTTTATCCGCAGCGAATGGCCGTTTGCCGAAGAGCGAGCGGAGGTGGAGCTGTGAGGCGGCGCGTTCGCAACTGCGCGTTGATCGCGGTGGCCGCGGCGCTACTGATTACTCTTGCGCTGAAGACATCGGCGCAAAGTCCCGCGAGGGATCCGAACGGACAAAGTCTGGCCGACGCAATTGAGGCAATCCGGCATGCGCGTGTGGCGACTCGGGTGCTGTTCATCACGGCGCATCCGGACGATGAATCTTCGGGGCTACTCACCTATTTGGCGCGCGGCGCTGGAGATGAAGTTGCGCTGCTTACGGTGACGCGCGGGCAGGGAGGACAGAACGCCATCGGCCCGGAGCAGGGCGATCAGCTCGGAGTGATACGCAGCGCGGAGTTATTGGCCGCGACGCAGACCTACGGAACGAAATTATTTTTTACACGCGCGCCGGACTTCGGCTTTTCGAAGACGCTGGAAGAGACGCTGAAGATGTGGGACGACGTCGCGATGGACGACATGGTCCGCGTGATCCGTACCTTCAAGCCGGAAGTAGTGATCAACGGATGGGGCGGCGTGCGCACGGGGCACGGGAATCATCAGGCTGCAGGATATCTCACGCCGAAGGCGGTGGAAGCTGCCGCAGATCCAAATGCCTATACGCAGAACAAGGATGCGCTGAAACCGTGGAAGGTGGACCTGCTGGTGCAGCAAGGACGCGGACAAAATGCGGCGGGAATCTCAATACCGGTGGCGGAGGTGTCGCCGGAATGGGGCGACACGTACGTCGAAATCGCGCGGCTTGGATTTGTGAACCAGCGGTCACAGGGCGTGGTCGCGGCGAGTAATGCGCCGTTTCGCCGGGGGCCTGTTTCGCTGCAGACGGCCCAGGGAGGGACGTTTGATCGCGCACAGCTTTCGGAACCTTTGACCTGGCTGGCGCGGCGGTTTCCGGCCGAGACTGGAATCATGGAGCCCGCTTTGACGGAGGCGGACCAGGCTCTGGAGAGAGCGCGCGTGGCGACGTTGGCGCTCGATTACGTGCGCTCGGCAAACGAACTCGCGCACGCGGGAACTGTGATCGCCGTGCTTCAAGAGAAGGTGAAGAGCGCGGGCGGAGCTTCGGCGGCAGACGCGGATTATGAGTTGGCGCAAGTACGCGCGCACATCGATCGCGCGCTGACGATCGCCACGGCAGTGCAGGTGACGGCGCGTGCGGATCGCGGGAATCTGGTCGCCGGTGAATCGTTTACGGTGCGCACAGAATTTCAGCATCGCCAGGGATTTGATGACACCCTATTCGAAGCGCCGGCGCTCAACCTTCCGCCTGGTTGGCAAGCGGCGGCGCAGGCGTCCACGCAGGGCGGCGGAAGTTCTATGCGCGTAACAGTCCCAGCCAACGCGGAGACGGGGTATCAGGCCAGTGAGGATGAGGGGCTACTGCCCTTCCGTCTGCCGCTGGTGACCGCGCGAGTACACGCGACAATCAACGGCTACGGCTTCGACACAATCGCAGAAGTCGTTTCGCAGCAAGCGACGGAAGTATCCGTGATCACGGAAACGCTGCGGTTTGTGCCGCCGGTTTCGTTGACACTCGAACCGAAACAATTTGTGCTGGCCGAGGACCATGGCGGGCAACAAACGATGGATTTGCTTGTAAGGGCGCATTCTTATTCGACTGCGGATGCGCACGCGAGTTTTGGCCTCGATGTGCCGCAGGGCTGGCAGGTATCGGGCGCGCAGGAAAGCGACGTGAAGGCCGGCGGAGATTCGCTTCTGCGATTCAAAGTGACGCCGCCTGCAAAAGCTCCCGCGGGTAATTACGATCTGAAGGCCTGGGCGCGCATCGGCGCGCGGCAATACCGAACCTCGCTCGAGCCGTTGCCCTCGCTGCCGAGTTATTTGTGGAGCTCGCCTTCGGATGCGCCGGTGCATGCATTTCCGATCAGCGTGCCGGCGAACTTACGCGTGGGTTACATTGCCGCGGACATCGATCCGGTTCCGGCGGCGCTCCAGCGCGTGGGAATTCAAGTGGACATGCTCGACCCTTCGGCGCTGGCGTTTGGTGATTTGCACAAATACGACGCGATCATCGTCGGGATCCGCGCCTATGAATTGCGCAGCGACGTGCTGCCCAATAACGGCCGATTGAAGGATTACATTTCGGCGGGCGGTACGCTGGTTGTGGAATACCAGCGCATCTGGGACACGCTGAGCTCTTCTCCCGCGCCGTACCCTTCACGCATGGAGGGGACGCTGCGCATCACGGACGAAAATTCGCCCGTGCGGTTTACCGATCCCAATTCGCCGCTGCTGAATTTCCCGAACAAGATCACGCAAGCGGATTTCAACGGCTGGGTGCAGGAGCGCGCGAACTACATGTGGAGTTCTTGGGACTCGCACTACCAGACGGTGCTAGCAATGAACGATCCCGGAGAGCAGGAGCAACTGGGAAGCCTGGTGTGGTCGCGCTCAGGCAAAGGCGTGTTCATTTACACGGGGATCGAATTTTTCCGTCAGCTGCCGGAGGGAAATGCCGGCGCGTACAGGCTTATCGTCAATTTGCTGAGCCAATCGCGCGCGAAGTAGGCGTGAAGAGCGAGCGCACGGAAAACCGAACATCACCGAGGAGTTCACGCGAGCGGGGGATTAGCTCGCGAGTGCTTCAATTCTTTTTTGATGCGGCGCTAGAAATTCGACTGCAATCCACGCCACAGCCAGATGCCGATGGTCGAGAGCAGAAGCGCTCCGCTCAGGATGCCGAGCGTCCAAATCGGCTTGCTGAGCTTCACGAGACGTCCGACGACGAGCTGCTGCTCCGCCGCCATCAGCTGTTCGCCCTTGGCGAGGAATAGCTGGTCGTCTTCGTGATTCGCGATCACCGCGCGATAGCCGACCAGGCCTAGCCAGATTGTGGTCACTACCGCCCACGTCAACAACATATATCCGAGATACCCTTGTGTGAGGATACTTACGGCATCCATGGCTTCCTCCTACTCCCGCAAGGTGAGGGCCTGCGGGTCTTCCCAGGGAAACCGGGGTCTACTCTTGGGCGGAGTATAGCACTGTATCGATAGATGGGAGTCAACTGAAACTTTAGCGAATCGATGGGGCTGAATTGACAAAGGGCGGTGCGCAGCGCAGAATTTCTTTCACCCACAGCGGCGAATTTCAATCATCGCCGCAGGCAGTGCCCAAGTGGCGGAACTGGCAGACGCGCTAGATTCAGGGTCTAGTGCTCGCAAGGGCGTGGAGGTTCGAATCCTCTCTTGGGCACCAAATGAAATAGGCGTTTCTTGCCAGTCGGTTTTCGTCAATTCGCGTGCGATCCGTTCAAACTGGACTTCAAATTAATAGTTGGTTGCGGCGATTGAGCTACCTCCCGTCTGGGAAGCCGCTCCAAGCTGTGCGTCGAGCGAGTAATCCGGGTCCGCGACCTCGAGCAGTTTCTTAACTCGATTCTGTAGCGCTGTGGACCGCGAGATATCTCCTTCTTGGCGGTAGATACTAGCTAGGTGTGCGAGCAGAAGAGGCCTCAAGACGTCAAATCCGAGTGCGTCACCGTACACA
>DASTCZ010000130.1:0-4320 GCA_035710585.1 Candidatus Acidiferrales bacterium | reverse complement strand
GTGAGAAAGGCGCTGACGTCATCGTTGACGCTGCGCACTCGCTCGGCCAAACGACCGTAACTGTCTCCGACATCGGCGCGGACTTCGTTGGTTTCAATCTGCACAAATGGATTGGCGCGCCGCTCGGCGTGGGTCTCGCTTGCATCCGCAAAGGCCGATTGAACGACATCGACCGCATGATGGCCGATGAAGATAATCCGTCCGACAGCGTCCTGAGCCGCGTGCATACCGGCACGATGAATTTCGCGTCGGTGATGACGGTGCCTGCCGCGATCGACTTCCACACCAGCATTGGGCCCGCCTACAAAGCCGCGCGGCTTCGCTATTTGCGCGACTGCTGGATCAATCAGGTACGCGGAGTTCCCGGCATCGACATCCTCGCGCCCGACGACCATGACATGGCGGCGGCCATCACTTCGTTCCGCCTAAAGGGACGCACGACAAAGGAAGAGAACGACGCCATTGTTGATGAACTGTTCAAGAAGTACGGCATCTTTACAGTGCGCCGCACCGGCGTCGAACGCGGGGACTGTGTCCGCGTCACGCCCGCGCTTTACAACACGCCAGGCGACGTGGATCACTTGGCGCAGGCGCTGACGCAGATGTCGCGGAGCAAGAGCTAAAGAAGCAATTCCGCGAACTGAATTTGTTTTTCAAAGTTTGAGAAATTCGAAAGGATTCCGCCATGCCGACACTAAACGCCATCGCGCCCTTCTTCATCATCGATAATCTCCGCGCCAGCCTCGATTTCTACACGACCAAGCTGGGCTTTAAGGTGAGCTATACGGGAGGTGGCGACGACAAGAGCGACGATTTCTACGGCATGGTCGAGCGCGATCGCGTGATGATCATGCTGAAGGCCATCACACCTGAAATCCATCCTCAGCCGAATCATTCCCGGCACGAATGGGCGCGCTGGGACGCGTACATTTACACTCCCGATCCCGATTCGCTGTATGCCGAATACGTTGCGAACAGCGTGCCGATGCACCGTCCGCTTGAAGACACGAGCGACGGCCTGCGCGCTTTCGAAATCACCGACAACAGCGGTTACGTGATCTGCTTCGGCCGCCCGCGCTGAAACCGCGGCTCTTTCCCGGGGGTTTGGCGGAGCCCAAGAGGTGTCGTAAACTATTGGCCCGCTTCACACTGCTGGGAGGTCGTACAATCGGCAGTACATCAGACTCTGGATCTGATTATCCTGGTTCGAGTCCAGGCCTCCCAGCCAATCTTTTCAAATGCTTACGAGTTGCCTTCCACAACCGACACGCGACAGAAACTCGAGCATGTTTCGCATTCGTTGAGTCTTTCTCGGCCGTATGGGTCGGGCTTTTCACGGCCGGTCGCGCCTGCTTCTCGAAAACCTCGCTCTGCGCCAACAACTGGCTGTCCTCAAGCGAAAACAACCTCGGCCTATACTTGCAGCGGCGGATAAGTTGTTTTGGGTTCTCGTAGATAAACGGACGGAAGCAAATCTCAGAATCACATTGCTCGTTGTTCGTGCGGACGGAGCAGTTTCAGTGCCGGATGAAGATTTGGCGAGCGACAGGGCTCTGTCTTTGAGCAACCTACCTGCTGCACGAGGTCTTTGTGGAGCACAGAGGTTGTTGCGTGGCACAGTGGTTGTTGCACACCAAAGTGCGCCTATTCGTGGCGCAGAGCGATTAAAGGATCGACACGTGTCGCGCGGTGTGCCGGCACGAAGCAGGCGACGACGCCGACGAGCAGCAGCATCCCAGCGACAGCGGCGAGCGAGAGTGGGTCGGTCGGCTTGACGCCGTAGAGTAGGCTGTCCAAGTAGCGTGTAACCGCGACGGCTCCGACGGCGCCGAGGATTGCGCCTGTGGCGGCTAAAGCGAAACCTCGCAACATAACATAACGGAAAACTTGCAGTGTCGTGGCGCCGAGAGCAACTCGGATGCCGATCTCACGCGTGCGTCGGCTGACTTCGTAGGCGAGCAAACCATAGATGCCGATGCAGGCTAGCAACATGATGAGCACAGCGAAGAAGCTGGAAAGCTTCGCGAGCAGCCGCTCCTGATAGAGCATCTCGTCGATCAGCATGGCTTGGGTCTTCACATCGAAAATGGGCAAATCCATTTTCTCGGCGATGCTCCGGACCGATGAAATCACCGCGGAGGTATTGCCATCAGTGCGAAGCTCGAAATAGCCGGTGTTGGCGGCAGGGCTGTAGAGAGTAGGTTCGACGTCTTCGCGCAGGTCATTATACTTCGCATCGTGCGCCACGCCGACGATTTGGTAACCCGCGCTGGGGAAATCGCCATGGCGAACGCCGACGATGGCGCCAACGGGATAACCCGTTTGGAAAGATTGGCGGACAAATGTCTCGTTGGCGACGGCAGGCATGGGCCAATCCTTACTTGTCCATGAAGGAGCGATCGCGGCGGCTCTGGCGAAGTCTTCCTCGCTAAGTCCGCGTCCCTGGAGGATTGGAATTCCCATCGTTTGAAAGAAATTGGGTCCGACCGGCATGATATTGGTTTGAACATTCACGGTTTTCGAGCCGTTCGACTCTGCGAAGGTGGTCGCCATCATGCTGCCGCTCAGCAGGAGCATCCCGGAATATGTAGCGGAGGCCACGCCCGGCAGCCCGGCAAATTGTTGCTGAAGGTCGGCGTACAGATGGTCCACAGGAATGCCTCGCACCTTGGCAAGGGACGAATCGATTCCGAACGTAAGTACGTTTTGCACCGCAAATCCGGGATCAATGCGATGCAGGTTTTGCAATGTACGGACGAGCAGGCCGGCGCCCGCCAGCACGATGAGGCTCAGCGCGACCTGTGTGACCACTAGAACATCGCCCGTCGTAATCTTGCGAGTGGCGCCTTTCGACGAGAGAAGATCCCCCGCGCCTTTGAGATTTGGCGTCAGGTCGATGCGCGTTGCACGCAGCGCAGGCAGGAGACCGAACAAGACCGCCGCGACCACAGTAGCGCTCACTGCGAAGCTGAGAACACGCGGGTCAAGGGAGGTATCGAGCGTGAGCGCGGTCCGCGCGGCACCATTCGTAAGCAGCGCGACCAATACTTGCTCACCCCAGCGCGCCAGCACCAAGCCAAGCCCGGCCCCGATCACCGATAGCGCCAGGCTTTCGGTGAGCAGCTGCCTGACCAGACGGCTACGCGAAGCTCCGACGGCCAGACGAACGGCCATCTCTTGTTGCCGTGCCGTCGCCCGCACGGTCATCAATCCTGCGACGTTGGCGCATGCCGCGAGCAGAACAACGCCGACGATAGCCATGAGAATGTACAAGGGTTTTGAGTATTCGGTACGGATACCGGTCAAGGCGGATTGCGCAGGCACGAGCGTGATTCTGGGGTCCGCGTCCTCACTTCTGAATACCCGTTTCTCGCCCACGAATGATTGATTGCGCAGCAAAGTGCTGGCAGTAGCCTCCGCCTGCGAACGCGTAACGCCGTTCTTAAGCCGTCCGACGATTACGAGCCACCACGAATTTGCGGCATCGGATGTCGGGTTGGGCTTGGTCCAGAACATCTGCCGCAATGAGACCGGAAGCCAAAAATCCGGACTGTTGCCGGGACGCAAATGCGTGAATCGCGGGTCACCTATACCGACAAGCGTGAACGGTTT
Organism: Candidatus Acidiferrales bacterium; assembly: GCA_035710585.1. Taxonomy (GTDB): domain Bacteria; phylum Acidobacteriota; class Terriglobia; order Acidiferrales; family UBA7541; genus DASTCZ01. The sequence goes on along the minus strand of DASTCZ010000130.1, from coordinate 708 downwards.
GCCATTCACGTCAATTTCATTGCCGACGATCGCGGGATCGCCAGCAAATACGCTTTGCCAGTAACGGTAGCTCAGCACCAGCGCAGGGGCGGCACCGGGCGCATCGTCGGCCGGTTCTAAGAGCCGGCCGATCGCGGGGTGCACGCCCAAAGTTTCAAAATAAGTTCCTGTGACCAACTCCCCTTGTGCGCGCCGAGAAGAGCCTTTGCCACTGATGATGTAATTGCCGCCATCTGCGTAGCCGGCGACGCTTGCAAGTAGTGACGATTGACTTAGGATCGCGTTCATGAACGGCCGGGAGAAGGAGCAGCCCGAACTCTGACCCTTGGTCTGAACATACTGGCAATCGTCGTTCGAGGTTAAAAAGTTCAGCCTAGGACTCTCTTTTGCAGTCCAGCGAAAGAGCATGAGGCGCTGCGGGTCCTGCACCGGCAGCGATCGCAGCATCAAGGCGTCAATCAAGCTGAAGATGGCGACGTTGGCTCCGATGCCCAGAGCTAGGGTGAGGACTACCGCCAGGGCGAACCCCGGGCGAATGCGCAGAGTGCGAAAGGCGTAGAACAGGTCTTGGCGGATTTCCGTGAACGGAGAGAACTTGCCGCGCAGCCGAAGATCACGCTGCTGAGTTTGCTCGAGAGCGATAACGGCGCGCGCTTGCTTCTCGCGCTGTGAACTGGCGAGGTCCCTGCGCAAGGCGGTCCAATCGGA
>DASTCZ010000129.1:0-15259 GCA_035710585.1 Candidatus Acidiferrales bacterium | reverse complement strand
GAGGCGCGGCGTGCGGCCTCGGCGTATTTTTCCATCACGGCATCTTTGATTTGGGCGTCAGACATGGGCGCACCTCGCGAAATTCATTTGCAGATCGTGACAATCGTTTCGGGCTTGAGCGCTTTATTGCGCGTGCAGCATTCGGCGTAGAGAAATTGGAGCAGCTCCTGGAGCGCTTCGGTATTGGCGGTGTAGTGGAGAAAGGTGCTTTCGCGGCGGACGCGAACGAGATCTTCGGCGCGCAGCTTATCGAGATGGTGTGAGAGCGTGGAGCTGGGGATGCCGAGTTCCTCCTGTATTTCGCCGACGACGAGGCCTTCAGGATGAGCATAGAGGAGAAGCTGCATGATGCGGAGGCGGGCTTCGGTGCCCATGGCGGAAAACATGTCCGCAAACTTCAGGATCTTTTCGGCGGACTTCTTCGAAGCGGCGGCTGGCATATTTCGATAATTGCGGAAATATAGTGTGATGTCAAGGACGCAAGCTGAAAATGCCGCGCAAGCTCCGCCGTGCCTACACTGCCTGCCGGCAGGCAGGCGGCAAGGAAGCCACGGCCGGTAGGCCGCGGCGCTACATTCAAACCTTTGAATCTACGCGAGCGAGATCGTTGCGGCGGATGGCAGGATCGAGGTCAAGATTTTGGCGCGGTGTAGCCGGTACGAGCGTAGACGTTGAGCGGCGGGAACCACTTCGGTGTATCGAGTTGGACGCGAATCTTGTGGAATTTACCGTCGTGCGGGTGATTCGCAGGCCGGAAGGTGAGCACATATTCGCTGCGCAGCTCTTCGCCGATTTTCTGCACGATGTCCGGCACGGAGTTGGCGCCTGCGGTGAAGTCCCGTCCTCCCGAGCGCTCGGAGAGTTCGTGCAATAGAGTCGGGCCTTCCTGTTCCTCGGGTGTCCTGGCGCCGCCAAAGACGCCGACGGTGTAAAACTGCGTGTCCGCTTCCTGGAATTCGCGGTAGACGTCTTTTTCCGAATGCCTGCTGTGATTTTCGCCGCCGTCGGAGATGAGAATGATGCCACGGCGAGCGTTGTGCGCGGTGTTCATTTGCCCGAGTGCGAGGTAGACGCCGTCGAAGAGAGCGGTCATGCCGTGAGAAGTGAGATACAGCATGCGGGACTGGAGCGTTTCGGGATCGGAAGTAAACGCGCTGAGAAGTTCGGCGTGAGTGCGAAATCCGACGGCGAGGAATTCGTCCTGCGGATTTCCGTCGCGAAGGAAATTCACCGCTCCGGTGCGAACGATGGGCATTTTGCCGCCGATGCTGCCGCTGAGGTCGAGAACCAGGCCGATGGAGACGGGAACTTCGTCGCTCGAAAAATTCACGACTTCCTGCTCGACGGTGTCTTCAAAGATGTGAAAGTTGCGCTTTTCGAGCCCGGTGACGATACGGCCGTAAGGATCGGTCACGGTGACGGGCACTTGAACGAGTTCGACGGCGACTTTGATCTGCGGGTGATCCGCGGGAGGAGCAGGGGCGGCGGGCGGCTTCACCGGTCCGGTTTGTTGCGCGTAAGAAGAGCAAACTGAAAGCAGAGCTGCGGCGATTGCGGCGCGGGATGAGAAGCGAAGGAACGAAGCGCTCATGTGCGTGAGCCGCGACGCGTTGCCAAGCGCGGCGCAAACTCCTCTTCCTGCGAGAAATGACGAGCGGGCCGGCGCGGCGGTTTCATTTCGAGCAAGTATGCGGGACCTAATGCCCGGAAAGCTCCGAAAGCATTTTACCGAGAGCGCGGCGAAACTCTTCCGGCGAGCCGGCTTGAAAAAACTGCGGATGCAGCGGATCGAGGAGCTCAGCGCCTGAAAACGTGTGCGGTACTGGGGCCGGCGCACGCGGATGGGAATTGCGGGCGGCCGATTCCTGGGGAGGCGGGGGCTGCATGCGAGTATAGATGTAGTAGATGACGCAATCTGTGCCAGCCGGAAGCGTGAAGGGCGCGGGCGCGCTGACGAATAGGCTGGCGGCGAAAATATAGACGTTCAGAGGTTTGGAGCCATCGGCTGAAACTGAGGACGCTTGGTCGAAGCTGGACTGGAGCGTGCGGTACAAAAAAACGTTACCGTCCACGGAATGTTGCAACGTGCTGAGATCGACCTTGGTGGGATCAATCGAGCTGATCTTTTGCTGGAAACTCTGCCAATCGAAAATTGCAGCGTCTTTCTGTTCGAAGACGACGGTTCCGTGGGCTGCGTCAACGATTTCGATTTCAACACCGCCGTGGCCGCAATGAATTTGCGTCAACGCCGCGATTTCCCCGAGCCTAGCGGACAGCCAGTCGTAGTAAAAGCTGCGCGAATTTGCAGCGCGCGCAGGCACGGTGAAATCGAAAATCACATGCAGATGAACTTCGCGTTGTGTATTCAGCGGAAGGTTCAAACGCACGGGAGAGGGCGCGGCAAAAATCTTGAAGCCGGGATCGTCGGGTTCGAAAAATTGCACATGCGGCGCGTCGGGCCAGGCATTCGGCAGCGAGTCGTTATCGAGTAGCGGGACATCGACGCGCTGTCGCTGAAAACTGTACTCGCCGGTTTTGAGATCGTAGAGAGCGACGTCGAGTTGATAAGCGCCGGGCACGACGAGCATATTTTCGGTGACTTCGAGGTTCCCTTTCTTGACGCCTTTTTCGAGGTCCTGCGGCTTCAAGAGCAGATGATCCTGAAAGACGCCACCTGACGCGTCCGTGACCTGGTAGAGGAATGCGAGACCGCCTTGCGGAACGCGTTTCCATACCTGCTTGCCCGCAACCTGGAAAAACACGCGAAGGTGGATGCGCTGATAGTAAGAGAGGTCCGTGGGGAGGATTTGTACGCGCCACGGAATTTGCGGTTTCGGATTTGTGCCGAGCCACGTAGAGAACGGGGTGGTGGCGAAGAAAGCGTCGATGGTGCGGTTGGCAGCGGCGCCTGGCGCTGAAGTGTTGGATTGGGGACGGATGACAGTGGGCGAACCCAGAAGTGCAATTGCGAGAAGCGCGCAGGAACGAATTCGCTTCCAGACTGGCCCAGACGATCGCATGGCGGGATCCGCCGCTGAGTATACAGGGTTTGAAGTATCGATAGCTGCAACGACCAACGCGCGGGTCGCGGGGAAATGCGGCGCGATGGGTGCGACCCAGTTATTTTGTTTGAATGGTGATCGTGGCGACGGACATTGCAGGGAGATCGAATTGGACCTGTGCGCCGCTGGCTTGGACGTTGAAAGGCTTGGGCACGAGCTTATCGGGATTGTCGAAGGTGTTGGCGGCATTCCAATCGGAATCGTGCAGGAGCTGGCCGGTGGCGCTGGAGGCGGAGGCGTCGCGCAGATCGCACTGCACGGAAATGTCCGAGTCGGTGCGCGGGTTGACGAAGCTGGCGACGATCAGTCCGCCGGATTTCGAAGCTGACGCGGACATGGCGAGCGGTGCGGCGTCGTCGGTTTCGACTTTGATCGCAGTCTGCGTGCGGTGCGGCTTGAAAAGCTGGAACGCGTAGTAGGTGGAAGTGCGGATGCAGTTTTTGCCTTCGGGGCCATCGGTGAGCAGCAGCGATTGCAGCACATTTACGATCTGCGCGATGTTGCACATGTAGAGTTTGTCGGCGTGGCGATTGAACATGTTGAGCCCGAGGCCGGCCGCGACGGCGCTGCGCATCGAGCTTTGTTCGAAGAGATTGCCCATGCGCCGCTCTTCCTCGCGATCGAGATTGTCCCAGACGCCCCATTCGTCGAGCAGAAGCGCGACGCGAGTGCCATTGGGATAGCCATCGATGAGCGCGCGCTGCTGGATGATGGCTTGTTCGACCTTTGCAAAAATGGCGAGCTGATCGCTGACGTGCTGCTGCGTGAACTTCGTCGGATAATCGGCGCCACCTTCGTAATAGTGCATGGCGAAGCCGTCGGGAATGCGTCCGCGAAGATTTCCGAGGACGCCGTGTGACCACAGGGCATCGTTGCCATTCGGGCCGCTGGCGATAAGAAATGGACGCGTGCCGCCGTACGCGCGCAGATAGACGCTGAAGCGACGATATTCCGCGGCGTATTCTTCGGGCTTCATTTCGCCGCCGCAGCCCCAGCTTTCGTTGCCGACGCCCCAATATTTCACGGCGAAAGGTTCGGTCGCGCCATTGGCGATGCGTTCATCGGAAAGCGCGCTGCCTGAGGGCTGATTGCAATACTCGACCCAGTCACGCATTTCTTCGGGATTGCCGCTGCCCACATTTCCGGCGAGATACGGCTGCGCGCCGATGAGTTTGCAGAGGCCGATGAATTCGTGCGTGCCAAAAGAATTGTCTTCGATATAGCCGCCCCAGTGAATGTTGACGCGCTTGGAGCGTTTCGCGGCGGGACCGATGCCTTCGCGCCAGTGGTAATCGTCAGCGAAGCACCCGCCGGGCCAGCGCAGCGCGGGAATGCCGAGATCGTGAAGATAATCGACGGCCTGCTTGCGGTAACCATTCACGTTGGCGATGGGAGATTTCGGGCCGACCCAGAGGCCGCCGTATACGCACGAGCCGAGATGCTCGGCGAAGTGGCTGTGAAGTTCGGGGCGAACGGTGCCGATTTCGTCGGCGGCACGGATGACGACGCGCTTGGTCGCGGTGTCCGCGGAGAGAAGGCCGCTGGGAGCGAGCGCGGCGAGAGAAGCAGAGGCGGCCATGCCGCGCGCGAATTCGCGGCGGGAAAGTGTGCGAGTCATCGGCTATTCCTTTTTCGGCTGGCCGTAATAGGCGGCGGCGCCGTGCTTGCGGAGAAAATGTTTGTCGCGGAGGTGATCGGAAATGGGCGGCGCGCTCGCATTGATGAGCAGCGTGTTGAGCGCCATCAACGCGATTTCTTCGAGCATCCACGCGGCATGAGCGGCTTCGCGGGGAGTTTTGCCCCAGCAGAATGGCGCGTGGCCGGCGACGAGAACGGCACGCATGGCCAGCGGATCGCGTCCTTTGAAATGCTTGACGATGGCGTGGCCGGTGTTGAGCTCATAATCGCCGCCGATTTCATCACGCGTGAGGTGCGGCGTGACGGGCACGGGCCCGTGAAAATAATCGGCGTGAGTTGTGCCGAAGCATGGAATTTCGCGACCGGCTTGCGCCCAAGAGGTGGCGTTGCGCGAATGCGTGTGGGCGACGCCGCCAATTTGCGGAAACGCGCGATAGAGTGCGAGGTGCGTAGGCAAGTCAGAGGAAGGCCGCAGAGTGCCTTCGACGATTTTGCCGTCGAGATCGGAGATGACGAGGTCGGCGGGCGTCATCTTGTCATAGGGGACGCCGCTGGGCTTGATGACGACGAGATTGTTTTCGCGCGAGATGCCGCTGGCGTTGCCGAAGGTGTCCACGACGAGGCCGCGGCGGACGAGCTCGAGATTGGCGTCGAGCACTTCCGCGCGCAGGGATTCGAGCATCATTGCTGGGCGCTCAAGGACTTGGATCTCACGATTGCGGAAATGCGACGGAGCTCGGGAAGAACGTCGCCGATCGCAGCGGCGCCGGAATCTTTTTGCCCGAGAGCGAAATAAAGTTTGCGGTAGAGCGGAAAAAGTTCGGCGTAAATTGAGGAAGCATCGCGCTCGGGCTCGAAAACCTTGAATTGGCGGCAGAGGACGCGCTGGGCCTCTTCGATCGATTTAAACGCGCCAGTGGCGAGAAACGCGAAGATCGCGGAGCCGAGGCTGGTGACGTCGCCCTGAGGAACCAGAACGGGCTTGTTTAAAACGTTGGCGTAAATCTGATTGAGCTTCGCGTTTTTATTGGGAATGCCACCGCCGTTGATGACGCGATTGATTTTTACGCCGTGCTGCTCCATGCGCTCGAAGATGACGCGCGTGTGAAATGCGGTGCCTTCGATGGCGGCAAATAGTTCGTCGTGCGGAGTGTGCGTGAGATTCCAGCCGAGCGTGACGCCGCCGAGTTCGGGATTGACGAGCACGGTGCGATCGCCATTGTCCCAGGTGAGACGCAGCAGCCCTGTCTCTCCTGCGCGATGTGATTCTATTCCGCGAGAAAGCTCGGCGAGCGGAACGCCGGCGCGGCGCGCAATGGCTTCGAAGATGTCTCCGGTGGCGGAAAGGCCGGCCTCGATGCCGGTGTAGCGAGGATCGACGGAGCCGGGGACGACGCCGCAAACGCCGGGAACGAGTTCGCTGCTATCGGTGATGCCGACGATGCAGGTGGAAGTGCCGATGACGTTGACCATGTCGCGGAGCTGCGCGCCCGCGCCGATGGTGTCCCAGTGCGCGTCGAACGCGCCGACGGGAACGGGAATTCCGGCACGGAGGCCGAGTTCACCGGCCCAGTGCGAGGAAAGCTGGCCAGCAAGTTTGTCGGAAGTTTCGAAGCGGCCGGGCAATTTTTCGGCGATCCCGTCGAGAAGGGGATCGACCGCCCGAAAAAAATCGTTGGAAGGGAAACCGCCCCACGCGGGATTCCATAGCCATTTGTGTCCCGCGGCGCAAACGCTGCGCGAAATGGATTTCGCATCGGTGACGCCGCAGAGAGTGGCCGCGGCCATGTCGCAGTGCTCGAGCGCGGTGACAAATTTACCGCGTTTGTCCGGATTATTTCGCAGCCAGTGGAGAAGCTTCGCAAAGCCCCATTCGGAGGAGTAGACGCCGCCGCACCAGTCGATGGCGGGGAGCTTGGTTTCGCGCGCGACGCTGGTGATGCGCGCGGCCTCTTTCCAGGAGCGATGATCGCACCAGAGGTAGTAGTCGCCGAGCGGCTGAAGTTTTTCGCCGACGGGAATGACGCTTGAGCCCGTCGTGTCTACGGCGACGGCGGCGACTTGGTCGCCGCGAATTTTTGCAGATGCGACTGCGCCGCGCATGGCTCGCGCGAGCGCGGACATGTGATCGGAGTGGCTCTGCGTGGCGTGATCGGGGTCTTCGCGCTTGCGATGGAGCGGATAATCGCCGGTGGCGAAACCGAGGCGGCCGCGCTCGCTATCGAAAAGAGAAACGCGGACGCTGAGCGTGCCGAAATCGACTCCCGCGACAACCGTACTCATGATTTGTGCCAGTGAATGTTCCAGCCGAGATAGCGCGTCGCGGCTTCGTGAACGGCTGCGGCCGAGGTGGAAAGATTCGCGGCGACGTGGTGCTCGAAACCATTTTCGCAAATGAAGTGGAGCAGATTTTGCAACTGCGAAATGTGGACGACGCCCGCGCCGCCGAAGGTCTGCAGCGGATCGTTTGTGAAATTGCCCTCGCCGACGTAGCCGCGGATGACGCCATTGCGGTCGTCAGTGGAAAGGCGGGCGAAGCTCATAGGGCTGGGCCTCACCTGACCGACGCAGGTGCCGAAGGTGTTTTCCTTGCCCACGGTGCCGGCGATAATTTCCTGAAAATCCATGCGGACTTCGGAGAAAAAATGTTTCGGCAAATTGCTGCAGTGGAAGCAGACGGCCTTGTCGGGATCGTCGGCATAGTTGTTGTTCCAATCGAGCAGGGCGCTGGGCGTGCCGGAGGCGAGATGCAGCGCGTGCATGCCGATGACGCCACAGATGTCCACTTCGCAGGCGCTCGAAAGGCCTTCGTTGCTCATCATTGACATTACAGTGCAGGGCACGACGCCGAAAAATTCCTCGAGCGAAGTCCAGCACTGGATGGCGCTGATGACGACGTCGGTTTGCTGCATCCACTCGTCGATCACAGCGCCGAGCTTGGCCATTTTCATGAGGGCTTCGTCCGGAATGCCCTTCGTGGAAACGTATTTCTTGATCGCGCCGAGTTTGCCCTGCGCGCACGCGTCTGAATCTTTCAGGCGGGCGATGCGGCCCATAATCTCGGACAGATCAAGCGTCTCGACGGAGATGCCGTTAGCTTCGAGGATTTTTTCGCTGTAGCGCACAGTGTTGAACGCGGCCGGCCGCGCGCCGATGGCTCCGACGCGTAGGCGGCGCATGCCTTTCACGACGCGGCAGACGCTCAGGAACCAATCAATATCCTTGCGAAATTCAGGCGAGCTGGGAGCGACAGTGTGCTGCGCGGTGAGGGAATAGGGAATTCCGTATTGCATGAGGTTATTGCACGCGGACATTTTTCCGCAGAAGGAATCGCGCCGGTCGCGGATGGTCATCTTCGAAGGCGTGTCCGGCGTGGCCTGCACGAGCACGGGAACGGGCAGGTCCGCCATGCGGAGCGTGTCCGCGATGGCGCGCTCGTCGCCGAAATTCGGAAGCGTGACGACGATTCCGTCGATTTCGTCGCGATGCTTGCGGAAGAGATCGGCGCACTTACGCGCTTCCGGACGGGTTTCGACGGCGCCATATTTGGAATCGTTTTCGCCCAGAGTGATTACCCTGACTTTGGCGGCTTCCAGCGCCTGGATCATTTGCTGGCGGCCACTTTTCGCGAGGTGATCGGGGAAGAATCCGCGATTGCCAACGATCATGCCGAGAGTCATCTGCTTATTCGCGTTCATTAAGATTTCCTAGGGAAGAATCGGTACGATGCGCTGCCGCCAAAAACGATGAGCAGCGCCCCCCACCAAACGGCGGCGTGCAACCCGCCGAACACGACGGTCTGGGGCGTGTTGGACAAAAGCTCGAAGAGACCCGACGCGAAAATAAGAATTCCATAGACAAACATCAGCGCGCCGATGAAAAACCAGATGGAGACGCCGCCCTGTTCGCTATACATCCGCGCACCTACCAGAAAATGATATTCAGCACGACAAACACCGCGGCCACAATGCACGCCCAAAAAATCGGGCGCTGGTGGAGAGGCAAATGCCCTTCGGAGGGCACTTCCGTGCAACCGTAGACCAAACCGCGCAGCTCTGCATCAGGCCTCGGCTGCGTCACCATGCTCACGACAACGGTAATCACGACGCAAATGATCCAGGACCATAACGCGCGGTACATATTCTCCGCCATATCCCTCGCGTCAGGCGAGAGGGCAATGTAGCGCAGCGCGGACGGGTCGAGCTTCACCCAGGCCCACATGCCGATCGACGAAAGCGTGCCGCACAGCAGTCCCCAGAAGCCTCCGGGGCCCGTGCAACGCTTCCACAGCATTCCGAGGAGCACGGTGCCAAACAGCGGCGCGATGAAGAAACTGAAGAGCGCCTGTACGTAATCCATGATGCTTTTGAACTGCATCACGCCATACGCCGTGCCAATACTAATTAAAATCCCGAGGATGGTGCACCAGCGGCCCATACTGACGTAGTGAGAGTCGCTGGCGTCTTTGCGCACAAGGGCGCGATAGATGTCGTAGGTCCAGACCGTCGCAAACGCGCTCACGTTTCCGGCCATGCCGGACATGAATCCGGCCATGAGCGCGGTGATGCCCAGCCCGAGAAGGCCCGGGCCGCAATAGCGCGCAAGCATCAGCGGAAGGACTTCGTTGTAACTATGCATTCCGGCAGAAACGGCTTGCGTTTCGCCGACCAGCTTGACGGGAAGCACGGCCAGCGCGAGGAGCCCGGGAAGAATTACGATAAAGGGCACCATCATCTTGAAAGACGCGCCGATGATGGGCGCCATTTTCGCGGAGCGCAGATCTTTTGCGGTGAGCACGCGCTGCACGACGAGAAAGTCCGTGGTCCAGTAGCCAAAAGAAATCACCCACCCAAGGCCGAGCACGATACCGGTCCAGTGGATGCCCATCGGATTATCGGAGAAGCTGCCCAGCGTGCTCCAGAGGTGGGTGTAATTCTGGCCGGGATTATTTTGTGCGATGCGCGCGACCATATTGTTCCAGCCGCCGACTTCAATCAAGCCGATGATGGGAATCAGCAGCGCGCCGACCCAGATGAGAACGAATTGCAGCACCTCGTTGAATACCGCAGAGAGTAACCCGCCTAGCGCGACATAAATTCCCACCGTGATCGATGAGACCCAGATGCTGAAATTGATGTTCCAGCCGAGCACGACCTTCATCACCAGCGCCATGGAATAAATGTTGACGCCGCTCATCAGAACCGTCATCACCGCAAACGTGACGGCAGAAAGCGCGCGGGCGGGCTCACCGAAGCGCAGCTTCAGATAGCCGGGCACCGAATGCGTTTTTGAAATGTAATAGAAGGGCATCATCACAATGCCCAGGAAAAGCATCGCGGGAATGGCGCCGATCCAATACCAGTGTGTGGCAAGAATTCCGTATTGATAGGCTGCGGCGGCCCAGCCCATCAGCTCGAGCGAGCCGAGATTCGCAGCGACGAAGCTCAGGCCCGCGATCCAGGACGTCATCTGGCGCCCGGCGAGAAAGAAATCGTCGCCGGTCTTCGTAAAGCGCTTCAGGTAGAAGCCGATGCCGAGGATGACGACGAAATAGATGAGGATGATGAGGACGTCTACAGTGTGCAGGCTCATCAGCCGCGAGGGCTGTGGGGTTTGGAGGACGGCGAGCAGGAGCGGCGTGATCGTCATGAGCGTTCGACGACGATTCGCGCATGCGAAGCACAACTAGCGCGAGGAGCGGCGATGCCTCGCAGGAATGGGCAGGAATTCACGCTATTTGCTCACGGAAAATTTGAACAACGTGGTGGAACGGAAATGCTGGCCGGCCTTAATTTCCGTTGATGGGAAGTTCGAATGGTTCGGTGAATCGGGGAAGTGCTGCGTTTCAAGGCAGAATCCGCTGCGGTGGCCATAGACGTGGCCGGATTTTCCGTGAATCGTGCCGTCGAGAAAATTTCCGCTGTAAAACTGGACTCCGGGCTGCGTGGTCAACACTTCGAGCACGCGGCCGCTTGCCGGTTCATAGACCCGCGCTGCAAGCGAAATCGGCGCTCCGGCGGCGCGATCGAGCACCCAATTGTGGTCGTACCCTTTGCCATATTTGAGCTGCTGATCGTCCTGCTCGATGCGCGCGCCGATGGCCGTCGACTTGCGAAAATCAAATGGAGTGCCGTCCACGCTCTTCAGCTCGCCGGTGGGGATCAACGTGTCGTCCACGGGCGTGAACTTGTTGGCGTTGAGCATCAACTCATGCTTCAGGATGTCGCCGGAGCCTTCGCCTGCCAGATTGAAATAAGAATGATTGGTGACGTTGGCGACGGTATCTTTGTCCGTCGCGAGCGAGTAATCGATTTTCAGCTCGTTGTGCGACGTGAGTGTGTAGGTGACTTCTACAGTGAGGTTTCCCGGGTAGCCCTCTTCGCCATCCTTGCTGACATACGTGAGACGCACGGCCGGCAAACCCGCGGTAGAACTGTCGCGCGCGGTCCAGACGACTCTATTGAAGCCTTTGTTGCCGCCGTGTAGTGAATTGGGGCCGTTGTTTTTCGCCAGCGTGTACGTTTTTCCGTCGAGCTTAAATTCACCCTTGGCGATGCGATTGCCGTAGCGGCCGACGATTGCCCCGAAGTAAGGATTGTCCGATTCGTACCCGTCGAGCGAATCAAATCCGAGCACGACGTCGCCGAATTTGCCAGCGCGATCGGGAACTTTGATGGACACCACGATCGCGCCGTAATTGATGATGCCCACTTCCATGCCGGCGGAATTCGTCAGCGTGTAGAGCGTGATCTCAGCGCCGTCGGGAGTTTTGCCGAACGATTTTTTGGTCATGCCGGCAGTGGCAGCTTCAGTGGTGCCCACGATGGTGATGGCCAGCATACACGCGAATGAGAATGCAAGAAGTTCGATCATCTTTCTCATCTCTCGGGCCTCCCGGCTCCACGCATCGCCCGCCGTAGCGGGCAGCATCGTACCTCAATCCGCGCCGAGAATTGTCGCGGACTGAACTTACGAATCAGATCAATCTGTGTGACGCTCGGGCGAAACAAGCTCCTCAAAATCGCATCAACGCAGCGCGCCGACCACTTCGAATTCGCGCGCGCTTCCCGTGGAAATCAAAACCGTGTCGTTATCTTTGCCGGTGATTTTCGCGGGGTGACCGTTGACGGTGACGCTCGCGAGCGGCGAATTTTTCGGCACGCGCAGCTTTACGGAAATTTCTTTCGGAGCGCTGGTCTTCGCGAGCGTAACTCGCGCCGTCACCGATTTTGCGTTCGATTGCAAATGCATGCTCACGCGGCCCCAGCGCGTCGGCGCATCCGAAATGCTGATGGGCTTTCCGGAAGCGACCCACGCGCGCGGAATCCCTTTGCCGAAATACAGGCGATCTTCGTCGGAATCCTCAAGAACCAACATCCACCGCACGAGCGGCGGTATCGTTAGCTGCGCCGGAATGCAGAAAATCGCGGTGCCGCCATTGATGCCGGAAACTTCTCCGGCCACCCAACTGCCGCGCGTGTGATCGTGATAGCGGTGCGAATAGAGGAAGAGAAGATATTCCTCGACGCGATCGAGCCGCAGCAGCATCTGCGCGTAGCCATAGGAAATGAAGCCAAGAATGGCGCGAGCGCCGGGCCTGGCCGCACCCACGTTGGCGACCACGCCGATCGTTGTCGCACCGTACGCGCGCATGCAATCGATCACGCGATTCGCGAGGTCGGCGGGCAGCACATCTGCCTGCAGCAATTCCGAGTATGGCCGGTGAGCCCACTGCTGCGGGCTGGGCCGCTCCTGGCCGAGCGATTCGCGGAACATCAGCTTCGGCCCGGGAAACGTGCCGATGTAGGGCGGAGTTTTATCCTTCCAGGTATTTTTTTCGATGGCCGCGGCAGTCGCATCCGCAAGCGTCTTGCTTCGCTGCGTCCACGCTTGCGCTTCCTTGCCGGGTATGTGCGGCGGCGCGGAGTGCTCCATCTGCGTCCACGCGCGAGCGATGTCGCGCAGGCCGCGCGATGCGAAAGCGTTGTTGGAATAATAAGGCAGCCACCAAATTTCGGGATTGGCGGCGAGGCAGGCGTCCGATTCGCTCCAGCCGTGGATCAAACCGTAGCCGACGTCGTCTTGCGGCAGCTTCAGGCTGGCTTCGTGCATTTCCGCGAGCATGCCTGCGGTGGCAACGATTTTCGCGCGGTGTTTTGCGATGAGCGCGGCGTCGCGCGTGTATTCGAAATATTTCGCTAACAGAAAGAGCGTCAGCCCAAACTGCGAAGTTTCCGGGCCGCGCATGTTGATCATGCCGCGCGAATCGACGAAGTCCGAAAAATAGTTGTCAATGATGGCGCGAGCTTCATCGAAACGGCCGCATTCCAGATTGGCGTAAGCCGAGCTGGTGAAAATGTCCTGGAAGCCGTCGTATTCGGAGCCGTAGTAATCGCGATCGACGGCGCCATATTTCGGATAGACGCCGCCGGGACGGACGACCAACTCCTTGGCAAACGCGTGCTTGGCCATATCCACCCAGGAATTGTCGGGCAGCGAAGTCGCGTTGAACGACTGAAGGAGCTTCTCCCAGTATTCGGTGAAGATGAGCAGCGCGCGGAAAAATTCCTCGGGCTTGGGATCGGTGCGCGCCGGAGGAAAGGCCGGATAGGTGTAGCCGTAGACGACTTTGGTGATTTTGCCGTCTTCGACGCGCGCGGTGCGATGCCACGTTTGCACGATGAAACGGTCTCGGGCTTTCACGTCACCGAAAACGAGAACTTCGATGTGCGCATTCGCCGAAAGCGGCATCACTTTGCGCACCGCGGGCATCCATCCGCCGAGCATTCCGTCGAACCGCTTGCTCACAGCTTCGCCGCTGATTTCCGGGAAATATTGATTGGGGTGATAGGTGCGCGTGGTGCCCGACGGAAAAACCGGCTGCGTGTCCTCACATTCCTTCGTGCCAACGATGGCGTCCCAGCGGGGACGCGGCGGCGGACCTTGCGGGGCATTTGTGCCGGTGCGCGGTGGAGCTGGCGGCGGAGCGCCTTGAGGCGGCGCGGCGAGTTTTACTTGCTCGGGATCGGGATCGTCGGCGGAAGAGAGAAGCTTATCGGCGAGCAGATCGGCGCCAGAGACGCCAATGTCGTCCATGCTGAGGCCGAGGTGAGCGGGATCGGCTTCGGCGAAGGAAGCTTCGGCGCTCTTGGTGATGACGCGCGATTCGCCGCGAGAGGGAACGAAGGTGAATGCGCCGTCGCGCGTGCGCAAATCCTCGAACACTTTCCAGTGCACGCCATCGAGATCAAACTCGCTGATTTGCGTGTGACCTTCGACGGAGGCGGGAGTTGACGCCGGAAATTCGGCAGGCGCTCCGGCGTCTGCGAGCCGCGGAGCGAGCGCGGAAGCGGCGGCAGTGGAAGCGAGGCTCTGGAGAAACTCTCTCCGGCGCATGGGAGCACTACTCTACTCAAATCCCGCGCGATTGCAACCGCTTACATTTGGCGGGCGTGTACCGGCCTCTGCTGTGGGGCCGCGGGCGGACGGATTGCGGGGAGCCTTGACTGAGGCCCATGCAAGCGTTTGCAGAAACTCTTTGACGCGCGTGCAGGCGTGCGCTATAAGCCTTAGGCCGTGCTAAACACCTCTCCTGAACAAGCGAACTCGCTGACTCACCAAAATCGCTGGGGATTTTTCCTCCTTTTGCCCGCACTGGCGGCGGCCGTAGTGATGCCGCAGATCGTTCGGACGCAGGGACGCGCGCAACGGCCGCCCGCGACGCCCGGGCCGATGCTCGCGGAGGGAACGCAAGACTACGACACACCGGAGTTCAAGTTGACGCTGGTGAAATCGTCGCAGACGATGGCGGCGCTGAAACCAAAAGGCGCCGACGGTTTTGATTTCACTCCTGGCGATATTTTGGTCGAGCGCTCGCAGGATGGCTTCGACCATCTCGGTGATTTGGATTTGCGCGTGCGCAGCGGAGACGGCGAGTGGAAAAGTTATTCGACGGCGCTCGCGCGGCAGCCCATCGCGCCGATCGAGGTTTCGGGCGGAGATCTGGCGGCGGCCGATCTTGCAGCAACGCTTCCACCGGATATTCCGCTCCAAATTACGAGAACGTGGGCGGTGGATCGCGGCAAGTTGGTCTTGCGCTATGCGATCAAGAATAAATACTCGGCTGCGGTGGAGATTGGCGCGCTGGGCATTCCGATGGCGTTCAACAACGTGCTGTCGAACCGGACGCTCGATCAGGCGCACGTTGCATGCTCGTTCTTCGATCCTTATATCGGCGAGGACGCGGGATATTTGCAGGTCACGCGATTGAACGGACATGGTCCGGCGCTCGTCGTGGTGCCCGAGGCGAAGACGCCCTTTGAGGCATACGGGCCGATCCTTTCGCCGCGAAGGAATGAACCGCAGCAGGCGTTCACGGACAAGACGCAGCGCGGAGTGACGTTTGAAGGATTTTACGACTGGATGGTGACGAGCAAGGCGTTCGCGGAAAACGAATGGAAGAAAGCGGAGCAGTGGAACCCGCCGACTTCGATCACGCTCGCGCCCGGCGAAGCGAAAACTTTCGGCGTGAGATTCCTGGTGTCGCCGGAGATTCGCGA
>DASTCZ010000128.1:0-6948 GCA_035710585.1 Candidatus Acidiferrales bacterium | reverse complement strand
CTCGATTGGGCAGGCACGCCGGAATTTGCGCGGCAGGTGGTAAGCCAGTCCGGAGCGAAGCTTGCGATTCTTGCGAGCGAGCGAAGTAGCCTGGACCTCGGTGTTCCCGTTTTGAGGCTGGAATCCCTGGTACAAGACTTGGCCGCGCCACCGCGAGTCGCCTCCTCCTCCGTACGAGTCGAACTCGATCGCAATTCGCTCGCCGAAATCGTGTTTACCTCCGGTACGACCTCGGAGCCCAAGGGCGTCGCGATTTCCCACGGAAATATTCTGGCCAATCTCGAACCGATCGAGCGCGAAATCCTGCGCTTTCGCAAATACGAGCGATTCGTTCATCCCATCCGCTTCCTGAATCTGTTGCCTCTGAGCCACGTTTTTGGACAATTCCTCGGACTTTTCCTCCCTCCCGTCATGGGCGGCGAAGTTCATTTTCAGGAGTCGCTTTCCCCCGCCGAAATCGCGCGCACCATTCGCCGTCAACGAATCTCTGTTCTCGTTGCCGTTCCCCGGGTGCTCGACTCGCTGCGGCGCAAAATCGAAAACGACGCCGCCCAGCTTCGGGGGCCAGACTGGCTGCCGCAACAACTCCGCTCCGCTCAAGGCGAACGCTTTTGGCATCGCTGGTGGCGATTTCGGTCGATTCACCGGCAGCTGGGCTGGAAATTCTGGGCCATTATCTCCGGCGGCGCAGCGCTTTCCCGCGAAACCGAGGAATTCTGGAATCGCATCGGTATCGCCGTGATTCAGGGCTATGGCCTCACCGAAACCACCTCGATGATCACCCTGAACCACCCCTTCGCAATGGGGCGCGGCTCCATCGGTAAGGTCCTTCCCGGCCGCGAGGTCCGCCTCGCCGAAGACGGCGAGATTCTCGTTCGTGGCGAAAGCGTCGCTACGGGCTATTGGAAAGATGCCGGCTCCGCCACTGCGACTGGCAGCGGTTGGTTTCACACCGGCGATATAGGAGCCTTCGATGCCGAGGGCAATCTCTACTTCAAAGGCCGCAAGAAAAACGTCATCGTTACCCCCGCCGGAATGAATATTTTTCCGGAAGACCTGGAAGCCGCGCTCCGCCGCCAGCCGGGAATTCGCGATTGCGTCGTATTTCCTCTCGCCTCGCAGGGCGATACAGAAGCAGCCGCCGTTCTCTTGGTACAGGATTCGAGCGACCCGCAATCGCTCATCGATCGCGCCAATTCCCATCTCGCAGAATACCAGCGCATTCGGCGTTGGTTCGTATGGCCAGATGCGGATTTCCCGCGCACCTCCACCGGTAAATCGAAAATCGCAGAGATCGCCGAGCGTATCTCTGCTCAACCTGCAGAATCAGCAACCGGTCGCCCAACCGAAGTCGCATCGCGGGCTGATCGCGATCTCTCTGCAATCCTTTCCCACATCACCGGCCGTACTCTCGGCTCCCTGCAACCAGCAGCGCGCCTCGAATCCGATCTTGGACTCAGTTCGCTCGACCGCGTCGAACTTCTCAGCGCCCTCGAGGACCGCTTCCAACTATCGCTCAACGAAGCGGCCATCTCCGGCGATTCGACCGTCGCCGATCTGGAGCGGCTGATCTCAACCTCGAATCAAGCTCCGTCGGCGCCGTCGTCCGCGGCTGCGGCTGCCGCGCCCGTACAGTCGGCATCATCCGCGCCGCAAATCGCAGCCGAAGCTCTTGACGAATTTCCCGCCGCGCAGAAGCTCGATGTCTTCCCGCGCTGGACGCAACACTGGCCCGCCACCTGGATTCGCGCCGCCGTTTACACCCTTCTCACCTGGCCTGCCACGCATCTCCTCGCGCACCCGCGCGTGAGCGGCCGCGAAAATCTACGCGGCTATCGTCGTCCCCTGCTGATCGTCAGCAATCACGTAACGCCGGAAGACATCGGCTTCATCGCCGCCGCCCTGCCCCCTCGCTACCGTTACAGGCTCGCTGTCGCCATGGCCGGAGAGCGCCTCCGCAGCTACCGCTTTCCGCCGAAAGCGCGTGGCTTTTTCGGCAGGCTTCTCGACCGCACCAACTACATTCTGGTCACGCTGCTCTTCAACGTTTTCCCGCTGCCACGCGTGTCCGGATTTCGCGAAAGTTTTAGATACGTCGGCGAATCCGTCGATCGGGGCTTCTGCGTCGTTGTATTCCCTGAAGGCCGCACCACTCCTGACGGGAAGATCCAGCCCTTCCGCGGCGGCATCGGACTTCTGGCGGCAAATCTTCGAATTCCGGTGTTGCCCGTACGCTTCGATGGCCTCTACGAGTTGCGCGAAGCCCATCGCATCTGGGCCGGATGGAATCGCGTTCGCGTCTCCCTCGGCATCCCTCTCGAATTTCCGTCGGAAACTTCGGCCACCGAAATCACCCACCGGCTTGAGACCTCCGTCGCCGCTCTCAGCGACGGCAAGTAGCTTCGTTCATCAAACTCTCATACTCTCGCCACGAATTTTTTACGCCGGATTCATCCGCGGCTAACCACCGAAGTCCATCCTCCTCGCGCCGGTCGTAACGTCCTGCTGCGTTCCGGCGCGCGGAGAGCGCTCGCCGTCGCGAGATTTCCTTCCGCCATTCCAAAACTCGATTCCGAGGAGAATTTCATGAAGACGAAGCACGCCGGCCAGCGAGTCGCCGCGTTGGCCATGGCCGCTCTTTGCGCATCCGCTTTCTCTCCCAGCGGCACCGGCGCCCGGCCCGACCAGGATTCCGAAACGGCTACTCCGATCAAACACATCGTCGTCATCTTCCAGGAAAACGTTTCCTTCGATCATTATTTCGCAACCTATCCGCATGCCACGAACCCCGGTGGCGAGCCCGCATTTCATGCCAAAGACGACACGCCGCGCGTCAATAATCTCGAAAGCTCCGGCCTGCTCACCCGCAACCCGAATAGTTTTCGCCCACTGAACCCCGCCGGCGCGAATCCGTTCCGCATCGACCGCAGCAACGCTCTCACTTGCGATCAGGACCACAATTACGGCGACGAGCAATTCGCGGCCGACGGCGGTCTGATGGACCGCTTCACCGCCAAGCTGCCCAGCGGCAAGCCCTTCAGCTGCAATGACGCCAACATCGGCCCGAACAGCGTCATGGGCTACTTCGACGGAAATACGGTTACGGCAATGTGGAACTACGCGCAGCACTTCGCCATGAGCGACAACTCCTTTGGCACCGGTTTCGGCCCCTCGACTCCCGGCCTGTTGAATCTCGTCGCCGGAAATACGTATGCCGGTCAAGTGACGAAGGGCACTGGCCCTGGTTTCATCGCAGGCGGCGGCACCTTCGGAGCGGTGATCGGCGACGGGGATCCAGGCGGTGACAACTGCTCTTCACCAACTCGGACGCAGATCACGATGACCGGGAAAAATATCGGCGACCTGTTGAATGAAGCTGGAATCACGTGGGGCTCGTTCATGGGCGGATTCGCGAACTGCGCCGCGGCTCACACCGGCCTGACCGGCGCGAACTCCGTCGATTACATTCCCCACCACGCTTTTTTCCAATATTGGCAATCCACTCTGAATCCGACGCACGTCGGGCCGTCGTCTCCCGCGATGATTGGACGCACCGATCGGGCGAACCACGAATACGACATCAATGATTTCTGGACCGCGGTGAACAACCACAGCCTTCCGGCCGTCAGCTTCCTGAAAGCGCCCGCGTTTGAAGAT
Source organism: Candidatus Acidiferrales bacterium (assembly GCA_035710585.1). Lineage (GTDB taxonomy): Bacteria > Acidobacteriota > Terriglobia > Acidiferrales > UBA7541 > DASTCZ01. The sequence continues at coordinate 3,291 of DASTCZ010000128.1, read as the reverse complement.
GGCCACGCCGGATATTCAGACCCGCTCGACGAACAGAATTTCCTTGTGAACACCATCAACAAGCTCGAGCAAACCGAAGAGTGGAAAGAAACGGCAATCGTCGTTCTCTATGACGATTCCGACGGCTGGTACGACCACGTCCTCGGGCCGATCGTCATGCAGTCGAATCTGTCAGACTCGAATCCCACAAACGAAGACCAGTTGCTCGGCCCCGGAAATTGCGGCACCGCAACCGCTGCTCCCGGCACGCAAACGGTCGAAAACGGCCGCTGCGGAGTCGGCCCGCGCCTCCCGCTGCTCGTGATTTCGCCGTGGGCGCGCAAGAACTACGTGGATCATCGCGTCACCGATCAGTCCTCGGTTATTCGCTTCATCGAAGAAAACTGGAATCTACCGAATATCGGCAATGGATCGACCGACATCATCACCGGCCGCATCAACGGCATGTTTGATTTCGACGATCGCGATGTGTCTGGACGCAGATTGATTCTCGATCCGCTCAGCGGACTCGTGGTCAGCAGCGACTCAGATCGCGACGGCGGTAAGGGAAAGAATCAGTAGTCAGATCGCAGTCTAGTTCATCGGTATCTCGGCCCATCGCCGCGCGCGATGGGCCGAGTTCTTTTCGGGAGCTGCTCACACGGAAAATCCGCCGCATTCAGCCAGTATGCTAAGGTAATCGCTCGCTCTGAATTCCTGACCGCAGGATTCTCGTGGCAAGACGCTCCTCAAAAATCGCCGCTCCCAAATCGGACGCTCCCTCCGAGCGGCACTACGTTGCCACCGACGATCTTGGCGAAGTGCGCCCCGAAGATTTCGTCGAGCGCACCGCCGATTTTCCCGGCGAAACAAACGAATACGATCCTCTCGCCGCGGCAGCCGGCGCCGCAGCATCGGAACCCGAAGGCCCCACCATGGCCGAAGTCTTTGGCCAGGACGGCATGCTGCAAAAATGCATGCCCGCGAATTTCGAGCCCCGCCCTTCGCAGCTCGCGATGGCGGAACTAATCTCCGAAGCCTTCGCCACAAAGCGCCACGTCATCGTCGAAGCCGGTACCGGCACCGGCAAAACACTCGCCTATCTCGTTCCCGCCATCCGCAGCGGCAAGCGCGTCGTCATTTCCACCGCCACCAAATCGCTGCAGGAGCAGCTCTTCGCCAAAGACATTCCCTTTCTTCAGCGCCATTTCGCGCGCGAGCTGAAAGTCGCCGTCATGAAGGGCCGCGGCAATTTTCTCTGCCGCCAAAAAGTTCACTACATGGAAGATCAGCCTGCCCTCAAGGGCCTCGACGAGCTCGATTGGTTCCAGCAGATTTCGCAGTGGGAAAAGCTCACCGAAACCGGCGACCGCGCTGAGCTTTCTTTTTTACCCGACGATGCCGAGCTCTGGCACCGCCTCGATGCCCGCCGCGAAATGTGCACCGGCCAGAAGTGCGCCGAATTCAATCAGTGCTTCATCACGAAGATGCACCAGCGCGCCCGCGAAGCCGACATCGTCATCGTCAATCACCACCTGTTTTTCGCCGACCTCGCGCTGCGCCAGGATGATTTCGCCTCCATCCTTCCCGAATATGACGCTGTGATTTTCGACGAGGCTCACGAAATCGAAGACGTCGCCGGCGATTATTTTGGCCGCCAGATCTCCAACTACCGCTTCGATGAACTCGCCCGCGACGCCGAGCAGGCCCTCCGCGCCACGCGCGAAGGTTCCACTTCTCTCCTCCGCCGCATCACGCGCATCCGCGAACGCTCTCGCGCCTTCTTCGAATCCTTCCCCGCACGCGAAGGTCGTTCTCCCTTCGAATCGGCCGAGCGCGCCTCGTTCATCGAGCGCAATCACGAAAATTACGACGGCCTCGTGCAATCGCTCAAATCTCTCGAGACCGAAATCGCTGCGCTCCCTTCAAAGCCCGACGAACTCCTCAACATTGCCCGCCGCTGCTTCGAACTCCGCGGCGAGACGCAGTTTCTCCTCGAATCCTCCGAAAAAAATTACGTCTACTGGATGGAGCGCCGCGGCAAAGGCATTTTCCTCACCGCCACGCCCATCGACGTGAGCGCAATCCTTCGCGAGCAGCTCTTCGAACGCTTTGACACCGTCGTGCTCACTTCCGCAACGCTCGCCGTCGGCGGCAATTTCGATTTCCTCAAGCGGCGCCTCGGCGTTTCCGCTGCAATGGAGCGCGTCCTGCCCACCGAATTCGACTACAAGCAGCAGGCTCTCTTCTTCATCCCCTCGCGCATGCCCGATGTCCGCGAACCCGGGTTCGGCGCCGAAGCCGCCAAAGAAATCGCAGAACTCCTCGAAGCCAGCCGCGGCCGCGCCTTCTGCCTCTTCACCAGCTATTCGCAGATGAACGATCTCTTCGCGCGTGTCAGCCAGCTCGTCGAATTTCCGCTGCTGCTGCAGGGCACCGCGCCGCGTCCCGCCTTACTCGAAAAATTTCGCACCACGCCGCACGCCGTGCTCTTCGCCACTTCCAGTTTCTGGCAAGGCGTTGACGTCCCCGGCAGCCAGCTCTCTTGCGTCATCGTCGATCGACTTCCATTCGCCGTGCCCAGCGATCCTGTCGTCGCCGCGCGCGTCAAGGCGCTCACCGAAGACGGCCGCAACGCCTTCGCGGAATATCAAATCCCCGAAGCCGTCCTCGCCCTTAAGCAGGGCTTCGGCCGCCTGATCCGCGCGCGCTCCGATCGCGGCATTCTCGCGCTGCTCGATAACCGCATCCAGCGCATGCAGTATGGTAAGATTTTTCTTGCCTCGCTGCCCGATTACTCCATCACGCGCGATTTGAAGGATGTGTCGCGATTTATGAGCGAAAATTAGGCCGCGCGGCGCCGCAACTTCCTGCAGCTCCTTTCCGGAAATGAGGCCGGCGCATGTTTGAGGTCAGTGTGGACGAGACTTTTTCCGCGGGACACGCGCTGCGCGATTACCACGGCAAATGCGAAAATCCCCACGGCCATAATTTCAAGGTCCGCGTCACGCTTTCCGGCGATCGCCTTGATTCCACCGGCCTGCTCTACGATTTCGTGCACTTGAAACAGATTCTGCGCGGCGTCATCGGCGACATGGATCATCGAAACCTCAACGATCAGGAGCCGTTCGATAAGCTAAATCCCTCCGCCGAAAATATCGCGAAGTACATTTACGATCGCTCGTCGGGCGAACTAAAACGAGTCGAAAATGCGCCGTCAATTTCCAGCGTCACCGTTTGGGAGACCGACACTAGCTCCGCGACCTTCCGCCCCTCACGGTCGTAACTAAAATGAATCGCTCATTTCTCATC
>DASTCZ010000127.1:0-2297 GCA_035710585.1 Candidatus Acidiferrales bacterium | reverse complement strand
GTGACCGGCAACAAAAACGTGCTGGCTGCCGATCACTTCGAGAAAATGAAAGATGGCGCGGTGCTCGCCAATTCCGGCCACTTCAACGTGGAAATCGATATTCCCGCGCTCGAGAAAATGTCCAGCTCGCACAAGCCGGCGCGAGATTTCGTTGAGGAATATTCCACGCGCGATGGCCGCAAACTTTATTTGCTCGGCGAAGGACGCTTGATCAATCTCGCCGCTGCGGAAGGCCATCCGGCAGCAGTGATGGACATGAGCTTCGCGAACCAGGCGCTGAGCGCAGAATACATGCTCAAGCACTCGAGCGAGCTCAAGAAAGATGTCTATCCGGTGCCCGAAGCCATCGATCGCCAGATCGCCAAGCTCAAGCTCGAATCCATGGGCGTGATGATCGATCGCCTGACCCCCGAGCAAGAGCAGTACCTCGCTTCCTGGGACGAAGGCACGTAAGCGCGTTTTGTTTGCAGGGGCGGACCTGGCGTCCGCTCCTTTTTTTTGCGGCGGAATGGAAACTCAGGCTGCGACGTTCCCGACAGCAGTTTTGTTTTCCCGCGCTCGTATCCTAAACTATCGCCTCCATGTTCGATCTCGCCACGCTCGCGCTCGACGCAGTAAAGCTGAAGGGCGCGACGTACGCCGATGTCCGTGTGATGGACATGCGGCAGAGGGATCTCTCCACAAAAAATGGCACTGTCGGCACGCTCGCTGAGTCGAGTTCGCTCGGGCTCGGCATCCGTGCGCTCGCGAGCGGCTCCTGGGGATTTGCCGCCACCGATCGCCTGACTAAAGAGGGAATTACGGCGTGCGCTGCGGAAGCAGTCGCGATCGCGAAGGCCTCCGCGCTGGCAAAGATCAAAGATGTTTCGATGGTGCCTGAGCAGCCCTACGTGGACACCTGGCAGAACCCGTACGTGAAGGACCCGTTCCGCATTCCGCTGGAGCAGCAGCTTGACCTTCTGCTCGCGGCCGACGCGGAAATGCGCAAGGTAAAGGGCGTCACGCTGGCGGAAACCTCGATGCAATTTCGCCGCAGTGAGGAGTTCTTTGCCTCGAGCATCGGCTCGCGCATTCATCAGACGAAAGTGCAGTCCGGGGCCGGAATCGTCGCGACAAGTTTTCAGGGCAGCGAAATTCAGAAGCGGTCTTATCCCAATAGCTTTGGCGGACAACACATGCTCGCCGGATACGAGCTCGTCGAATCGCTCGATCTCGTGGGCAATGCGCGGCGCGTCGGGGAAGAATGCATTGCGCTTCATAAGGCGATGCAATGTCCGGAAGGCGCGAGCACGATTATTTTGGACAGCTCGCAGCTCGGGCTGCAGATTCACGAATCGATCGGGCATCCCATCGAGCTCGACCGCGTGCTCGGCATGGAGGCGAATTTCGCCGGCATGAGTTTCCTCACGCTCGAAAAGCTGAATACGCTGCGCTACGGCTCGGAAATCGTCAACGTCGTGGCCGACGCGCGGCTAGAACATGGCTCCGGCCTCGGCACGTTTGGCTACGATCATGAAGGCGTGCCCGCGCAGTGTACGGATATCATCCGGGAAGGACTCTTCACCGGATATCTTTCGAATCGCGAGACCGCCGCGATGATTGGGCTCAATCGCAGTGGCGGCACGATGCGCACCGAGAGCTGGAACCGCCTGCCAATCATTCGCATGACGAATATCTCCATCAAGCCCGGCACATGGAAATTTGACGATCTGATTTCCGGCACCGATGATGCGATCTATATGGAGACGAACCGCTCCTGGTCTATCGACGATCGTCGCTACCATTTTCAATTTTCCACGGAGATCGGGTGGGAGATTAAGGGCGGCAAGCGCGGCCGGATGATCAAAAATCCGAGCTACAGCGGCATCACCACGGAGTTCTGGAATTCGTGCGACGCGATCTGTTCGCGCGATCACTGGACGCTTTGGGGTACTCCCAATTGCGGCAAAGGTCAGCCGATGCAAACGATGGGGACAGGCCATGGCGCCGCGCCCGCGCGCTTTCGCAATGTCCGCGTCGGAGTGGCATTCTCTAAATGAGCGCCGCGCGAAAAATGAAAACTGGTTCTTCGCGCGAAGGGCTGCTTTCGCAAGCCGAACTGCGCCGGATTGCGGAGCGCATTTTCAAGCTTAGTGAAGCCGACGAAACGGAAGTACTGATCGACGTCACTTCCGACGCGCTGACCCGTTTCGCCAACAACACGATCCATCAGAACGTCGCAGAGCAGGTGCTGAGCATTTCCGTGCGCACCGTCTTCGACGGGCGCACTGCCCGCGCTACCACGAATCGCACTGACG
>DASTCZ010000126.1:0-24406 GCA_035710585.1 Candidatus Acidiferrales bacterium | reverse complement strand
AGTGAGATGCCGTTGGGTGCTTCTGATCCTTGTTCTGATCGAGGCGCAGGCGATGTCTGCGACGGCGCAACAGTCTCAAAGCAACGGGCCTTTGCAGATCGCCACCGCCAGCGCAGCTGCACGAGACTTTTACGAACACGGTGCAGTTGCTCGCGGTCGAACCGTTGCAGCTCGCCCGCCGGCTTTTTCGTGTGCCGTCGCATCGAACGGCAACGTCCTGTGGGCAGAAGCATTTGGATTCGCGGACCTTGAACAACGCGTTCCCGCCACGCCTCTCACTGTATTTAGAATCGGCAGTCTTTCGAAGCCGTTGACGGCGGCCGGAGCGTTACTGCTTTATGATCGAAAACAACTCGACCTCGATGTTCCCATCCAGACGTACGTAGCGTCTTTCCCAGATAAGGGAAGTCCGATCACGATTCGTGAATTGCTGGGACACTTGGGAGGAATCCGCCACTATGGGGACAACGATTTCGGGGGGTTGGACGAGAACATCAAACACTATACGTCTCTCGAAGATGGACTTGTGCTTTTCGAGAACGACCCACTTGTGGCGCCACCACGGACGAAGTGGAGCTATTCGAGCTACGGCTTCAATCTCGTCGGGGTTGCGATTGAGCACATCAGCGGCCAGGACTTCGCGTCCTTTATGCGAGTCGATGTTTTTAAGCCCCTTGTGATGAAGCACACCGACGTCGACGACCGCGTGAGAGTCATTGTTAACCGGGCGGCATTCTATGAAGTCGCAGACGACGGCAGCTTCATCAACGCGCCCTTTGCCGACCTCAGCTACAAGTACCCGTCAGGCGGTCTTCTTTCAACACCGACTGACTTGGTCTTGTTCGCGTCAGCACTCCTTCGACCGGGGTTTTTGACGGAACCGACGCGCCGACTGTTATTCACTTCACAGGAGACGCTGGACGGCCGTGATACCGGCTACGGAATGGGTTGGCAGCTCAAGGCAGATGAGAACGGAGGATACGAAACAGGTCTACAAGTGGAGAAGACAAAGGGAGAGAGATATTTTTGGCATCGTGGCGCCGGTGTCGGAGGCCACGCCGCACTGGTCATTTATCCCGATGCGAACATCGTCGCCGCGTGTGCGGAAAATACTAGCCTTGCGAGTGTCCCAATCTCACTCACCCTCATTCGGAAGATCGCTGCCCCGTTCATGCCATAGGTTCGCGGAGCAATAATCGGTCGGATGGAATCAAAACGCGACACAGGCCTGTGGCTCGCCAAAATGATTGCGGTGCGCAAAAACTTCACACTACTACCTCTTCAAGCTGGTATTCATGGTGGAGGCCTGCCAAGATCGCTCTTCTCTTGACTGTGTTACCGTTCGGGATTTGGTGGCGACGAACCTGCCGGGCAACCGGCAATCCGAGCGGGGGTCTGGGATACCCGGTCCCAAGCTTGAGTAAGGATAGTTTCGTGGGCATGGGACCGCGATTCTATCGTCGAAAGCGACCTAAAAATACACTACCAGGACAGAGGAGGAGAGACCTCGCATCGGAAGAAGGGCTTGCTTTTGAGCAACCTACCCGCTGCAAGAGGTTTTTGCGCAGCGCAGAGGTCAAATCTAATCGCCCTTTTTGCTGCGGGTGCGAGAATTCAAACTCTTGCCGCCCCAACGCTCAGAAAGGGCAGCCTCCATATAGTTCGTAGCGGTTCTGCGTTCTTTCTTCGCTTCCTCGAACAGTCGCCGCTTGAACCTCTGAGAAACGCGAAAATTTAGCTTCTCGGTTTTCTGCATATACACCTCGAGATCAACACCCACATGCCATCGAATCCAATCTAGTTCCAACAATCGAATACTCGTCGTGGTCACCGATCCAGCGCCTCTCCAGATTTCAGGAGTTCTATCAAGGGTCGGGCTGATCGAATCTCTAACTACGGAGTAAAAATTACTGCTACGCCCGCGTCCCGGCTACTTCCTCGGAGAGTTATGGAAGGAACGCGGCGCTCCCTCCTCTTGATAAACAAGAGGAAGCATAATTTATTTCTTTTGATTGTCAAGAGAAACTGCTGTGGTGCGCAAAAACCTCTGTGGTACGCAAAAACCTCACGCTGCCACCTCTTCGAGCCGGTATTCATGATGAAGCCCTGCCAAAAGCGCTCGTCGCTTGACCGCCGGGTCCCCCACCTTTTTGCCGTCCAAAAGGAGGGCTCGGCTTCGATCCATATCCACCAACTCATTTGCCCGGAGGGCTCTCTCACATCCAGGTTTCGCGCTCGCCTGGGTTCCCAGCGAACTTTTTCCTTTACTTCCCAGTACAGATATGTTATCGTTATGGCGAGTTGTAGTGCGTCTTGGTTGTCGCTCCCTCCATTTTCCTGAAATCTTAACCTCGTGACGCCTATGGCCGTTTGAGTATCCTCGGTGCGGACGATGCTCAACGGCGGGCTCGCAACTCGAGTTCTCTTTTAACTTTCGACTGTGAACTGTCAACTCGGCCGGAGATCAATCCGCCGGTGCATGTATTTTCAACAACTTACACACTCTTTGGCGCGCATTTTCAAGCTAAGTATTTTGGTTTAAACATTTTACGCTCTACATAGGGGAGGGGGGAGGGGGTCCGACATGCACATTGCAAACAAACGGCTTACGTCCCTTGCAGGTCGCCGTCCTGGCATTGCCAGAATTGCAGCGTTAGCCCTCGGCAAGGCTAAGTCAATCGCAATCTGCGTCGTATCCAAACACGGTAAAATTCCCCTTGACCCTGGAACCAGTTCCAACCTTTAGGCTCTCCCTGTGAGACACAACGCATCCGCAAACCGGCCGCTTTACTCCGGCGAACTCGCGCGGCTCGCGGGCATCAGCGCCGACACGCTCCGCTATTACGAGCGCTGCCGCCTGCTTCCCGCCGCTCCGCGCGCGCTTTCCGGTTACCGGCTCTTTCCGCCCCACGCGCTCCTGCGCGTCCGGCTGATTCGCGGCGCGCTTTCTCTCGGATTTTCCGTCAAGGAGCTGGCTGCCATTTTCGGCGAACGAGATCGCGGCGAAGCGCCGTGCCATCGCGTGCGCGCCATCGCCGCGCGCAAGCTCGCCGAAGTGGAATCGCAGCTCCGCGATCTGCGCACTCATCGCGAAGATCTTCGAAAGACGCTTCGCGAATGGGACAGCTTGCTCGGAAACACTCCGCGAGGCGAGCGCGCCGGATTGCTCGAAGCGTTCGTCACGTCTCACCCGGCTCGCCGCACGCGAAGCACTTTCACAAAGCGCAGCGGCGCGCGGAACTGAATCTCGGGAGAGCACAATGAAACGCATCGTCGCACTTGCTGCATGTTTATCGATTCCCCTTCTCGCCGCAAACGCGCAACAACCCTCAAGTCCGCAATCGCAGCAATCAGGTTCGATGGCTGATTGTCCGATGCACGCCGAGCACATGAAAAACGCTGCGCCTTCCGCAGCCATGCAAGACCGCGGCGACAAAGGCATGGGCTTTTCGCAGACCGCCACAACGCATCATTTTCTGCTCAAGCCCGACGGCGGCGTGATTCAGGTCGAATTCAACGATTCAAAGGACGGCACAAATCTCGCGAATATCCGCACACATTTGGCCCACATCGCTGACGCATTCGCGCAGGGCGATTTCGACATTCCCATGTTCGTGCACGACACCGTTCCGCCTGGCGTACCTGAAATGAAGCAGCTTCGCGCCTCGATCAAGTATTTGTTTGAGGAAACGCCGAACGGCGGCCGCGTCGTGATTCGCTCAGAAAACGCCGACGCACTCGCGGCGATCCACAAATTCCTGCGCTTCCAAATCGAAGAACACAAGACCGGCGACCCGCTCGAAATGCACCCTTGATGAAATCCAGCGATGAAGTGCTGCGGACTTAATGAGCGGCGCTTTGCGCTGGCGCTCGCAGCAGTATCGTATTCGCATCGCGGCAGAGCAGCACTTCGTACGCTGCAGGATCTGAATGCCAAGAATGCGATTGCTCGTCCCACGTGGAGAACACTCGCGCGTTGATGGATTCCGGCGGAATCCATCCTCCGAGCGAGATGGTCACGTGACGCGTTTCGCCGGGCTTCAGCTCCGTTCGCGCAAAGCCTTTGAGCTGCTCAAGAGGAATCGTGCCATCAGATTTCGTGGGGGTGATAAAGATTTCCGATACGTCAGTCCCGGCGCGCGTCCCAGTATTCGTTGCGTCAAAGGAAATCTGCCACAACTTTCCCCGAATTCCGCCCCTCGCAATCTCGCTCGAGTTTACGGCAAGATTCGCGTAGCGAAAGGAGGAATAGGAAAGCCCGAACCCAAACGGGAAAAGCGGCTTGGCAAAGGTGCGCGTTGAATTCGCAGGCGCTGCGATCGCATTCTGATAGCCGCGATAACCGGTGAAAACGCCCTCTTTGTATTCGATGCGATTCGTTCCCTTCTGCGGATAATAGTTGTCGTGCGCGGGATTATCTTCGGGCGCGCGCTCAAACGTCACCGGCAAACGTCCGGAAGGATTCACCGTACCGAAAAGGATTTCGGCCAGCGCTGTGCCGCCTTCCTGTCCCGGATACCAAGCCTCGATCACGCCTTGCACTCGATCGAGCCAGCGCCGCACGTCCACCGCGCCTCCGGAAGTGATCACCACGATCGTGCGGTGATTCACAGCGGCAATCGCGCGAATCAGCGCTTCCTGTCCCGGCGGAAGCTCGAACGCGCGATCCGATCCTTCGCCTTCGGTCTCGGGATCGAATCCGACGCAAACGACCGCGGCGTTCGCCTGCTTCGCCAGCGCAATCGCTTGCGGATCGACGATGGTGCTCTCTTCAACAATTCCTATGCGCACTCGCGGCGGCGCAGCGCCCGCGCGCGAGCGCTTATGTTCAAGCACGATCTTCTGCGGCGAAATATCGATCGCGTTAATCGTGAGATGCGCCGTGTTGAGCGAATAGAGCGCGTGGTCCCAAGCATCGAGCGCCAACTTGTCATTAATGTACAACCGAAATCGGCAATCTTCCCCCGGGCATTGCACGATCGCGTCGTACTCACCCGCAGCTTTCGGCATGAAATAACCGCTATAGCGGAGCGAAGACCAGTTCTGGGTTGGGGCCAGATTCCCGCCCTGAATTGTGCTCTGGCCCAAGACAATTCCCGTTGACGACGTTTGGCCCTGCAAGTCGGGAGTTGAGAAATACTCCGCCGCGAGTCCGGAATGAGACCCATTCGAATCGGTGAAGAAATTCGCCGCACGAAAATCATCGGCAAGCGCGGGAATTCCGCGATTGTAGTAGGTGCGCACTTGCGAGCCGAGATAGTTCGCAATGCCTTCCAGAAAACTGATCGCATGGAACGGCTCGACGCGCGCGCTGCCGCCGCCGACGGGAGCCGCCGGATAAGCATCGGGACCGATCACCGCGATCGAATTGATGCGCGACTTATCGAGCGGAAGGACGTAGCGCAGCTGAGCAGTGCTCGCTTCACTAGTTGGTTCGCGATCGTTCTTCAACAAAACCATTCCCTCGCGTGCAGCCTGCAGCGCGACTTCCCTACCCTCGAGGTTGTAGCGCGGAATGCTCAGCACGGTGTGATCGCCATCAAGCCAACGGAAACGAACGGCCAGCCGCAGCAGCCGTCGAATCTTATCGTCGATCGTCGCCACGGAAACTTCGCCGTGCGCAACGGCAACTGCCAAGGTCTCATGCGTCATAAATCGCGCGGAGGGCATTTCCAGATCGAGTCCCGCATTTGCGGCGGCCACACCGTCATAGGTCGCGCTCCAGTCCGACATCAGCACGCCGTCAAATCCAAACTCCTTCGTGAGCACGCCTATGTTTAGCCGGCCGTTTTGCGTCATGTGCGCGCCGTTCGTCAGATTGTAGGAATCCATCACGGCGCCGACGTGCGCCTCCTTCACAGCTGACTCGAACACAGGGAGATAAATCTCCCGCAGCGCGCGCTCGCCGATGCCGCTGTCGGTATTGTGCCGGTCGAATTCGGAATTGTTTCCGAGGAAATGCTTGATCGTCGCGGCGACGTGCTCGGATTGAACGCCTTTGATATACGCAACCGCTATGCGCGACGCGAGCCATGGATCTTCGCCGAAATATTCGAAATTCCGGCCATTGTTCGGAGCGCGATAGATGTTCACTCCCGGGCCCAGCAGGAAATGCACTCCCTTCGACCGCGCGTCCGCCCCCAGCGTGGCTCCCACCTTTTCCGCGAGCGCCGGATCCCACGTCGCCGCAAGAGCGATGCCCCCGGCCATGGTCGTCGCGGGCCCATAATTGCGCACCCCGATCGGCCCATCGGCCATCTTGAAGCTGGGAATTCCCAGGCGCGACACGCCGCGTGTGTAAAAACCGTCTACGCCGCCGAGCATGTCCAGTTTCTCATCGAGCGTGAGCTGCGAAAGCAGCGATTCCTCGCGAGGGTCGTCGTCACTCAGCGGCTGTTGCCGAGCGAAATCGAAAATTGCGAATGTGAGGACAGCAAGAACGAGGGAAAAAGTGACTCGGACTGCGCGTCGTGGCATCGCGCGGATTGTATAACAAAGGAAAAGCCGGCGAACGCAACGCCGGCTCTCCGAGACACTAGACTTTTGCGATGAACTGAGGGCTACTTTACACCGATAAACAAACTGACGAGGGTGTCTTGCTTGACCTCGCCAGATTTTTGCATTCTCCTACTTAACGTGAAGAAAGATAATCGCAAATGTGTACAGCGCCATAGACTCGATCAGAACGAGCGCCAAAATCAGCATGTTCTGAATTACGCCCGCCGCGCCAGGATTGCGCGCCATGCCTTCGGAAGCGGACGCGCTGGCCTTTGCCTGGGCGATGCCGCAGCCTGCCGATGCGATGGCCATGCTGAACCCAGACGTGATTGCCACCCAGTTTGTAACGTTGCCACCGTTAGGGGCTTCCGTCTGCGCGAATGCCGCGGGCGCGAGAACGGCCACGGCGATGAGCGCGAGAAAAACGACTGCATACTTTTTCATGGTGCAACTCCTTCTATGAAATTCGCCGGCAGGAGGTGGTTCCCGGCATCCTCGTGCAGCCGGGCTCACACTGTTCGGCGCGCCCGCCGCGGCGGACATGATGCCGTACGAATGCGAACTAGTGGTGCTCCTTCACGGCGTCTGCTACATAAATCACGGGCAGAATCGTGAAGACAAACGCTTGCAGGACCCCGACGAAAATATGAAGTAGGATAAAAATGGCTGGCACGATCAGCGGCAGGAAAAACGACGCGTAGCCGACCACATTAAGCTTGCCGAGGAAAAGAAAAAGCTCGAGAGTAAGGCCGAGAAAAATTCCGTATAGCAGCTCGCTGACAAACATATTGACCCAAAGACGAACGGTGAGCGAGAGCAGCCGCGCCGCGTTGCTGACAAGCTCAATCGGCAGCATCAGCGGCGACAGCCACATATTCGGCCCGAGGAAATGCTTCCCGTGCCCGAGCGGCCCTTTTTTCGCGATGCCGCTGTAGTTGTAATAAATGAAAACAAGAATGGCGCAACCCAACGGAACCGATTTTTCCGCCGTCGGTGATGCGAGACCTGGCACGAGGCTGATCAGATTCGAGAGCAGAACAAAAATGCCGATGCTACCCAGCATGGACAGGTATTTTTCACCGCCGTGGCCGATGTTGCTTTCCAGAAGGTCTCGAACGCCCAATCCCATCGGGTTTGTCAGCAGCATTTCCATACATTGTTGCACACCGCCGGGCCTCTCAACAGATAACTGCGAGCGTAGCCAGAGGAAGAAAATAGCCGCAACTAGAAATACTACGATCTCCATCGCGACGTGATTCGGAATGGGATACTCGGGATTCGAAGGCGTGATATGCAACGCGGCAAGGAGCGCCAGCGCCGGCTTCGCAAGTAGCGCATTGACGAGCTTTGTGACGCCGAGAATTTTTTCTTCCATGAGCCTCGGTTCGAAACCCTAGTTACGCGATACACCGGGAGCGGCAAAGAGCAAGAAAATCATTTGAACCACAGCCGCCGCCGCACTTGCGAAAAGCCCCGCCAACATGGGTATGGCGGGGAGCAACGAGCGGGAAAGAATAACATAGACAATACCGGCCAACAACGCGAAGCGGCCGATGAATTTCGCGAATGCGGCCGCACGTGAACGCGGAGGCGGCGCGGGCGCGACATCAGGCGCAGACGCAGCAGGAATTGAGGCGGAGATCGCGGCGACTCCGCCCTTCAGCCAGCGAAAATTGATCCACGCGAGCGCGGCTCCAATCGCCAACGCAAGCGCCGCGCGCCAGCCGCGAGTGAAAAGCATATACGCGGCGGCTGCCGCTCCGATGATCAGCGTCGTAACACCGATGCGCGCGACGGCGCGCGAGTAAATGTCGCCGCCGCTCATGGCGTGCGATTTTTCAGCGCGCGCAGCAACAGGAATATTCCCACCACGAAACCGGCGCCGCCGAGGATCAGCGTGAAAGTTGGGCTCGTGTGAATCTCGCGATCGATCGCATAGCCTATCCCGCCACCGACGCCGATCGAAACTATCAGCAGAATGGGAAGCTCGAAAACGAGCGAATAGGTCCGCGCGGTGTCCGAGACAGCCTTGCCGACGTCGCGCGGCGGCCTGCCTTCCGGCGAATCAGCGGCCAAGGGGGAACGGCAGGAAGAGAGATGCGCTGGCCAAGCGGATAAACGGCTCGGGATATATGCCCGCAACGAGAACGACAAAGCCCGCGATGCCGAGCGCGGTTTTCTGCCCAAGCGTGACGAGCGTGACGCCTGCATCCGTGCTCGGTCGCAACCACGCGTGGACGATCACGCGGAAATAATAATAGAGCGCCGGCACGACGTAGGCCGCGGCAAAGATCGCAAGGTAATAGTGGCCGCTCTGAATGAGCGCGAGGAAAATATAATATTTGCCGATAAATCCCGCCGTCGGTGGAATTCCGGCAAGTGAAAGCATGAAAATCAGTAGCAACACGGCGGCAAACGGGCTTCGAGTGATGAGCCCATCGAGATCTTCGAGATTATCGCCGATCAGTCCCTGGCGCCGCAGGATAATCACCACCGCGAACGCGCCAAAGTTCATGAAGGCGTAGGCAAAAAGATAAAACGCGACGGCGCGAAGCCCCGTGGAATTTCCCTCCGGAGTTCCAGCCGCGACCAATCCCAGCAGCACGTATCCCGCGTGCGAAATCGACGAATAGGCAAGCATCCGCTTAACGTTTTTCTGGCCGAGCGCGGCAAGATTGCCGACAGTCATGCTCGCGACGGCGACTGCTCCCAGCAGCCATTGCCAGTGATCGCGCACGGGCCAAAACACAGACTGGAATAGGCGCAGCAGCAACGCGAAACTCGCCGCCTTCGAAGCAACACTCAGATACGCCGTGATCGGAGTTGGCGCGCCTTCGTACACATCGGGCGCCCACTGGTGAAACGGCACGGCCGCAACCTTGAAAAAAAGCCCCGCCGCCACCGTGACGAGCGCAAGCATAACGATGGGATCGTTCGGGCTGCGATCCTGAATGGCGCCGGTGATTTCAATCAAGTTGGTCGAACCGGAGATCCCGTAGAGCAGCGAGAATCCATAAGCCAAAATGCCCGAGCTGAACGCGCCCAGCAGGAGATACTTCAGCGAAGCTTCGTTCGAGCGCCTATCGTGCCGCAGGAATCCCGCGAGCACGTAGAAGCTAATCGCCATCGTCTCCAGCGCGATGAACTGCACGACGAGATCCACGCCCTCCACGAGCGTGATCATGCCGATCGTGGCAAAAAGAATCAGCGCGTAGTATTCGCCGTGCTGCTCCTGTTCAACGTTGAGGTATCGCGCCGAAAGCAAAATGACGAGCGCCGCCGCGGAGAGAAAAATCATTGAGAAAAAGAGCGCGAAGGGATCGACGAGGATGCTATCGGCAAAAAAAGTCTTTCCCGCCGAAAGCATGTCGCGGTGCATCTGCGAATTGATCTGCCAGAGCGCGATGCTCGCAAACGCCACGCCCATCATCGCCATGACCGCGTTGAAAACCTTCTGACTCGATTCGAGCAAAAAATCCGTAAGCAGGATGCCGACGCCAAAAAGCGCCAGCAACAATTGCGGCCGAATCGGCTCTACCGCCTGCAGAAAGCTGAACCAATCGCGGATGTGATCGAGTAGGCTCATTCGCCTTGCCTAGTGATTTCCACTCGCATCGGAAGCCGCGGATGGGCTCGCCGAATTCGCGGGCGGTGCAGGCGGCAGCTGATTCATCGAGGCCGCGGGCGCTGGCGCCTGCTTGTAGTAATCCGGATTGACGGCCTGCACGATCTGCTGCACGGGCTTATCGAGATAGCGGAAGAGCGGCTTCGGATAGATACCAATCCAGAAGGCCAGCAGCACCAGAGGAATCAGCGTGCAATATTCCCGCGCGTTCAGATCGGGCAAGTGCTCATTGATCGGATTCGTCACCGGCCCGAACATCGCGCGCTGATAGAGCCACAGCAAATATGCAGCGCCGAGGATGATCCCTATCACGCCCCAGGCGGCCCAGGTCTTGCTGACCTGCCAGGCGCCATTGAGGATCGTGAACTCGCCGATGAAGCCATTGAGCAACGGCAAGCCGAGCGAGCTGAGCGTGATAATTAGATAGATGGCCGCGAAATTCGGCATCGGCGTGGAAAGCCCGCCGAATTCCGAAATCAGCCGCGTGTGCCTGCGTTCGTAGAGCACGCCGACGATCAGGAAGAGCGCACCCGTGGAAATTCCGTGATTGATCTGCTGGATCACGCTGCCGGCAATTCCCTGCTGATTGAGCGCGAAAAGCCCCAGCGTGACGAAGCCCATGTGGCTCACCGAGCTGTACGCGATCAGCTTCTTCATGTCTTTCTGCATCATGCAGACCAGCGCGCCATAGATGATGCCAATCAGCGAAAGAATCCCGATGATCCACACGGCCGATTTCGTCGCCGCGGGAAGCATCGGCACCGAAAAGCGCAAGAAACCATAAGCGCCCATCTTCAGCAGCACGCCGGCAAGAATGACTGAACCTGCTGTGGGAGCTTCGGTGTGCGCATCCGGCAGCCAAGTATGGAACGGGAACATCGGCACCTTGATCGCAAACGCGAAGAACAGTCCCCAGAAAAGCCACTTCTGCAGCTCGAAGGGAAATGTCTGCGTAGCGGCCATGAGCGTCTGCACGTCAAACGTGTACGCGCCGCTCATCTCGTGATATTTGAAATACATTCCGAGGATCGCCAGCAGCATCAGCACCGAACCAGCCAGCGTATACAGGAAGAATTTGATCGCGGCGTAGAGGCGCCGGTCGCTTCCCCACACGCCAATCAGGAAATACATCGGCACGAGCGTGATTTCCCAGAAGACGTAGAAGAGGAAAAAGTCGAGCGACATGAAGACGCCGAGCATGCCCGTCTGCAGCAGCAGAAAAAGGATATAAAACTCTTTTTTGCGCGGCTTGATGGCGTCCCACGCGCTCAGAATTGAGATCGCTCCGAGCAGCACAGTAAGCATGATCAGCAGGAAGCTGATGCCGTCGATTCCGAGCGTGTATTTCGCGCCGATGCTCGGAATCCACTCCGCGGATTCGACAAATTGGTAGCGCTGCGTGGAATCTGGATTGAACCACCAGAGCAGCGGCAGCGCAACGAGCATGCCGAGAATTCCGAAGAGATTTCCCCAGATGCGATGGAAATTATCCATCTGGCGCGGAATAAATACGGCGATCAGCGCGCCGACGACGGGCGTCAGCAAAATGATGCTGAGCACGTGGTTGTGATAGAACTCCATTCCGACCTCGCCTTCAGTGCACCGGAATTCGCAGCAGGTGCAGGTAGTAACTCAAAAGAGCGATCACACCGAGCACGATCAATACGGCGTACGACGAAACCAATCCCGTTTGAATCTGGCGCACGAAAAAACCGCAGACGCGCACGATTGCCGCGGAAGCGTTCACCGCGCCATCGACGATCCACGAATCCCACAACATCGAAATGCGCGAGATGACGCGCGTGACCCAGCCCGCGCCATTCACGCCGAGCCCATCGATCACGTTGCGATCGAACGCTCCGAGCGCTGTGCCAAGATCTTTTGTGCGGTTGACGAATAGCGAATCGTAGATCTGATCGACGTAGTATTTCTGGTAGAGCGTTTGATACGCGGTCGGATGTTCGGCCGCAAGGCGATCGGGAACCTCGGAATGCTTTAGATACAGCCGGACCGCGAGCCA
Organism: Candidatus Acidiferrales bacterium; assembly: GCA_035710585.1. Taxonomy (GTDB): domain Bacteria; phylum Acidobacteriota; class Terriglobia; order Acidiferrales; family UBA7541; genus DASTCZ01. The sequence goes on along the minus strand of DASTCZ010000126.1, from coordinate 12,263 downwards.
AATGCCGAACAGCGCGACGAGTACAGACGCCGCCATCAGCAAATATTCCACGCTCGCTCCGTGCGCTCCTTCACCCGCGCCGGGAATCTCCACGGCGTGATAAATGATCGGGTCCAGGAAATGCGCGAAGCGGTCGCTGCCGCCAAGCGATTCGGGCCAGCCGATCCATCCGCCGACAATCGAAAAGACGGCGAGCACGATCAGCGGGATGGTCATCGACTTCGGCGATTCGTGGATGTGGTGTTCCACTTCGTGCGAGGCGCGCGATTTGCCCCAAAATGTCATGCATACGAGGCGGAACATGTAGAAAGCCGTCATTCCAGCGGTGACCCAGCCGACAATCCAGAGTGAAAGGCCGCGCTTGAAGGTTTCGCCGAGGATCGCATCCTTGCTGAAAAAGCCGGCCAGCGGCGGCAAGCCCGCGATCGCGAGCGTCGCGATGAAAAATGTACGCGCGGTGACCGGAATCTTGTTCCACAGAGCGCCCATCTTCCGCATGTCCTGCTCGCCGGACATCGCGTGGATCACGCTGCCCGAGCCGAGAAAGAGCAGCGCCTTAAAAAATGCGTGCGTCATCAGGTGGAAGATTCCCGCAGTGAAGGCGCCCACGCCCAGCGCGAGAAACATGTAGCCGAGCTGACTGATGGTCGAATACGCGAGCACGCGCTTGATATCGTTCTGCACCAGGCCCATCGATGCGGCGAATATCGCTGTACAAGCGCCGATGATCGCGACCACGTCCATTGCGTGCGGCGCGAGCTGAAAGATCGCGTTCATGCGCGTGACCATGTACACGCCCGCCGTGACCATCGTTGCGGCGTGAATGAGCGCGCTGACCGGAGTCGGACCTTCCATTGCGTCCGGGAGCCAAACGTATAGAGGAATCTGCGCGGATTTTCCCGTGGCGCCGAAAAATAGAAGCAGCGCGATCGCGGTCATCACAGGCGCGCCTACGGGAAAATGTCCCGCGGCGATCGCCGTGCGAATCTCAGAAAAATTAATCGTGCCCAGAGTGGTGAGCGTGAGAAACAGTCCGAGAATAAATCCCGCGTCGCCCACGCGATTGACGATGAACGCTTTCTTTCCCGCGTCGCCCGCGGATTTGCGCAGAAAATAAAAGCCGATCAGCAAATAGCTGCAGAGTCCCACCCCTTCCCAGCCGACGAACATCAACAGCATGTTGTTGGCGAGGATGAGCATGAGCATCGAAAACATGAAGAGGTTCAGATAGCCGAAGAAACGGTAGTAGCCGCCCTCATGCGCCATGTAGCCGGTAGAATAAAGATGAATCAGGAAGCCGACGCCGGTGACGACCATGACCATCACAGCGCTCAGCGGATCGAGCATCACGCCCCAGGGCACGTCGAAATTCAGCAGCTGCCCCGAGGCGGTGTGCATCCACCCGGCCGGAACCCAGTCGAAAAGGACCATCTGCACGAAGCGGCTCTCCGCGGGCAGCGAGAGCAATTGCAGCACCGCGCCGCTGGCATAAACGAACGCGACGCCGACGCTGCCGACGCAGATCAAGTTGATTGCGGCATTCGGCAGCTTGCGGCCAATGAGCAAAGCGAGTGCCGCTCCCGCCGCCGGAAACAGCGGAATCAGCCAGATGTGATCGAGAAAATAGCCGTGTGGCATTCGCGCCTGTTCTTCAGCCCTTCAGCAAATCCATTTCGTCGCCCAGCACCGTCTCGCGATTGCGGAAAAACGCGATGATGATGCCGAGCCCCACCGCGGCTTCCGCAGCCGCGTCCGTGATGATGAAAATCGAAAAAATCTGTCCGTTCACCGAGCCGTAGAGCCGCGAAAACGCGACGAGATTGATATTCACCGCGTTCAATATCAGCTCGATGCTCATCAGAATGATGATCACGTTGCGGCGCGTGACGACGCCGATCACGCCGATCGTAAAGAGCGCCAAACTCAGCACCAGATAATGGTTAATCGAAATCACTTCACACTCTCTTCTTGGCCATTACAACCGCGCCGATCATCGCAACTAGCAGCAAGATTGAAGCAATTTCAAACGGCAGCATGTACGTCGAAAAAAGCGCCTGCCCGACGAGCTGCGTGTTCGGCTCTAATTGCTCGACGGGTGCGACCGCCTGATTAAAGAAAGAAGCCGAGGTTTGCATCCGGGCGTAATGAAACACGACATAAACCTGCGCGCCCATCGCGACCGCAAGCAGTCCCCACACGTACCACGCCCGATTGAACTGCGCCTGGCGCATCGCCACATCGAGGTTCACGAGCATGATCACGAAAATAAACAGCACCATGATGCCGCCGACGTAGAGAATCACCTGCACGATGAATAGAAACTCGGCGCGCAATTGCAGGAAAAGACCGGCCGTCGCCAGCAGCGCGGTGACCAAAAACACGGCGCTGTGCACGGCGTTCCGGCGCGTGACTACCAGAATCGCGGAGAGCACCGCGAGCCCGCCGAAGAAATAAAAGAGAATCGTATCGGCCATTTCCCTGCCCTAAAATTTTTCCGGCTCGGCGAGCGCAGGTTTCGTTTCGTTGCGCTTCGCGAGCCACGCCGCGACGGCCAGCGTCGCCAAAATTGTCAGAATGATCGACGCGGCGAGCGGCCAGCCCTTGCCGCCTTCTTCCACAGAACGGTGCAAATATAGCGCTATGCCGACGCCGAGCACGTTGACGATCGAAATCGGAATCAAGAAGTGCCAGCCCAGCGACATCAGCTGGTCAAAGCGGTAGCGCGGCACCGTAAATCGCAGCCAGAGAAAAACGTATAGATACAAAGTGACTTTTGCTAGGAACCAGAACGCTCCGTGAACTCCGGGCTTCATCGCAGCCAAGATGCTCCCTGCACTGCCAAACACCGGTAGAGCAAGAATGATTGCCAACAGCGCGCACAGTCCCGCGACACCGTACATGACGAGTTTCTGGATTTGCACCGGCTGCTTCGGCGCCCGATAGACGCAATATCCCGCGACGAGCAGCATCAGCAGCATCGGAATGTAGTCGAAGAATCCTGCCCAGCCCGCATTGGGAAACGGCCGCAGCCAGCCGCCCAGGAAAAGCGTCGTCGCGATCGACGCGACCACGATCATGTTGGTGTACTCGGCGAGAAAGTAGAGCGCCCAGCGGAAGCCGCTGTATTCCGTCATGTAGCCGGCCACGAGTTCCGATTCCGCTTCTGGCAGATCGAACGGCGCGCGGTTCGTTTCCGCGATGGACGCGACCAAATAGAGGAAGAACCCTATCGGCGCGCAAATGAAGAACCACATGTGCGAATCGAGCTGCGCTTGCACCAGCGCGCGCGTGCTCAGCGTGCCGCCAAACATCAACCCGCTGACGATCGCCATCCCCGCCGCGGTTTCGTAACTCACCAGCTGAGCCGAGCTGCGCAACGCGCCCAGCAGCGAATAGTGGCTGTTCGAAGCCCATCCGCCGAGCACTATGCCGTAGATCCCCATCGAGCCGATGCCGAGCAAAAACAAAATTCCCACATTTAGGTCCGCGATCTGGAAAACCGGCCCGAACGGAATCACGGACATCGCCAGCATCGCCGCGGTCACCGAGAGCAGCGGAGCGAGCCAAAAAATCCATTTGTCTGCGCCGTCCGGAATAATGTCTTCCTTCAGCAGCAGCTTGAGCGCATCCGCGATCGGCTGCAGCAGGCCGTGCGGGCCCACGCGCATCGGCCCGAGCCGCGCCTGCATATCGGCCATGACCTTGCGCTCGAGCAGCACGATGTATCCGGCGATAAGCGGCACGAGCGCCACGATGACGATCGCGAACACCAGCGGCCACACGTGCGGCTTGAAGAACTCGATGAGCCGATCGAGCATTACCGGTCCACTTCTCCCAACACAATATCCAGCGTGCCGATGATCGCAACCACGTCCGCAACCAGATGGCCCTTCACCATCGCGTCAAACGCCTGCAGATTGATGAACGATGGCGGACGGATGCGCACGCGGTACGGCTGCGTCGTACCGTCGCTCACGATGTAATAGCCAAGTTCGCCCTTCGGCGCTTCGATAGCGTGGTAAACCTCGCCCGGCGGCGGCTTCAAAACTTTTCCGATGCGCGCCATGATGGGCCCGGTCGGGATATTCTGAATTGCCTGCAGGCAAATCTTCGCCGACTGGCGCATCTCTTCCATGCGCACCATATACCGGTCATAGGTGTCGCCATTTTTGCCCGTGGGAATTTCGAATTGATATTGATCGTATGCGGCGTAGGGCGTCGCTTTGCGCAGGTCCCATTTCACGCCGCTGGCGCGAATCACCGGGCCGCTGACGCCGAGCGCAATGGCCTGCTCCGCCGTGAGCACGCCGATATTTTTTGTGCGGCCCACCCAGATGCGATTTTCGCTGAGCAAGGTTTCATACTCGTCCACCTTCGTCGCGAAATCCTTGCAGAACCGTTCGACGTCGTGCTCGAGCGTGTCATACGCCTCGTATTGCAATCCGCCGATGCGGAAAGCGTGCGTCGTGAGCCGCGCGCCGCAATACTTCTCGAAAATTTTGAGGATCTCTTCTCGTTCGCGGAAGCAATAAAAAATCGGAGTGAGCGCGCCAATGTCCAGGGCGTGCGTACCGAGCCACACCAGGTGCGAGGCAATCCGCTGTAGCTCTGTAAGAATTGTGCGGATCACACGCGCGCGCGGCGGCGCTTCCACACTCATCAGTTTCTCGACCGCTTCGCAATACCCGAGCCCATTGGAGACCGCCGCAACGTAATCCATGCGGTCCACGTACGGCGCAAATTGCTGATAGCTGCGGTGCTCGGCGATTTTTTCCACGCCGCGATGCAGGTAGCCGATGATGCATTCGGAGCCGACGATTTTTTCGCCGTCGAGCTTGAGCCGCACGCGCAGCACGCCGTGCGTGGAGGGGTGCTGCGGCCCCATATTGATGATGAGCTCGTCCGCGCCGAGCACGGTCTGCTCGACGTTCGCGAATCCCGTTGTTGTGATATCGCTCATCTACTGGCCGCTCTCGATGCCGAGATTTTCGCGAATCCACGCGGTGTCTTGCGTCAAGATGTCGTACTCCTTGCGCAGCGGGAAGCCTTGCCATTCATCCGGCAGCAAAATGCGTTTCAATTCCGGATGCCCGCTGAACAGAATCCCAAACATGTCGAAGGCTTCGCGCTCGAGCCAATTCGCCACGGGCCACACGTTCGTAACGCTGGCGACGAGTTCTCCCTCGCCGACGTGCGCCTTGATGCGCAGGCGCTCGTTCTTTTCGAACGAATACAAAATCATGATGAGATCGAAGCGCTTTTCGCGGTGCGGCCAATCGACCGCTGTGAGATCTGCGAGATAATTGAACTTCTCTTCGTCGCGCGCGTAGAGAGTGATTTCTTCAAGCTGCGCCGCGTCAACGACCAGGATCGCTTGCTTCCGATCGATCCATGCCTCGCGAATCGCAGCGCCAAATCGCTTCTTGAATCTTTGTACCAGCGGATTGTCGAGCGGCTCCGGTTTCGGCGGAGCTTCCTTCGGCGCCGCGGGCCTCGGAGGAACAGCCGCGCCTGTCGGCGCAGCGGGCTTTGCTGCGGCGGGCGCGCTTGGCGCGGCAGGTTTCGGTGGAACTGCTCCAGCCGCGGCAGGTGCTGCTGGTTTGGGAGGATCTCCCGCAGGAGCCGCAGGCTTCGGTGGCGCAGCGGCGGGTTCGGCAGGTTTTGGCGCCGCATCGGCAGCAGGCGCGGCGGGCTTCGGCGGCACTCCCGATGTTTTCGCGGCTTCGGCGGCTGTTTGTTTCGCCTGAGCTTCCGCTGCGGGACGCGCTGTGTCTTCCGCTCCATGCGGTACGGCTCCAACGTCGCTCGCTCCCGTCTCCTTCGCCGCCACGCGCCGCGATTCAGCGTCCGCCGGAACTACGCTCTGCGGAACAGTGGGATCGCTATGCTTTGAGCCGGAATCTGTCTGGGAAGCAGAGATTCCCGCCTCATCTTTGCTGGCGGGTGCGTCAGGCGGCGTCTTGGGCGGCTGCTTTTCCTCGGAGTCGTTCGCCATGTTTTCGAGCTAATTCGGCAGCCAAGAGCGCGCGAGATTCAGCGACGCGCGCACACGAAGAGCGGCCGAAAACTCAGAGCGATGTTTCTAACACACGGAGCAACTTGGTGCAACGCTTTCTGAGGAATTTCCGGAGCGCCGCACGGAGAAAAATCCGAGCGCTACACCCACTCCAGCGCGCCCTTGCGGTAGAGCCAAATGTATCCCAGCACGAGGATGCCGAGAAACGTGAACATCGAAATCAGCAAACCCAGCGGCGCCAGATAATCGAGCGCGCCCGGTACGCCTGCGATCGCCGGATTCGGCTTAGCATGCGCGAAATTGATGGCCCACGGAAAAAGAAACACGGTCTCGACGTCGAAAATCACGAAGAGAATAGCGACGATATAAAATCGCACCGAATAACGCCCGCGCGCGTCGCTCTCCGCCGGAATTCCGCACTCGTAAGGAGCGAGCTTCGCGCCCGTCGAAGTCGAAGTCGGGCGAATCAGCTTGAAGATAATGATGGTGACGGCGGGAAATGCTGCGGCCAAAATTGCGAAGAGAAAAATCGGAATGTATTCGCGCGGAACCATCAGTGCGGCATCGTACCACAACCGTCAAGCGCCCGCTTCGAGCGCAGCGCAAACACTGGTGGAGGCGTGAGCGTCGCAGTTCGCCTTTCGCCCAGCAGCTTCGCCAGCCTCAGATTCGGCCAACGGGCATGGGCGCGTCCACACCGCATTCCGCAAGACCCTTGCGGATGGCGCCGTCCCAATCGAGATGCGGCGCAGGCGAATCGTGCGCTTCTTGGTAAAGGCGGGCCGCTTCAGCGGTGTTATTGAGGTTCTTCAGCTGGATTCGCCCGGCTGAGACGAGTGCGTAGACGGATGTGCGCTCCCCGGTATACGCCTTCGCGATTTTTTCGTACTCCCCGGCGGCGCGCTGCCACTGCTGCTGCGATTCCAGGTTGCGGCAGAGCGCCATCCACTCGGTGCTCGGGAATTTTTCGCCACCCATGTTGCAGAACTCTTCATAGTTCTGCCACGCGAGGTCCATTTCGCGTGCCTTCAAATTGAGCTTGCAGAGCGCAACCGCTTCACCGCACGCCTTCTCGCGATTTTGCTGCCGCGAATAGGCCATCAGCAGGAGCTGATGCGCTTCCAGCACGTCTGGCTTTTCGCTGAGCAGCGAATTGAGATCGGCGACGGCTTGATCCATGCGTCCTTCGTCGATCGCTGTGCTCGCTTTTTCAAGCCGCGGATCGCCGCTCGAAACCTTGCTTTCGATTTTTTGATCGACGATCGCTTCGACTCCGCTCTTTTTCAGGCAGAGCGCGACGCACGCTCCAAAAATGAATCCGCCGATATGCGCCCAATAGGCCACCGGCCCGCTCGGCACAAATGCGCCGATAAACTGATCGGCGAGCCACAGCGGCAACATCGCGTAGGCCGGCGCTTTGAATCGGAAGCGCATGAAGAACGCATACAGGAAGAATTTGATTTTCGTCTTCGGGAAGCGAATCAGGAACGCGCCCATCACTCCCGCAATCGCGCCGGAAGCGCCGATCGATCCGATAAATGAATTGTTAGAGGCCGCGCTGTAAATCAGCGTCGCCGCAATTCCAGAAATAATGTAGAAGACGCTATAGATTCCTCGGCCCCACGCATCCTCCAGCACCGTGCCCGCAAGCCACAAAAACCACATATTGCCGATCAGGTGCAGCCAGCCCGCATGCAGAAACATCGACGTGATGAAGCTGACCGCCGTGTGCTTGTACGGAAAGTAGGCGTACCGCTCCATAATCGACGTGTTTTCGAGCTGCTCCAGCTTTTGGCCCAGCTCGTTGGCCTTCTCCTGCGCGGCTTCGGGCTCCAGCTTTGATTCCGCGGCGATCAGCGAACCCACCTCGGAATCTCTCACCGACTTCAGTTTCTCGAAATCGTCGGGATGGTCTTTTTTGAACGCATCCACGAAGTGTTTCTGCGATTCGGAAAGCGTCACGTCCGGTTGCGCGGCGGCAAGAATGAGCGTATCGATCTTTACTTGCGCGACTTGCGCGTTTTCTTCGTCCATGCGCCAGTGCGTGCCTAGAAAAACGAGCGCGTTCAGCGCAACGATGACGATAGTGACCCAGGGCCAGCGGCGGCCGCGAAGATCGTCGTGACCGATCGGGAGCAGCATTGGTTTTCCTCTCGAATCGCGGAACGTGCGCCGCGGAATTGCTTTCGCGCCGTTGACGGAGGCGCGCCCCTAGCCCTGACGATTATTTTTTCCCACCGCTCCGCCGAAGAGAATAGGCCGCGGCCGCGTCTGTTTCCGCGAAGCTAGCTGTCCGCGCGGACAGGGTCGCGCCGCGCAAAGTCCGTGCATTGGGCACGTCCGAACGCGCTGTGATATACGTTCGCCGAACGGGTTCTCTTCTGGAGATATCTATGCGAATTCGAATGCTCGTCGCCGCGTCTTTGCTACTCAGCACGCAGCCTCTCTTCAGCGGTCAATCGCAGCCTCCCGCCGACATGGGCGGCCATTATCTGTACCGCGCCGAGCTGATTCAGGCAGCGCCGGGAAAACTCACCGAACTTATCGAGCTTTACAAAAGGAAGGCCCAGCTCGATCGAGACTTGCGTGATGAGCCCGCCCTCTGGATGCGCCATAGCCAGGGCGATCGCTGGGATTTGCTGCGCCTGGTACCGATGTCGAATTATGCCGAATACTACGAACCGAAGCGTCAAGCGGCGCGCGCACTAGCACTGACGCAGGCTTCATGGATCGCAACGATGCGTGACGACATCGTTTGGGAAGATGACGTCTTCGTGTCCGGCCCGCCAATCGATATCCTGCGCAACGCCTTTGCTGAGGGCGCGTTTTTCCACGTCGAAATGTTTCAAGTGTTGCCCGGCCACATGACCGATCTGCACCACGAACGCGTGATGGAAAACGCCTACGCCGCGGCGATTGGCCAGCCGCAGAATTTTATCTTTGTGAAGGATCAGGGCGCCGCGTGGGATCTATTCACTATCGGAGTATTTCGCGACTTGAAGCACTACGCGGAAAGTTCCGCAGTTGCGCCCGAAAAGGCCGAAGCCGCCGCGCATGCTGCAGGATTTTCGTCCGCGAGCGACATCGGCCCGTATCTCCGCCGGTGGATCGCGCTGCACCACGACACGCTGGCGGTTGCGGTGAAATGATGACCGCGACGCGGCTTTATTCGCTCTGCGCCTGAAGCTGCTTCAGCATTGCCCACGTGTAACCGGGATGAGCAATACCCCATTCCGTCGCCCGCTTCCAGGCTGCTTGAAGTACCGGATGATCCGACCAGTCCTGAAAGTAGGGCCGCAACGCTGACATTTCCAACGCGTGCTCGAGGAACATGGTTTCGATCGCATCACGAGTTTCATCATCGCTCGTCAAGAACAGTTCCTTTATTCCGTGTGCCGCCTTCGTGAGAATTGCGGATGTCCCGCCCGTTTCATTAAGGTGGCAGAACCAGACGTGAAGTGACTGCGCCGCTTCAAACCGACTTTGAATTTCATCACTGTCTTCTATGTTGTCGCGTACGCAGCCTAACAAATAGGTCAGTATAAGGGAGCACGTCTCATCCTGTCCGAGCTCCGGTTGAATCCGGTAGTAACCTTCATTTGTAAGGCGATAGAGCTTCGAGAGCGTCGACAGATCTGACGCCGCAGTTATCCATTCGTGAACACGCTCGCGAGGAATATTGTCACCAGACGCGAGAGCTATATCGACCTCGGCTCCAACACTGTTGCTCATTGAAAAGTCTATTTTCGGATATCGCCCTCTCGATATCGCTCAATCATGCTTCGCACCGCGAATCACTTCGCATGCATGCGGCAGCAAATCCGCAATCGCGTCGAGCGACTGCACCGCGCCCTTCGGGCTTCCCGGCAGGTTGACGATCATCACGCCGCTTCGCACGCCGACCACGGCGCGCGAAAGCACCGACCGCGGCGTGAATTGCAGCCCCTTTGTGCGCATCAGCTCTGCAAGCCCGGGAATCAGCCGCTCGCAAATATTCATCGTCGCTTCGGGCGTCACGTCCCGCGGCCCAATGCCCGTGCCGCCGGTGGTCAGAACGCAGTCACACCTACTTGAGTCGGCCAGCTCCGCCAGCTTCGCGGTCAGCCGCAATTGATCGTCGGGCAGAATCTCGGCGCTGGCGATCTGCCAACCGAGCGCGGCGCAGCGCTCTCGCACGGCAGGTCCACTGCTATCTTCGCGCGCGCCGGTAAACGAAGAGTCGCTCACGGTGACGATGGCAACGCGCATGTTGTGGGGAATTACCCTTCGACCTGGCTATTCGCTTCGTCGAGCAGTTTCATGGACTCCATCAGCAGACCAGTGGTGGAGCGATCGATCGTGGATTTGTCAGTGGTGACGCCAAACTCAATCTCAAATTCGCCGTCCGCCCAATTCACGATTGGGTAGACCGCCTCTTCGCCCTCCAGCGCGCCCATCTTCGCGTGCCTGCATTGCCCGCCGACGAAAAACATCTCGCACACCTCGTCAGCGCGCCGCAGCGTCAGCTTGCACGACTTCTGCCCCATTTCCAGCGATTGCATCAAATCGGCGAATCCCATTTCTTCGAGGCGCCCCTGAATCACGCCCGGCCGCGCAGCCTTCTGCTGGAGGCGCTCGAGCTTCAGCCGGTCAACAATCACTTTCGCGCGGCGAAGCAGGTCCTTCACGAAAAATGGCTTGGCGACGAAGTCCTCGACGCCATCAACCATCGGCCGGAGTTTTTCTTCGATGTCGCCGCGCGACGCCAAAAAAATAAACGGAATGTTTCGCGTAGATTCCCTGCTCTTCAGCTTTTCGTGGAGTTTGCGGCCGTCGAGCCCCGGCATGCGGTAGTCGGCGATGATCAAATCGGGAGGAGTTTCGATAGCCTTCAGCAGCGCGTCGGTTCCATCCTCCACGGCGACGATTTCGCCGAGCGAAGAGAGCCCCTCGACCAAAAGATTGCGCACGGGCGGATTATCGTCCACCACCAGCACGCGAATCGTTTTTGAAGCACTCATTGGCTTGCGCTATCGCGAATTCCGCACGTAATCGCCCGATTTTCCGCCGCGCTTTTCGACGAGATAGATGTCCGTGATCTCCATCGACTTATCGAGCGCTTTGCACATGTCGTAGATAGTCAGCGCCGCGGCAGACGCAGCCACCAGCGCTTCCATTTCCACGCCGGTCTGAGCCGACGCCGTCGCGCGGGCGGTGATCTCCACGCCATTTTTGCATAGCGATGTGGTCACATCAATGTGACTGAGGGCTATGGGATGACAAAGAGGTATCCACTCCGAAGTACGCTTCGCGGCGGCAATTCCCGCAATTCGCGCGATTTCCAGAGGGTTTCCTTTCGGCGTTTCCTGCCGCCGTATCGCACGCAAGGCTTCTGCCGAAATGCGAATAAAACCGTGAGCTACCGCGGTCCGCGAGGTGACCGCCTTCGGCGTGACGTCCACCATCGCAATTTCGCCGCGCTTGCGGTAATGCGTAAGCTTCTTCATGACATTGTGTTTCCAATCACGACCGAGAACACTCGGCTTGAACCGCGTTGCGTCCTCAGAACCATCGCCACATATTTTAGTCGTGCCGGGCCCACGCCCTCCTAAACTGTAATTGTCGGATCGTTTATATGACTTCCATACTTCTCATCGTTGGCGGAATTGCACTTATCACAAGCGGCGTTAAAGGGACCAAACCTGCCTCGCGTACTCTGTGGGGAAAGGATCTCTCCGGCACTCGAATCAACACACGCGAGCGATTCTCGTGGGGCGTCGCCGGTGCGGGAATGATTTGCCTTGGCGTGTATGAACTCTTGAGACCCGCTGCGCGTTCGCACTAACTTTCATCCAAACGCTGCGACAACCCGACTTAGAATACACCCCTCCTTGCGACGATGCCGATCCACTCACCCGCTTCCCACTCGAGCTTCCCCGCCGGCACCACGATAAAGCAATTCGCGTGCGCCAGCGCCACGATATCGCCCGAACCTTGCCACGGCGATTCGCGCACCGTCGGCTCCCCGTCGATCCACTCAACTCGCGCCGGCAGGAAATGTGTAAGTTCCGCCTTTTGCCGCACCGGCGCCGCCAGCTTCGCCCTCAAGACCGGCAGTTCGCGAGCCTCTGCGCCACTCAGAAGATCCAGCGCCGGCAGCACGAAAAGCTCAAACGTCACCATCGTCGACACCGGATTCCCCGGCAATCCGAACACCGGCTTCCCCTGGCAAGTTGCAAATACTGCGGGCCGCCCCGGACGAATCTCT
>DASTCZ010000125.1:0-17786 GCA_035710585.1 Candidatus Acidiferrales bacterium | reverse complement strand
CGTCCATAAGTCCTTTGCTTGCAACAGGGGTGTAGATTCTTGGAGCTTAACCCCTTTCCTTTCTTCATCTTCCGCCAAACCACAGGGGGGTACCACCCCCTCGACGCCTGACGGCCTGCCTGCCGGTAGGCATGGGATCATCGTCAGGCCCGAGACACTGAGGAGCGACGCCGGTAGTCGCGACGAATGTGCACCACCTCCCAATTTTTCGGCCTCACCCGACGCGCTTTTCCCATATCGGCACAAAATCTGTTCGACCTCCGGGAGGGTCCGCCTGGAGCCTACCTGTTTACCCCGAGCCCGCGCCCACGGACCCGGCGCACAATTTGGCCGGAGTTTACCCGCCGAAGCCTCGGCCTGCCTGCCGAAAGGTATGGCGAAGCAGGGCCTTTTCCCTGCCTCCTGCCTCTCGAGGTCTGACGGGATGATCGTCAGGCCGAAGATACTGAGGAGCGACGCCGGTAGTCGCGACGAACGTGCGCGCCTCCTTGCCTCCGGTTGTTGTGCTAAATTGTCCGCTCCGTTCCGCATCTTCGGAGGCGTTTTGGCCTACAAGGATCTCCGCGACTTCATCTCCCGCCTCGAGCGCGAGGGTCAACTCCATCGCGTCACCGCTCCGGTCGATCCCGTCCTCGAAATCACCGAAATCGCCGACCGCTCCAATAAACTCGCCGGCCCCGCGCTCCTCTTCGAAAATCCCAAAGGCGCCGACGGAATTCCCGTCCTCATCAACATGCTTGCCAGCGAGCGCCGCATGAATCTCGCGCTCGAAGTCACCAACGTCAACGAAATCGCCGATCGCATCCGCGGCATGATGGACATGCAATCGCCGCAGGGCTTTCTCGATAAGCTCAAAATGCTTCCGAGGCTCGCCGAGCTCGGCTCATTTTTCCCGAAGACCGTCCGCACCGGCCCGTGCAAGGATTTCATCCGCAAAGACAAAGTCAATCTCGGCGCGCTGCCCATCCTGAAATGCTGGCCGCAGGACGCCGGCCGCTTCATCACCTGGCCGCTCGTCTTCACCAAAAATCCCGAGACCGGCAAGCGCAACGTTGGCGTCTATCGCATGCAGGTTTACGACGAGCGCACCACCGGAATGCACTGGCAGACGCAAAAACATGGCGCCGAACATTTTCGCCGCGCCCGCGCCGCATCGCCGGAAGGGAAGATCGAAGTCGCCGTCGCCATCGGCTCCGATCCCGTCACGTGCCTTTCAGGAATTTTGCCGATACCGCCCGATCTCGACGAGATGATGTTCGCCGGATTTCTTCGCCGCGAGCCCGTCGAAATGGTCGCCTGCGAAACGGTCGATCTCGAAGTCCCCGCGAATTCCGAAATCGTTCTCGAAGGCCACGTGAATCTCAACGAGATGCGCACCGAAGGCCCCTTCGGCGATCACACCGGCTTCTATTCGCTCGAAGGCGAATTTCCCGTCTTCCACATCAATTGCGTCACCTATCGCGATCGCCCGATCTATCTCACCACCGTCGTCGGACCGCCGCCGCAGGAAGATTTCTGGATGGGCCACGCCGTCGAGCGCATTTTTCTGCCGGTGATGAAAATGCAGTATCCGGAAATCGTGGACGTCTCCATGCCCGCCGAAGGAATTTTTCACAATTTAATGATCGTCGCGATCCGCAAATCCTATCCGGGCCACGCGCGCAAAATCATGAACGCGATCTGGTCGCTCGGTCAGGCCATGTTCACGAAAGTGATCGTCGTCGTCGATCACGACGTGGACATTCACAATTACCGCGAAGTTGTCTGGAAGACTTTGTGCGCCATCGATCCCGAGCGCGACGTGCAATTCACGCTCGGCCCCGTCGATACTCTCGATCACGCCGCGCGCATTCAGGATTTCGGCTCGAAGATGGGCATCGACGCGACGCGCAAATGGAAATCCGAAGGTTTCGCGCGCCCGTGGCCCGACGAAATCAAAATGGACGCCGCCACCAAATCCCGCATTGACGAAATTTGGGGGTCGATTTGGACGTCCACAAGGTAGGCCCGACATGCGCCGGACAACTGGAGTTGAGGACTAATCTTGTGAGGCGAGCATTTTTTCTGCGCGAGCGGCGCCATCGAGCGCGCCTTTTCTTCCCGGCGCAATTTTCAGCACCGTCTGGAATTCCGTTCGCGCGGCGTCCGGCTCTTTCAATTCCAGGAGCAAATCGCCGAGCTGCTCGCGCGCCGGAACAATCGGCCCCGGAGTCACAGGACGTTTTTCGAGAGCATCCTCCTCATTCGCGGCCTTGCTCAAAAAAGTTTTTGCTTCCTGATTTCGGCCGCCGGCAAAAGCTATCCAACCTTTCGCTTCGGCGAATTGAATTTGTGCCTGCGCGCTCCAGTAGGAATCATGCGCTGCTCGCAGCTTCGCAAGCTCCGCTTCGAGTTTCGCAATCTCGCCATTCGCAGCATCTGCTCGTCCGCTGCGCGCAAATCCAACTGCGCGCGCCCAAAACGCAAGCGCTCGCGCTTGCGCTGGACTTTCGTCGAGCGGCAAAACTTCTGCCGCGCTTCGCCAATCGCGCCGCTCAATCGCATATCGCGCTGGCATCGCGGTCGCGGCGTAGCCGATCTTGAATGTGCCCGCGTTCAGATGAGTCATCGCGCGAAGTTCCTGCAAAACGCGCGCCGCGTCATCGTCGCGGCCCGATTGCAAATACGCGTAAACGAGATAATCCATCGCGTGCAATTCTTCGCCGATGTCTCCGTGTTCCCGCGCGGAGATTCGCGCAGCTCGATTGGATTCGATCGAATCGTTCCACATTCCGAGCTGAGTGAAAATGTGCGAAGGCATGTGCAAAGCGTGCGGCGCGGAAGGAGCGATCTTCGAATATGCGCGCGCGGCGTCGAGCGCTGATTGCGCCATTTCCGGGTTGTCGCACGCGTGAATCAAGTAGTGCGCGAGGCCCGGATGATTCGGATATTTCGCGTAGAGCGGCCGCAAAATCTCCACGGCCTGTTTCTGATTCGCGTGAGTCTTGTCATCCGAATGCGCCGAAGACAGAAGCGCGAGCGCATAGAAGATTTGCGATTCCGGGTCGGATGGGTTTTGCGCCGCGACTGTTCCCATCGCTTTCTGATACGCCTGCGCGGCGCGCCCGTACGAGATGATCGCAACGTCTTGGTAGAAAACTTGCAACGCGCTTACGAATCCTTGCTCGCGGCCAGGCGCGGCGCCGATTCTCGCAGCAGTGCCGACCTCGCGCAGTCCAAGCCCCCCTTCGCCGGAATCAAATCGCGGATCCCATAATTGATGGTAGTAAGCCATTGCCGCGCCCCAGTGCGCCATCGCGCATTTCGGATCTGCGGCGGCGATTTCCTGAAATCGATTCTCCGCGTCGCGATACGCGAAGGAATGCAGAAGCGCGACCGCTTGATTGAACCGCTGCTGCACCGCGGGCGCGCAAGAAACGGGAAAGGAAACTTCACCCAGATTTTCCGGCGCGGGATGATTGTGGGCTTCCTGACCGCGACACAGCGGAGCAACGCATCCGCATACTAAAAACAAAGCCAGCAATCTCTTTGGAAGGATCATCTCGAATGCCCCCGACGTTTGGAAAAGTCTAGAAGAGCTTGTTTGGAACGTCAACGCGCGTATAAGGAAGCTGATTACGAATAATCTGCCTGGTAACGCGGAGGCGGCGCGGTCGAGGGCGAATGATCCGTCGCGAATTAGGGGCATTGCCTTGCGGAGGCAGAAAGGCCGCAGATGCGACAAATGCGGTCGTATCTGCGCTACAGAAATTCCCGAAAAGTCCCCCAGTAGGCTATTCGTGCATCTGAGAGAGGCTTGAACCGTCGCAAAACCAAAACCAAAACCAAAACCAAAACCGTCAGATGCCGGCGTACCAGGCGTAGCCGCCTTCGGGAGCGGCCGATCCGAGGCCCTTACCGAATTTCTTGATGTTGTCGGTCACGGTGAGTTTGTGGATGAACTTGACGCTCTTGTAGCCGAGCTGCCGCGGCACGCGCATGCGAAGCGGCCCGCCATTTCCGACCGGCAGTTCGCCGCCATTCATCCCGTAAGTCAGAAAAGTTTGCGGGTGCAACGCATCGGCCATGTCCATGCTGTCCCACCAATCGTCTTGCATCGAAAAATACGCGACGAATTTCGCCTCCGGCTTTGTGCCCACCAAATCGAGTACGTGCGAAAGCCGCACGCCATTCCATTCCGCGATGTACGACCAGCCTTCCTCGCACACAACTTCCGTGATTTGGCTGTGCGCCGGGTAGCTTTTGAGCTGGTCGAGCGAATACGAGCCGGGCTGCTCGACCAATCCATCCACGGTCAAGTGCCAATCCGCAAACTTCGCCGCTTGCAGCCTCTTAAATTCCGGAGGTAGCGGCTCCAGCTCGTTTGGAAACGGTCGCTCGGAAATCTGGCTGCGCGAAAATTCGCGCGCCAGCGAGTGGCGCGTGAGCAACCGCTGTGCAGCATAGGTGAGCGATTCGCCGACGCCGTAGAGTCCGCCGTGATCGGGTGGCACAAGTCCATATTTCGCAGCAAGCTTCGCGGCGATGCCGAGGCCTGCGACGCCGGCGGTCGCTGCAATCCCGCCTACGAGTAGTTGTCTTCTCGAAAGTTCGCTCATGCGCGCTCCTTTCGGCTGACGCTATTTCCGGTGATCATCGATTTCATGCGATTGCGAAATCCCGAAAGGCATACGAGCAAAACGTGCACGGTCACAAACAGCACAAGCGCTACGGTGACAAAGAAATGCAACGTGCGCGCCGATTGCCGTCCGCCCAGCCAATTCACGGCTTGTGGCACCGCGGAGTTAAATGCAGGCGACAGCGCCAGTCCTGTCCAAATAATTAGCGGGAAGAGAATGAATACGACGACGAGATACGAGACACGCTGCAAGATGTTGTACGAAGCCGCGTCCGCGTGGCGTCGCTGCCGCAATCGCAGATGGCCGGCGATCACTTCGCGAATCCCTCGCCAAGAGAATTCGTCCTTGCCCGGGAGAAACTCCTTACGAAAATGTCCGCTGATAAATCCCCAAATCAGGTAAAGCAGCCCGGTGAGCACGAGCAACCATGCGGTTTGGAAGTGCAGCGCGCGGCTCCAGCCATTCTGATCCGGCAGCACATAGCCGTAGCCGGTGGGAACCAGTGCGCGTGAAGAGGGAATGTGAAACTGGAAGAGCGGCTTCGTGAGCACGTTGCCGGTCTCGCCCCAATAAAATCGCGGATGAGAGATCAGGATATTGATACCGGTGAGCAGCAGCAGAAAAAAGCAGACGGTGATGATCCAGTGTGTCACTCGGACCAGCAGCGAATGCCGCGATGCTCGGGTTTCAACCGTTCGTGCTGAAGCAGCGTTGGAGACGAAGGGCTCCGCACTCGCCTGCGCGGTTTCAGATGCGGCCATGATTAATCTCATTCACCCCGGAAAAATTGGTGAAATCCTACCACGCCGCCGGGCTATCGACGGCGAAATCCAAGCATTTCCGCGACGCCCCAAAGTAGAACGCGACCGTGATCGAACTCGGGTCACTCTGCCTTATCGATTTGTTGAACGCTCCTTTTTCTTTGGTGGCACCCACTTGGGCGTCTTGTGTTTTGGGGGAGCCTCCGAGTCTCTCTTCGGCGGTTTTGGTTCCGGGGCCAGTGGAGGAACCCACTTCCCGGGCAGCTCTTTCTCTGGCACTTGTGTGATCGGCGGATAAAGCTCGGTCATGGGAACCTCCGTCTCATTTGGCAGTGGTGCACCCAACCGGGTCGCCCCAGTCAATCCTTCTTTTTCGGCGGTGGATCTTTCGGCGGATTCCATTTCGGCGGCGGATCTTTCTCAGGCGCCTGCTTTCTGACCCGATCTTCCTTTCGCGTCGACGTCCATTTCGGCGGCGCTTGTTCTGGCATCGTTACAACCCTCCTTGTTCCACTCATCTACTTCGGGACAATTGGCTGCGTCGCATCTTTCGGTGGCGCTTGTGACATCCGGTCGTGCAGCGTTGTGCAATCCCAGCCGATTTCCCGGTTGTGCTTTGTCAGATTCTTGAAATAGCTGTAAACCAGCACCGTCTTGACGACGTTCGGGACAAAGAAATCGACGTCAACATCCTGGCTTTCCCCCGGCTCGATTTCCCGTGTCGCCTTTTGCCAATTTGAACTGAAGCTGTTTAGAGTAGGCCACGGATATTCCGTTTGGTTTTCACCGATCGGGTCTTTCCCCTGCGCGAGGATCTTCAGTAGAGCTTCCTGGGGCGGCACGACGACCTGCATCCGCGTGTCGTGCTTCACCAGCACGAGCAACACGTCTCCAGAGTTTTTCACTGTCACGGTGACGTGCGCGAGGGAGTGCGATTCGCTCAACTCGCGGAATTCTACGGTGTGGGTAATCGCCGCGCGTGGATAGCGCTGCCGTTTCTTTACGAAGAGCATCCACGTCCAGATCCCGCCCACCAAGATTGCGCCAGCTTCGATTACTTCCTTGCCTTTGTCGATCCAATCCGTAGGTGTCTCGTTAGGTTTTGCGTGGCTGTGGGGTAATGCCAGCGCAACCGCTGCGCTTACGGGAAACGACGAAAGCGCCACAAAAACCGCGAGCGTGGACCATGACCCCAGCCGATGTTTCATCACTCTTCCTTCAGTAGGAGTGGGCGGTATTCTGCAAATACGGTACGCAATCGTCAACAGAATTCGTGACGTCGGCAGTTGTTCCCGAGAGGCCCTGATTACTGCTGGCAGGCGCCGGGTTGGATCCAGCGCCAGCCGTTGCGGTCGAAGGCGATGGCGGCGATAGGAGGGGCGACTTCGGCGCGGTCAGGGCCGAGGGCTTTGGTGCGCTTATCTATGGTGAGCTGGACGGCGAATACGACGAGCGATTCCAAAGCTGATTCGCCTGGAGGTCTATCCGAAACAGAGTATTTGGCTGGCTTGCAGGAGACGCGATCGAGGAAATCGCGCGCGACTTCTTTGCCTTCACCATCTTCCCAGAAGCGTGCGGCGCCATTGCGACAGGGAAGAAGAGCATCTGTCGTCGAGAAAAACGCGAAGTTACCGCGCGTTCCGCTCGTGGTGGAATCACGACGCGCAGAGGATGTGTTGGAGCTGCTCTTCGCCGCGGAATCTCGCTTCGGCGTGATGCGTACCTGTGCCCGCACGACGGAAATTCGGCCGTCGGGATCGCGGCCCGCGAAGACGGCCTCGGCATTTCCCGCGTCGAGTAATACTTTTTGCCCGACGGAAATCTGACGCGTGAAAAATTGATAGCTGAGCGCTTCCCATCGCTTCGCCACAGCGGTGACTGTCCGCGTTTCTGGAGCGCCCGTGCCGCTCAGTACGAACTGCACCGCACTTTGTGCTGTGGTGTGCGAATCCCAAGCGACGTCGGTCGCGATCAGCGTCGGTACGGTGCGCTTGCCGGCGGCGGCGTAAATCAGCAGCGGAGCGAGGACTCCGGCTTTGCACTCACGATCTGAATGGGAGATCGATCCATCTTTTGCGCGAAGTGTGATGCGGCTGTCTGCGGCGAGCACAACTTCGTTTGCGGAGACGGCGGTCACCAGAATTGTTCCGGAAGAGAACAGTCGCGCGGGAGATTTCACATCCACCGGCGCCGATAAATGCGGGGAATGCGCGTGAAATAAAGGGTGCGAATCAAAGCGTGACGGAAGTAAGCAAAGGATAGCGGCAAGAACCGGCAAAACTGCGGCTCTAGCGAGTAATCGCGCGCACGGTAAGCCGATGTGCATGAGCGGTTTGATGCAAAAAGTGCGGAAGCCAACTCGAAAAAAATAACTGCACTTGCGGTCAGCCTGAAGCGCGCTAAAGCAGCCCGATTCTTCTAATTTTCGCAATGAAATGAGCGATACGGGCCACGAAGAGCTGCGCTAAGTCCAACAAACGTCGAAACCTGCAAAGTGTTCCGCGGAGAAACACCTAAGAAACAGGTAAAACTGCAGTCATTCATACCACAACTGTCCAATGGTACAGCTTGACACCTGCCAGAAGCCGATGCGAATGTGCTCGCAGGGCAAAACTCCCTAGCAAATGCAAGTGGGTCAGAAGAAATCGGGGAAGGAGCGGACCAAACTGTGAACGAGGCGCGCGAAGTGATGAATCTGCGGCAAGCCTCGAACTATTTGGGGGTTTCGACCGACACGCTGTATCGCTACGTGAGCGAGGGCGTGGTTCCCGCATTCAAGCTGGGCAACCGATGGAAATTGCGCAAGTCCGTGCTCGATCGGTGGATGGAACACAAGATGAGCCAGGCGAGACCGCGCTCGGCGGCAGCAACACGAAGACGTTCGGTGGCGCGGTAGATCGCTAGCGAGATCTGGAGGCGGAATGTTTGGCGGCGGTAAAGCAAAACAGCTCGTGGGACTGGACATCGGTTCGAGCTCGATCAAGGCCGTGGAATTGAAGGACGGGCGGCAGGGCTACGAACTGGTGAGTTTCGGCATGGAGCCGCTGGCGCAAGACACGGTCGTGGACGGCGCGATCATGGACGCTCCGCTGGTGGCCGCGGCGATCTCCAACATTTTCGAGAAGCAGAAAATCAAGACGAAGAACGTGGCGACGGCGGTGAGCGGGCATTCCGTGATCTTCAAGCGCATCTCGCTGCCGCTGATGAGCGACGACGAATTGTACGACCGGATTCACACCGAGGCCGCGCAGCACATTCCGTTCGACATCGCGGACGTGAACCTGAGCTATCAGCATCTCGACTCGATGGATTCGCAGATGGACGTGCTGCTGGTGGCGGTGAAGAAAGACAAGATTCTGAATCACACGAACGTGCTGGCGCAGGCGGGAAAAGTTCCGATGGTCGTTGATTACGATCCGCTGAGCCTGCAGAACAGTTTCGAATACAACTACGATCCGGATCCTTCGCAGACCGTCGCGCTGCTGAACATTGGCGCGAGCGTGATGAATATCAACATCATACGCGGAGGAATTCCGCTGTTTCCGCGCGACGTCTCGGTGGGCGGAAATCAGTTCACCGACGCACTGCAGAAGGAACTGGACCTGGGATACGACGACGCGGAGCGGCTGAAGAAGGGCGAGCAAGTCGCGGGCGTGACCGACGAGCATCGCGGAACGATCCTGCGGTCGGTTTCCGACATATTGATTCTCGAAATTCAGAAGACATTTGACTTCTTTCGTGCGACAGCCAGCGGCGAAAGCATTCAGCGGATCTATGTCGCCGGCGGCACGGCACGCGTTCCCGGATTAGTGGATTTGCTGAGGGAAGAGTTTTCGATTCCAGTCGAAGAGATGTACCCGTTCCGGAAAGTAGTGATCAACCCGGCGCGGCAGAACGAGGACGAAATCCGCGCGATGGCACCCCGGCTAGCGATCGCGGTGGGACTCGCTCTGAGGAGTTTTGACCAGCCATGATCAAGATCAATTTACTGGGCCAGGCCCGGCCGAAAGCACAACGCAGCGCGGTACCGATGGAAGCGGCATTCCAGATGGGAATGCTGATGCTGGCGCTCGCGGCGGCGCTCGGAGCGCTGGGACTGGATTGGTGGCTCACTTCGCGGAAGGTCGATTCCACACAGAAGCAGATCGATTCGCTGAAAAGGCAGAAGGCGGAACTCGATCAGATCAAGCAAGAAGTGGATGCCTTCGAGAAGCAGAAGCAGCTTCTGCAGCAGCGGATCAACGTGATCGAACAACTGCAACGCAATCGCACCGGCGGACAAGAACTGCTGGACGCCGTCGCGAACACCGTGGGCCGGACGGAGACGTTGTGGCTGACTTCGCTTGCGCGAAAAGGCGACACGCTCACGATCGTGGGGACGGCGGGATCGATCAACGCCGTCGCCGAGTACATCACGCAGCTGAAACGCTCGGGATATTTCCAGCAGATTGAGATACGCGAGACGCACCAGAACGGCGAATCGGCGGTACAGCTCTTCGATTTCACGATCAACGCAAGCTTCGCACCGCCACAGAGCACAGTGACTTCAGCGCCTGCGGCGCAAACGCAATCGCCGGCAAAGAAGGGGTAAGGGAAATGGCGACTTCATTCCGAGAGATGCCCTGGTACGTGCAGGTGCTGCTGTTCTTTCTCCTCGCCGTTGTAATCGTTGCGGCCGGCGAATGGGTGCCGATGTCGCCGGTGAAGACGGCGCGGGACAACCTGGCGCAGTTGAATCAGCAGCAGGCCACGTTGCAGCAGCAAGTAACTTCGCTCGAGGTTTACCGCCGCCGGTATTCGGAGTTCAAGGCGGAGACCGAAGCGGCGCAAAAGCAGCTGGACACGCTGCAGGCGATCGTGCCGGAAGACAAGGATTTGGACAACTTCATCAAGATGGTGCAAGGCGCGGCGCAAGGCTCGGGAATCGAGATCCGCAAGATGAGTGCGGATAGCGTGGTGCCGAAGGACTACCACTACGAGATGCCGTTTGAGATCGATGTCGATGGACCGTATTTCGCGGTGCTCGATTTCTTCTCGAGGCTGAGCCGGCTTTCGCGAATCATCAACGTGGGCGATCTGTCGTTTACGGGCCTGAAACCCGGCGAGAAGGCGCCGATTCCGGAGCGGCCGTCCACTTCGGTGAAGGCGCACATGACCATCACAACCTTTTTCTCGAAGCCGGCCGATCAAGTGACGAACGCATCGGCCAAGCAGGGACCTGGACAGGCGAGGCACTGAGGCGCGCCGAACATGAGAAACGTGCGATTCAATCCGATTCGAGCAATCGTCGCGCTGTCGAGCGCCGCGCTGATCTTTGGCGGAATTTCGACGGGCGCACAGATCAATCCGCAAACGGCGAAGGCCATCGCGCAAGACGGCGCGAAGGCGGCACAGAGCTCAAGCGCGCCGCAATCCAGCGCACCCGCGCCTGCGCCGAACAAGACGGTGACGCCTGCACAGAAACCGGCGCAGAAGACTCCGGCGCCAAAGACGCAATCGAAGCCAGCTGTGAAAACAAATACGGCGTCGAAAACAACGAGCGCGCCAGCGAAACAACCGGCGGCCGATCCGAGCGCGGCGAAAACCAACGCGGCGAAAGCTAACAATGTGAAAGTTGTCGAGAAACCTGCAGCGGCCGCGAAGGAAAGCCCGGAGAAGCCGCACGAAGTCTCCGACCGGCCGGTTTACAAGCGGGATCCGTTCTCGTTCCTAGTAGGCAAGACGGCGAGCGCTCCAGGATCGACAGTCGTGCTGCCGCCGGGAAAAGCGGGCTTGCAAGTGGAATCCCTGATGATCCAGGGAATCGTGAGTTCGCCGGAAGGAATGATTGCGGTGGTGGCGAATCCACAGCAGCGCGTTTATTTCCTGCACGAAGGGGATCAGCTGTTTGACGGAAGCGTGGTGAAGATCGGAATGGAAGCGATTACGTTCCACGAGGTCGGGCGGGATGCGTTTGGGAAGCCGACGGAACGCGAAGTGACGAAGAGATTGAACAACAGTTCAGGAGAGTTGCCATGAAGACATTTCGGCCGGCCCTCGAGTCTGTCTTTTCCGCACGCAGGCTCGCGATGCTTGCACTGGCTGGAGCCACAGCGTTTGCCTCGGCTCTCGCCGCGGGGCCAGCGGTGTCGCTGCCGGCGTTGCGCGTGAACGCACAAGTGACGCCTCAGGCGGTGCGTATTGAAGCGCAATCGACGGGCGCGTTCACGTATACATCGACGCGGCCGAACGAGCGGACGCTGGTAATCGAAATTCCCGGCGTGACGCCATCGGGCGAGCAGGACGCAAAGGCGCTCGAATCGGGAATCGTCGCCGGCTACCGAATGGTGCCGTTTGGCGATGGCTCCGCAGCCGGAGTGAAGTTGCAGGTGCTATTGACGTCGCCCTCCGAGCCGCGCTTTGAGCGCACGGGCCCGCAGCAACTCGCCATCGTTTTCGACAATCATGCGGCGATTGCTCCGGTTGCCAATCGTCCTTCCACTGCCGTACTGCATGGCAATTCGCGAATCTCGAAAGTGGAGGTTACGGAAGAAAACGAGCAGCCGATTCTTCGAGTGATGGCGCAGGGCGAACTTCATTATCACACTTCGCGCCTCGCGCATCCGGACCGCCTGGTGATCGATTTTGCGGATGCTTCGGTATCGCCGGAGGCTCTGGTTCCGACGGAAAGCCTCGATCCCGTGGACAGCGTGCGGATCGGGCAATTCCAGCCGGACGTGGCGAGAGTTGTCGTGAATCTCGACCGCTGGACTCCGTTTACCGTGGTCACGGCAAACAATGGATTGGCGGTCACGTTCGACAGCCGCGCGAATCGCTTGGATGAAAGCGGGACGAAGATGCTGCAGGCGCGCTCGGCCAGTGCTAAGGCGGCGGACAAACCGAATACGAAGCTGCCCTTGCCGGCGTGGCTGACGCAATCTTCGTCGGCCCTCGCGAGCCCGGCGCAACAGGTTTCGCCGGCGATGCCGCAGGAAAACCAAGCGGCGCCGAAGCAGGATGCGAGTATGCAGAATACGAATCCGGCTTCCACGCCCGCACAAGAGACTCAGGCCGCTCCGACGCCCGCGGCCAGCCCGCGATATTCGGGCGAACCGATTTCGGTGAACTTCAAAGATGTCGATCTGAAAGATTTCTTCCGGCTGATTCATGAGATCAGCGGATTGAACGTGGTGCTTGATCCGGCGGTTCGCGGGAATTTGACGCTGGTGCTCGACCGCGTGCCCTGGGACCAGGCGCTCGACCTCGTGCTGAAGAACAACAATCTCGACAAGCAACTCGACGGAAACGTGCTGCGCATCGCGACGCAAGAGACGATCAAGAGCGAAGCGCAGATGCGTGCTGACCTGCAGAAGGCGCAAGAGCTGGCCGTTGAACGGGTTACCGTTACACGGCAGCTGAGCTATGCAAAAGTGGTCCCGACGGGCGCAGGAGGCGGTGGACAGGCGAAGCCCTTGGAACAGATCTTGAAGCCATTCCTATCGCCCCGCGGCGATATCGTTGCGGATCCGCGTACGAATACGCTCATCATTCGGGACATTCCCTCGGTGATACCGGCGATTGATAGCGTGATTCGCCAAGTGGATAAGAAGACTCCGCAGGTCGAAATCGAGGCGCGGATTGTGCAGGCTTCCCGGAATTTCGCACGGGATTTGGGCGTGCAGATTGCGGCGGCGGGGATCACGGGAAGCAATTTTATCGGGGGAGCGCCACAGACGACTGCAGGCTCTAGTAGCCCAGCTTCTGTCACTCCGGTCTTCCCGGTGCCATTCTCGACGGGGTCAACAGGCAGTCTACCGTTTATTTCGAATCTGCCGACGACGGCACAAGGTGCGACTTCGGGACTCTCGTTTGTTCACCAGGGCGCGAATTTTGCATTGGATGCGATCCTGACTGCAGCGGAGACGCGCGGGCTCGCAAAAGTGATTTCGCGGCCCAAAGTCGTTACACAAACGAATTTCAAAGGCAGTGTGAAACAAGGCGCGCAGATCCCGATTCAAACGACAATCAACAATACCGTGTCGACGCAATTTATCGACGCGGAGTTGAAATTAGAAGTCACGCCTCAAATCACCGCGGACGGAACCATTTCAATGGACGTACACCTCGAGAACACATCGGCAGACTTTGCTAACGAAGTTCTTGGCCAGCCGAGCTTGGACACGCAGGAAGTGCAGAACCAGGTGATCGTGCGCGATGGCGAAACGGTGATGCTGGGCGGAGTGTACGTCTCCAACCAGAACACGACTGTCAACCAGGTCCCGGTTCTCGGAAGCCTTCCGGTGATCGGACACCTTTTTAAAGAACAGTCGGTGTCGGTGAAGACGAGCGAGCTGATCTTCTTCTTGACGCCGCACATTTCCAACGACAACTGAGCTTCGGGCATTCACCCCAAATCGAGTACAATGCATCGGCCGGGAGGAGACGCGAGTCTCCTCCTTGGCGTTTATGACCGTAGAATTCCGTCGCCGACATATCGCGTTGCGAGCCAAGCTGGCCGAGAGCACGGCCGATTCCCTGGTCGTGACCCATCTTCCGAACGTCTTCTACCTGACGGGGTTTACCGGATCGGCAGGCGTAGTCACACTTAAAGGGCACCGTTGCACCCTCTTCACCGACGGCCGGTACGCGACTCAAGCGCCTGAGGAAACGAAGTCCGCCGGCGTGAAAATAGCGATCGCCAAGGGTAGCTTGCTCCAAGCTGCAGGGCACGACTTCGGCGGGAAGAGCAGGAGTCGCGTCGTATTTGACCCCGCGCACACCACCGTGGCGGCGCTTCGTTCCCTGGAGTCGGCTGCGGGTAATAAGGTGAGTTGGCAGGCCGAGAGCGGCTGGATTGAGGAACTGCGCTCGGTGAAGTCAGCCGACGAGATCAGCCGGCTACGAGCTGCGGCGAAGCTAATTTCGCAAGTTTTCGAGTCCGTTTTGCCAATTATCCGGCCGGGCCTCCGGGAAAGAGAGCTTGCGGCCGAAATCGAATACAAAATGAAGAAGCTCGGAGCCGAAGGCCCAGCGTTTGACACCATCGTGGCTTCAGGAAAGCGATCAGCACTCCCGCACGCCCGCCCGACTGAAAGGCGCCTGAAGAGAAATGAATTGGTGGTGCTAGACCTGGGTGCTATACTCGCGCGCTATTGCAGCGACCTAACTAGGACTGTTTACTTGGGCAGGGCACCGAAGCGAATCAAGAACTGGTACCGGGCCGTCCTGGAAGCTCAAGAGGCGGGAAGAGAAGCGCTAGGCGAAGGAGTCGAATGCGGCGCGGCCGACTCGGCTGCCCGGGCCGTGCTGGCTCTTTACGGGTTCGCTGATTGTTTCACTCACAGCCTAGGGCACGGTTTGGGGCTGGAGATCCACGAGGACCCACGGCTGGCAGCCGGGCAAAAGCGTCTGTTGCATGCCGGCAATATCGTGACGGTCGAACCCGGCGTTTACATGGAAGGCCTTGGCGGGATACGCGTCGAAGACGATGTTTTGATCAAGAAGTCAGGAGTGGAAGTACTTACGACGGCTACCAGGGAGTTTTTGGAACTCTAAAACCTCATGCCCCTTCGCAAGAAAGTAGCTAACCACAGCGGCGGATTACCCGGATTAGATCTTGCAGAGATCGAGCGCCTCCTGGCGTTCATGGAAAAACACAATCTCGAGCAGTTCGAATACGCGCTAGGCGACCTGCGGATCGCGCTGAAGCGAGCTGGTTCAGGTATACCGATTGCTTATGCGGCCGCGCCTGCGAGTTCGCAAGTGGCGCACCGCGCTGGCGCCGGTGCCCCCACAGCCGCCGCGCCCGAAGAGGCTCTGGCAAAATCAGCGCCTTCCCCGACCAGCGAAGAGCACGTGATCAAATCTCCGATTGTCGGGACCTTTTACGCATCGCCATCGCCGGACGCCCCGGCCTTCGTCAAACCAGGCGACAAAGTGGCAAAGGGACAGGTGGTCTGCATCGTGGAAGCCATGAAGCTGATGAACGAGATAGAGGCAGACGTAGCAGGCGAAGTGGTCCGTATGCTGGTGGAAAATGGCTCGCCCGTCGAGTATGGCCAGCCGCTTTTCGCGATCCGCGCGAATGGAAAGAAATAGCTTGGAGCGCTCCGCCGCCAAGTTCGAAGTTTCAATCAGGAAGAACAGTGTTTTGAAGCAAGACGTGTTCGACGGCTTCGCGCCCTCCCAAACATGTTCCGCAAAATCCTGATCGCCAACCGGGGCGAAATCGCCCTGCGGGTGATTTGCGCATGCAAAGAACTGAATATCCCGACGGTGGCGGTATATTCGGAAGCGGACAAGAACTCCCTGCACGTACGATTCGCCGATGAAGCCGTGTGCATCGGACCGCCGCGAAGCAGCGAAAGCTATCTAAATATCCCTCACGTAATCAGCGCAGCGGAAATTACCAATGTCGATGCCATCCATCCTGGATATGGCTTCCTTTCTGAAAACGCCAACTTCGCCGAAGTCTGCGAAGCGTCAAGGATCAAGTTCATCGGTCCGACTCCGGAAGTGATCCGGATCATGGGAGAAAAGGACCGCGCGCGACGCGAAGTAGCGGCTGCCGGATTGCCGGTCGTGCCGGGGAGCGAAGGAATCGTCGAAACCGAAGAGGATGCGCGCGCTGCAGCGAAGAAAATCGGGTTTCCGCTAATCGTCAAGGCCGCGGCTGGAGGCGGCGGACGTGGGATGCGGGTAGTGCGGAAACAAAGCGAGCTGATTTCTGCATTCGAGACGGCGCGAAACGAAGCGGGGCAGGCATTCGGAACTCCGGACGTTTACCTGGAAAAATTCATCGAGCATCCGCGGCATATCGAATTCCAGGTGATGGGAGATGTTCACGGAAATGTGATGCACCTGGGCGAGCGCGAATGCACGATCCAGCGGCGGCACCAAAAGCTGATCGAGGAATCGCCGTCACCCGTGATGGACGAAAAGACGCGCTCCCGGCTCGGTTCGCAAGTGGTTGAGGCGCTCACGAAAATTGGGTACACCAACGCCGGCACAGTGGAATTTCTTCGCGATGAGGACGGGAGCTATTACTTCATCGAGATGAACACGCGCATTCAGGTGGAGCATCCGGTCACCGAGATGGTGTCCAATGCGGACCTGATCAAGACCCAGATCCGGCTCGCGGCCGGCGAAAGGCTCGATTCTTCGATCGGCGCAGTAGAATCGCGTGGACACGCCATCGAATGCCGGATAAACGCGGAAGACCCGCAGACATTTGTTCCGTCGGCCGGGCGAATCACGGCATTTCACAACCCGAGCGGCACCGGCGTGCGCGTGGACACGTTTCTTTATACCGACGCGATGATCCCTCCATATTACGACTCGCTGATCGCCAAACTGATCGCTAGAGGGCGCGATCGCGCGGAGGCTGTCACGCGGATGAGGCGGGCGCTTGAGATGTTTGTGGTGGAAGGAGTGAAGACTTCGATCCCTCTGCACCGGCGGATCATGTCGGATCCGGATTTTCAAAAGGGCAATTTCGACACACATTTTCTCGAACGGATGGGAATTGGCGTTTCCGCGGCGCACGCAAAATGAGGGCCGGGTTTCCACGGCTTTACGCGATTATCGATGCGGGACTGGTTGCTAGCGGAGAACCCGAATTAGCGGTACTGCTGGCTCGGGCGGGCGCAAGTCTGATTCAATATCGAAATAAGGCGGCGGGCGCCAGGCAGATCTACGAGATTTCGAGCGCGATTCAGCGCCAGCTTCTGGGATATGATGCGCGGCTAATTGTGAACGACCGAGTGGACATAGCGCTTTTGGCAGGCGCGGGCGGCGTGCACTTGGGGCAGGACGATCTTCCCGTCGCTGAGGTGAGGAAGATCATCACTACGGGTACGGCGCGGCGCGGGGAATTCTGGGTGGGCATTTCGACGCATACGATTGAACAGGTAAAAGCGGCGGACGCAACGAGCGCGGATTACATTGCAATCGGGCCCATTTTTGCGACGGCGACGAAGCAGGCGCACGAACCGACAGTGGGGATTGATTTTGTGAAGCAAGCGCGGGAGCTGACAGAAAAACCGCTCGTGGCGATCGGAGGAATTACGGCCGAATCGGCTGCGGCCATTTATTCGGCGGGCGCGGATTGCGTGGCGGTCTCACGGGACTTGATTGGGGCGAGAGACCCAGCTGCTCGCGTGAAGGGATATCTAGCGACTGAGCAAAGCGCGCGGGCGAGCGGATGACGTGTTGCGGATTTCGGATTTCATTCTATAAACACCCGGCGTGAGCCGGCAGGCGTTCGATGGTGACCGGCACAGTCCGCGTGGGAAGCGGTTAGGCTGAACCGGTTCGAGGAGGAGCGCTGCATGGCAGGGTCAATCATGGTGAGAAAGCCTCTCAGCCAGATTATGAACGAGGCCGAGGAAGGCGGGGAACACAGTCTAAGGCGGGCGCTGGGGCCAAC
>DASTCZ010000124.1:0-11167 GCA_035710585.1 Candidatus Acidiferrales bacterium | reverse complement strand
ATAAAACGTCGCGGGACCTGCTGAAGCCGATGATCCGAGAGCCGAGCGAAGCGGAGTGATGTCGTCAAGGATGTAAATGCTGCGGCCGTAAGTGGCGAGGACGAGGTCATTGCCGTGAATGACCATGTCTCGCATCGACGTGACGGGAAGATTGAGCTGAAGCGACTGCCAATGGTCGCCGTCGTTGAAAGAGACCCACATGGAAGTTTCGGTTCCGGCGAAGAGCATGCCCTTGCGAACGGTGTCTTCGCGAACGAAGCGCACGAGGCCGCCGAAATCTCCTTCGGCGGGAAGACCTTCGACAGTTTTTTGCCACGTCTTGCCGGAATCGTGAGTACGGAAGATAACTGGCACGACTCTGCCGGCGATCGGCTGAATGACGGCAGCGTAGGCCGTGGCGGCGTCGAAATGCCCGGCTTCGAGCTGGCCGATCGAGGCGGGGGCCTTTAGATCGGCGGGAGTAACGTCGGTCCAATGCTTGCCGTCGTCGGTGGTCAGCTGGATGCGGCCATTTGAAGAGCCGGTCCAGATCGTGCCGGAGTGAACGGTTGAAAAAGCAAAAGTGTTAAGCGCGCCGCGCGGCGGGCGACCTTGCTGCGCGACCTCTTCGCCTTCACCAAAATCAGCTTCGGAAGATGGCGGTACATTCCCTGCTGCGCCCGATGATGCGCTGCTCGGCGGAGCGGCCGGCGCGTTCGGCGGCTCGGTGAGATCGGGACTGATTTCTTTCCAGCTCATGCCTCCATCGGAAGATTTCAAGACGAATTGCGTGCCGAGGTAGAGAGACTTGGGATCCCACGGCGCGAAGGCAAGCGGGGACATCTGCGCGTTGCGATATTTTTCGGTGTTTACCCACACGGTGGCGAATTGCGACGTGCTGCGATCGAAGCGGATGACGCTGTTGTACCAATTTCCCGAGTAAATGAAATTGGGATTGAGCGGATCGGGAGCCATGTAGCAGAACTCGAATCCGGCGATGGAAAAACGCTCGGCATCGCTGATCACGCCGAAATCGCTGCGGCTGGGAATGCCGACAGTGCCGCTATCCTGCTGGGAGCCATAGACGATGTAGGGGAATTGGTTGTCCGTGATGACGTGATAGAGCTGGCCGGTGGGCTGGTTGTACCAGGAGCTCCAAGTGTTGCCGCCATCTTCGCTGACCACCGCGCCCTGATCGATTCCCTGGATCATGAAGCGCGGATCATCGGGATTCACCCAGATCAGGTGGTAGTCATCGCCGCTGGGCGCGCCGGTAAACGCTTCCCACGTGCGGCCGCCATCCTTCGAGCGGTACATCGAGGTCTGGCCGATGAACACGTCGTCGGGATTTTTCGGATTGACGAAAACTTTGCCAAAGTAGCCGCTGCTGACAACGCGAGCGTCGTGCGTCGTTTGCGTCCAGGTGGCGCCGGAGTCGTCCGAGCGGAAGAAGCCTTGATTAATGATGGTGTAGACTCGGCGGCCGCCGGCGCCGTTGGCGACGACGATGCCGATGCGGCCGAGCCCCGAGGCGGGCAAGCCGCTGGACGCGAGAGGCTGCCAGGAATCGCCGCCGTCGGTGGATTTATAGATTTCGACAGGCGGAGTGGATGATTGTCCGCCTTGCACGTTGACGCCGCGGCCGCCTCCGCGAGTTTGGAATGCGGCAAAGACGATGTTCGGCGAATCCGCAGCGTAAGAAATATCGATTACTCCGGACTGCGGGTCGCGAAAGAGGACTTTCTTCCAAGTCGCCCCGCCGTCGGTGGATTTGAAAACGCCGCGATTGTCCCCGGAGGCGGCATCGCCAAGCGCGCCAACTAGAATTGAATCGGGATTCTTGGGATCGGCGAGGATGGTCGAGATGGCGTGCGTTTCGCGGAGGCCGACGTTTTTCCAGTGCGCGCCGCCGTCTTCGGATTTCCAGATGCCGTTGCCGCCGCCGTTTTCGCCCGTGCCGACAAAAAGGATGCGCGGATTCGACCACGCAGACGCGACTGCACCGATCGGAGCGACGTGAGCGTCGTCGAAAATCGGCTCCCAGGTCTGGCCCGAGTTGACGGTGCGCCATACGCCTCCGCCGGGAGTGCCGACGATATAGGCGGACGTATTGCCGCTGATGCCGGTGACGGCGGAGATGCGCCCGGCGCGAAACGGCCCTATGAGGCGCCATTTCAGATTTGAGTAGACGTCCGGCGATACTTGCTGCGCTTCAGAGGGCGCGGCGAGCGAGAAGAACGCAATCACAGGCAGCAAGCACAGCAAGGCGCGCAGTGCGCGGGCGAGATTGGACATTTTTCCTCCGGAAGCGAAGGCAGAGTTTACCAGAGCATGCGACTTTCAGACGCGCGGAAAGCGCGAGGCGTGACGACGCGAGACGCAAATATGCGAGAATCGAAACGGAGCCTATCGGCTTCGCGTCCTTTAATGGTATGGAGCCGGCGGGCCTGTGCGGGGTGTGACTTTCCGTCCAGGGACGCATCCAAACAAACGTAAGGAACGGCTTACTTCCGAATTCGGACCAGACCTCGGCGGGCGCCCGGGCCACTGAACATCCATGTGGATAGTTAAACTCGCGTTGCGGCGGCCGTACACGTTCATCGTGTGCGCGCTGGTGATTTTGCTGCTGAGCCCGCTCGTCATTCTTCGCACTCCCACAGATATTTTTCCCGAGATCAATATTCCCGTCCTGAGCATCGTGTGGAACTACTCCGGGCTTTCGGCGATCGAGATGGAGCACCGGATCGTTTCCGGCTTCGAGCGATCGCTGACGACGACGGTAGACAACATCGAGCACGTGGAATCGCAGACGGTGAATGGGCGCTCGATCATCCGCGTGTACTTCCAGCCGGGCGCGGATATCGATCTGGCGATCGCGCAGGCGACGGCAATATCGCAGACGGCAGTTCGCGGGATGCCGCCGGGAACGAATCCGCCGCTGATCATCCGGTACTCGGCATCGACTGTGCCGATCATGCAGCTCGGGTTGCGCGGCGAAGGATTGAGCGAGCAGCAGCTGAACGACCTTGCTGTGAATTTCGTGCGCAACCGGCTGGCGACGATTCCCGGCGCGGCGACGCCTTATCCCTATGGCGGCAAGCAGCGGCTGATCGGCGTGAACGTCGAGATTCCGGCGCTGCAATCGAAGGGACTGTCTCCGGTTGACGTGATCAACGCCGTGAGCAATCAGAACCTGATCCTGCCGACCGGCGACGTGAAGTTGGGGACGATCGACTACGAAGTGGCGCTGAACGGAACGCCCACTTCGATCGCGGACTTGAACGACCTGCCCATCAAGACGGTGAATGGCGGGACGGTTTATCTGCGGGACGTCGCGACGGTGAGCGACAGCTTTTCGCCGCAGACGAACATCGTGCGAATGGACGGGCAGCGCGGCGTGCTGCTTTCGGTGTTCAAGACCGGAGGAGCATCGACGCTGCAGATCGTGAAGCAACTTTACGATTTGCTGCCTCGTGTGACGGCGACGCTGCCGCCGGAATTGCGCGTGCTGCCGATGTTCGATCAATCGATCTTCGTGCGGGCGGCGATTCAGGGAGTGATTCGCGAGGCGCTGATTGCGGCGTGCCTGACGGCGACGATGATTCTGCTGTTCCTGGGAAATTGGCGGAGCACGCTGATCATCGCGGTCTCGATTCCGCTTTCGATCTTGTGCTCGATTTTCACGCTGAGCGCGCTGCACGAGACGATGAACATCATGACGTTAGGCGGTCTCGCGCTGGCCGTGGGAATTCTGGTTGACGACGCGACGGTGGAGATCGAAAACATCAACCGCAACCTGGCGATGGGCAAGGAAACGGTGCACGCGATTCTGGACGGCGCGTCGCAGATCGCGATACCGGCGTTCGTTTCGACGTTGTGCATCTGCATTGTGTTCGTGCCGATGTTTTTCCTGACGGGCGTAGCGAAATTTTTGTTCGTGCCGCTGGCGGAGGCGGTGGTGTTCGCGATGCTGGCGTCGTATGTGCTTTCGAGGACGCTGGTGCCGACGCTGGCGATGTATCTATTGAAGGGGCACGGCGGGCACGAGGAAGCGACGGGAAACCATATCTTCGCGCGAGGGCAGCGGCGGTTCGTGCGCGGCTTCGAGAAAATGCGCGGCAGCTACCGGCGATCGTTGCGATTCTGCCTGGAGAATGCGTGGACGTTCATCATCTTGTTTTTGATCTTGTGCCTGGGATCAGCGCCGATCGCGTTTGTGCTGGGACGGGACTTCTTCCCAAATGTGGATGCGGGGCAAATCCGGCTGCACGTGCGGGGACGCGTGGCGCTGCGCATTGAAGAGACGGCGCGGCTTT
This sequence comes from Candidatus Acidiferrales bacterium, assembly GCA_035710585.1. Classification (GTDB taxonomy): domain Bacteria; phylum Acidobacteriota; class Terriglobia; order Acidiferrales; family UBA7541; genus DASTCZ01. The sequence continues at coordinate 6,872 of DASTCZ010000124.1, read as the reverse complement.
GCGATCAGATCGACGCGGTGATCCGCAACGAAATCGGACAAGACGAAGTGGCGAATATCCTGGACAACATCGGGCTGCCCTACAGCAGCTTGAACATGTCGTACAGCAATACGGGGACGATCGGCACTTCGGACGCGGAAATTCTGATCGCGCTGAAGCCGGAGCACAAGACGCCGACGGCGGAATACATTTCGAGGCTGCGTACCAGACTGGCGGAACAATTTCCCAGCACGCAATTCTTTTTTCAGCCCGCGGACATCGTGAGCCAGATTTTGAATTTCGGCGTGCCGGCTCCGATGGACATTCAGCTCGTCGGACACGACTTGGACAAAACCTATCCGCTGGCACAGCAGATGGCGAACGAAATCCAGCTGATCCCGGGCGCGGCGGACGTGCACGTACAGCAACTCTACGCACAGCCGGCGTTATTTTTGGACGTGGACCGCACGCGCGCGCAATCCGTCGGACTGAGCCAGAACGATGTGGCGCAGAGTCTGCTGCTGACGCTGAGCTCGAGTTTTCAGACCGCGCCGTCATTCTGGGTGGATCCGCGAACGGGCGTGACCTACAACGTGGCGGTGCAGGTGCCGCAGTACAAAGTGGACTCGATGCAGTCGCTGCAGAACATTCCGGTGTCCGCGGCGAATCATGGCGAGGAACTACTGGGAAATCTGGCGCAGGTGAGCATCACGGCGCATCCAGCGGAGACGCGCGATTACGACGCGCAGCCGATGATCGATATCTATGCTTCGGTGCAGGGGCGCGATCTGGGCGGCGTGGAAGATCAGATCAAAAAAGTGATCGACGAGTGGCGGCCGAAGATTCCGAAAGGCACAGAGATTGTGTTGCGCGGACAAGCGGAGACGATGGAGTCTTCGTTCGTTGGGCTGGCGGGCGGATTGATCGTGGCGATCTTACTGGTGTATTTGCTGATCGTCGTGAATTTTCAGTCGTGGGTGGATCCCTTCATCATCATCACCGCGCTGCCGGGCGCGCTGGCGGGAATTTTGTGGATGCTGCTGCTGACGAAGACGACGCTCAACGTGCCATCGTTGACCGGGACGATCATGTGCATGGGAGTGGGCACCGCAAACAGCATTTTGATGGTAACGTTTGCGCGCGACCAATTACGCGAGGGGAAGAATTCGCTCGAGGCGGCGCTCGAAGCGGGCTTCATTCGCATCCGCCCCGTAATCATGACGGCGATGGCGATGATTATCGGAATGGTGCCGATGGCGCTGAGCCTGGGCGAGGGCGGCGAGCAGAATGCGCCGCTGGGGCGTGCGGTGATCGGCGGGTTATTGTTTGCGACGTTTGCGACGCTATTTTTCGTGCCGTGCGTTTTCAAGATCGTGCACAGGAATTACAAGCCCGGCGCGGAGCCCGGAGAGGCGGCGCTGGCGGCGGAGCACGACTACGAGCTTGAACGGAAGCGCGCGGAAGAGATGAAATTCGAGGAGATGTCCCAGCATGATCGAGAGACACAACGCGACATCGGTGAGTGAGCGGCCGGCGACCGCCCCCGTGGATCGCGAGCCGGACACCGGAATTTCGCCCGAAGCGAACAGCGGGCGGAGGCGGCTGGTATTGATCTGGCTCGTGCCGATGGCGATTTTCGCGCTGCTGGCGGCATACAGCCTGACGCAGCGGCACGCGGTGAACCGGGCGCTGGCCGACCAGACAGCGAAGAACGCGGTACCGTTTGTTTCGATCACGCACGCAACGACGATGCCGGGGAGTTCGGAGCTGGTGCTGCCGGGGCAGTTGATGGCGTATATCGAAGCGCCGATTTACGCGCGGACGAGCGGTTATCTGAAGACGTGGCACAAGGACATCGGAAGCCACGTAGGCAAAGGTGATTTGTTGGCGGAGATCGATACGCCGGAAGTGGATTCGCAGCTCGCGCAGGCAAAAGCGGATTTGGCGACGGCGCAGGCGAATCTGGCGCTTTCGCAGACAACGGCGGAGCGGTTTCAGGAGCTGATCAAGACGGATTCGGTATCGAAGCAGGAAGTAGACAACGCAAACGGCGATTTTGCGGCGAAGAAGAGCACGGTGCAATCTGAAGAGGCGAATTTGCATCGGCTGCAGGACCTGGAGTCGTTCAAGCGGGTGTTTGCGCCGTTTACAGGCGTGGTGACGCAGCGGAATACGGACGTGGGGCAGCTGATCAATGCCGGGAACGGCGGGTCAAACACGGCGCTATTTACCGTGGCGCAAGTCGATCCGCTGCGCGTTTACGTGGCGGTGCCGCAGACGTTTGCGCCGTCGATTCGCGTGGGACAGCAGGCATGCCTTGAGCTGCAGGAGATGCCGGGGAAGAATTTTTGCGGGCAAGTGGCGCGGACGGCGGACTCGATCGACGCGGCCACGAGGACATTGCGAACGGAAGTGGACGTGCCGAACCACAGCGGAGTTCTGCTGCCGGGAGCGTACGCGCAAGTGCATTTCGGTTTGAAGGTGAGCGGCCAAAAGCTTTCGTTGCCGATCAATTCCCTGCTCTTCCGGCCGGAGGGCACACTCGTCGCGATAGTCGGGCCGGACAACAAGATTCAACTGAAACAAGTGACGATTGGGCGCGACATGGGATCTTCGGTGGAGGCGCTCGCCGGCGTGGATATGAGCGATCAGATTGTGCTGAATCCGCCGGACTCGCTGGAGCAAGGCGAGGCAGTGCGAATTAGCCCGAATTCGGATGCGAGACAAAGCTCTCCGCCAGCGCAACAGGGCGCGCCGAACAAGAAATAACCGTGCAGCGAACTCCGATCATTTTTGCGATCGCCACGATATGCCTTGCGGCGTCGTGCAGGCCGGTGGGACCAAACTATCACCGGCCGGATGCGCCGACAGCGACGGCCTGGAAGACCGAAGCCCCGTGGCGCGAGGCGGCGCCGGGCGATCAAGTGTCCAAAGGCGAGTGGTGGACAGCGTTTGGCGACTCCCAGCTCGATGCGCTGGAAAAACAAGCGCTCGACGCGAATCAAACGCTAAAAGGCGCGATGGCGCGGCTGGAGCAGGCGCGGGCACAAGCGCGGATTTCGATCAGCGCACTATTTCCGCAGGCTTCGGTGGGGCCATCGATTCAACGGCAGCGCGAACCGGGCAACCGGCCGTTTTTGACCACGCCGGGTGCGGGTTCGATTACGAGCAACATTTTCACGATTCCGTTCAGCGTGACTTGGGAGCCGGATTTTTTCGGACGAATCCGGCGGAATATTGAATCGTCGCAGGCCTCGTATCAGGCAGCGGGCGCGGACTTGGCAAATTTGCGGCTTTCGGTGACGGCGGAATTGGCGGGTGATTACTTCAACGCGCGGCAGCTCGATACCCAAATCGGGGTACTGAATCGCACAGTTGAATCGTTTGAAAAGGGGTTGCAGTTGGTCCAGAGCCGTGAACGGGGCGGAGTGGCTTCCGGACTGGATGTAGCCCAAGAGCAGGCTTTGCTCGATACCACGCGCACGCAGGCGATTTTGTTGAAACAGCAGCGCGCGCAGTTCGAAGACGCAATCGCGACGCTGACCGGGCAGCCAGCGCCAAATTTCAAATTGGCTGTGGAAGAGATCGCGACAAAGGCGCCCGCGGTGCCGCTAGGGGTGCCTTCGGATCTGCTGGAGCGCCGGCCGGACATCGCGGAGGCGGAGCGGCAGATGGCTTCGGCGAACGCGCAGATCGGAGTGGCGCAGGCGGCGTACTATCCGTCGTTCCCGTTGACGCTGAGCGGAGGGTTGGAGAGCGTATCGGTTTCGACGTTGGCGAGTTCTTCGAGCACGTTCTGGGCCGCGGGAGTCTCAGCGATCGAAGACATTTTTACCGGCGGAGCGCGGCGGGCGCAGGTGCAATTCAACGAGGCGGGATATCAGAACACGGTGGCGAATTACCGGCAGACGGTGTTGACCGCAATGCAGGAAGTGGAAGACGCGCTGGCGGGCCTCGCGGTGATCGACGAAGCGGTGAAGACACAGGCCGCGGCGGTGACCGATTCGCGAAAGGCGCTGGATATCGCCACGAACCGCTACACGGGCGGGCTGGTGAGCTACTTGGACGTTGTGTCGGCGCAGCAGACGCTGCTCTCGAACGAAGACCTCGCGGCGCAGCTGGATGGTCAGCGGCTGGTGACGAGCGTGCTGCTGATCAAGGCGCTGGGCGGCGGATGGGATGCGCAGAGCATCGCGGCGCTGAAGGTGAAGGTGAGCAACAAGCAGGCGCTATCACCGTGAAATAGAGCGGCCCTGAAGTCCCTCACAAATACAGCAAGTCTTCTCTGAAGCTGTTTTCAATCCAAATTGATTGTGTGGGTTTGTGCCGGCCGGCCGCCCTGCTGTTTAGCGGGGCGACCGGCGGATGTGAAGATGTATGACTATGAGACGTGTAGCGGTGCAATTCCGGTTTCAACTGATATTTGTTTCCGCCGGTCTCGGTCGACAGCGCTTCAGGGCTGAATTGCGGCGCTGAAGCCATTGGCCTTCAACGCCTGGTTGAAGGCTGCTGTATCTGTCTCAGCTAGAGCCTTTACGCGCTGGCGCGCTTCCGCGAGCTTCGCCGCGAGCAATTTGTTCACATCGACCTGCTGATCGGTGGGCGGCAAATCGGCGCCGCTGCCATTCAGCTCGTTTTCGAGATTCGCCAGCTTTCCGTAAAGCATCATCGGGTGTCGGAAGTTGTCTTCGGTCTGACCGGTGAGCCGCGTGTCTTCGAGAAGGCCCTCGACTTCGAGCGCCTTTGCTTCGAGCGCGGCAGCGGCTTTGATGGCCGCGGCGGCCTTCGCATCGGGCTCAGATCCCTCCGGGGCGCTGCCGGCAAGGATGTGGCGCAAATCGGCGAGCTGCTTTCGAGTGCGCTCGACGTGGCTGATCATGTCGGCGACTTCGCGAAGCTCGTCACGCAATTGCAGAAGGAAAGCGATCTGCGTGCGTTCGTTGGCTTCCGTTCCGAGAGAGCCCGGATCGTGAAGGACTTCAATCGTTGCGTCCTGCGACTGATCGCCCGCAGCGAAATGGAAATTGTATTTACCAGGTGCTACGCGAGGGCCATCGAGACCGCCGCGCTCCTCGCCTCCGCCAGCGCCCCAGACGATGAGCGGGCGCCAGCCTTCGGGAGAAAGCTGCATCCAGGAAGCATCCTGGGGCGGAGTGAGAAGGCGAATCGCGGGCACGCCGTCGTAGCGAAGATCCCACCAAACGCGGTTGAGTCCCGCTTCGCCCTTGCCGCGTAGCGTGCGGACCGGCTTATTCGCGGAATCGGTGATCGTGATCGTCCAGGGTGAAGGTTTCGCGAGCGTGAAATTAATGTCCGCGCCATAGGGCGGGTTTTCGCCAATCACGTGGCCGCCCTCGCTTGGCCGGGTGGCTCCGCTGATGCGCAGGCGATACGCCGCGCGCGGCGCGAAGAGATGAGCGGAGGACGATTTGGCGGAATCCCACTCACGCAGCGGAGAGACGTCGTCAAGAATGTAAATTCCTCGGCCATATGTAGCGATGACGAGGTCGCTGAAGCGAGGCTCGACCTCGATCCAGTACACGGGCGCGGGCGGAAGATTATTCCGCAGGCGCATCCAATTCGCGCCGTCATCCCAGCTGACGTAGAGGGCGTTATTCGTGCCGAGATAGAGCATCCCTTTGCGAATGGGATCTTCACGGACACATTTCGCGCTGCCGTTCACTCCTTTGGGCACGGAGGCGCTGAGCAGTTTCCATGAAACGCCGAAGTCGGAAGTTTTGTAGACGTACGTTGCGTAGTCGCCGACCTGCTCGAGATCTACTGCGATGTAGGCGGTGCCGGCGTCAAAATGCGAGGGCTCAACATTCATCACCGTGCCCCAGGCGGGCAATCCGGAAATGGTTTTTGTGACGTTGGTCCAGTTTTTTCCGCCATCGCGAGTGACCTGTACCTGGCCGTCGTTGCTGCCGGTCCAGATCACGCCCTGCTGCTTCGGTGATTCGGCAATGGCGTAGAGGACCGCGCCATCGAAGGTCTGAAGATTGTCCCAGCTGATGCCGCCGGAATTCTGCTGGTGCGATTTATCGTTGAGCGTGAGATCGCCGCTGATGGGCGTCCAGCTCTGGCCGCCATTTGTGGTTACGTTGACGAACTGGCTGCCGACATAAACTTTTTTGTGATCGAATGGAGATATCGCAATCGGGAACGTCCAATGAAAGCGGTGCTTCACGTCTGCGGGCGGCCAGCCGTAGGTCGCGTCGGGCCACACGTTGACGCTGCGCGCCTGGCCGGTGCGCAGATCCATGCGATCGAGGCCGCCGTCGTAACATCCGGACCAAACTACATCAGGTTCATCAGGGTCGGGAATGCCGAAACCGCTCTCGCAACCGCCGTAGGTGCGCCAATCTCCGGCGGTGATGGGGCTGCCGAAAAATCCGCGCGCACCGCTCAGATTGTTGCTGGGGCCGGTGTAGGCTTCGCCGTCCTGGCGGTTGCCAAAGACGTTGTACGGAATTTTCGTGTCCGTATAGACGTGATAGATCTGCGCGATGGGCAGAGTGAAGTGCTGATAGCTCTGCGCGTGATTGAGGCTCACGCTGGCACCGGCATCGTTGGCGACGAGAATGCGATTGGCGTTGGTGGGATCGATCCAGACGTCGTGATTATCGCCGCCGGCTCGCACTGCGTCGCGGGCGAGAGTCTCGCCGCCGTCGATCGAGACGCTCCAGGAGACCGATGGGAAATAAATTGTGTTCGGATTGTCGGGCGAGACTCCCATGCGCGTGTAATAGGGTGAGCGCTCAGTCGGCAAGTGAGACTGATTGACGAGGCGCCAAGTTGCGCCGCCGTCAGCTGAGCGGTAAAGCTCGGGCGTCGCGCCTTGAACGAGCGCGTAGACGCGATTGGAATCGGAGGGCGCGATAGCGACGGCG
>DASTCZ010000123.1:0-7326 GCA_035710585.1 Candidatus Acidiferrales bacterium | reverse complement strand
GCCGGCTTTCGCGCAGACGCAAACGCCGAAGCCTCCGGCGAAAAAATCTGCCGCTACGAAAAAAGCTGCGTCACAGCCAAAGAAGCCCGACGCCACGGAAGCCGATCCGACGACCCGGCTGGAAAGGGAACTGAGCGAGCTGACGCATCAGCTCGAGGCACCTTCGACGGCGAACTCCGCTGAAGCGAAACTCGAAACGATCGCGAAGGCTCACGCCGCCGATGAATATGGTTCGCGGGCAGCGCTTGCACTCGGACACTACGAACTCGGCAAAGCGCACGCGCCAAAAGCCGCTACCTGGCTTGATGCGGCGTTGAAACATCCGGGTGTGCTCGAAGAATACGCGCTCTTCTGGCATGCGCAGGCCCTGCGGCAAGCCGGACACAACGATCTTGCGCTGGCCGACCTCGAAAACTTCCGCACCAAGTTCGCCGACAGCGTGATGGCTGACGTTGCGCTGCAGGCCTATGCCGAAGCCGCCATCGCAACGGGAAATCCGACGCGGGCGGTGACGGCGCTCAACACTTACGCGAAGATTTCGCAGAGACCGAATTTGCTTCTGCTTCGCGCGCAAGCGTACGAAAAAACCGGCCAGCTACAGCCCGCCGCGACAGATTATCTGGCGATTTATTACGGCTCACCGCTCGCGGATGAAGCGCGGCTTTCCGCAAGCCGCATCGCCGCGCTTTCGCGTCAGCTTGGGGAATCGTTCCCGACAACGAGCGTAGCCGAACAGACGGCTCGTGCCGAGGCGCTCTACGACGCACACCGCTGGCGCGAAGCATCGGCGGAATTTGACGCGCTCCTCGCGCAAGTCACCGCGCCGCCCGATGCGCAGCATGCGCAACTTCGCGTGATCGAATGTCACGCTGCCGACGGCGCGTCCGCTTCCGCGCTCACCAATGCATCGTTCAGCGATCCCGACGCCGAAGCGGAACGCCTCTACACGCTTTCGCAGGAATATCGCAACGAGAAGCGCGAGCCGGAGATGCTCACGGAGATCAGCACGGTGGCCGCGCGCTTTCCGCAGAATCATTGGACCGAGGAAGCGCTCTTCCAGGCGGGGAATTATTTTCTGGTTCTATTGAACCGCGCTCGCGCTGCCGAGTATTACCGGCAAATCGCGCAGAATTTCAGCGGCGAGAAAAATGCGCCGGTCGCCGAATGGCGTGCCATCTGGACGGACTACCTCGATCAAAAGCCTGAAGCGGTCTCCGAGCTGGAAGCCTACATCCAGAAATATCCGACTTCGCCGAACTTGCCGGACGCTCTCTATTTTCTCGGACGTGCCGCCGAGCGCGCGAATAATTCCGGCCGTGCGCGCAGCTTCTACGTGAAGAATTCGCAGCGCTTCCCGCAGACCTATTTTGGAATGCACAGTGCGGAGCGCCTGAAAGCGATTGGTTCGGAGCCGATCGAACCCGTCGCGGTGCTTTCGAGCATTCCCGATCCGCCTCCGCTGATGGCGCTGGCCGATCCCGTGCCAACCGCTGCGACGGAGCGCTGGCAGCGCGCGCTCGCGCTTCGTACCGTTGCGTTCGATTCGAGCGCTGAGCTTGAACTTCGTGCCGCGTTCGCGTCCGTGCCTTCGCCGCGCGTGATTCTCGAAGCCGCTGACGCGGCGATCGACGCGCAGCATTTCGCCGCCGGAATTTCTCTGGCGCGCATGGCTTTTCCGCAACCGGAAGCGCGGCAGCCCTCCGAAATGCCCGATCCGGTGATTCGCGCGCTTTATCCCGTGCCGTATCTGCCGATCGTGAATCGCGCGTCTTCGCGCAACAACGTCGATCCCATGCTCGTCGAAGGCATTATGCGTCAGGAATCGGCGTTCATCCCGGAAGCGGTCTCGACTGCTGGTGCCGTGGGCCTAATGCAGGTGCTACCCAAGACTGCTCCGCACCTCGCGCGCCGCCTGAAGCTTCGCTACTCGCGCGCGCGCCTGTTCGATCCCGAATTCAATCTCAGCCTCGGAACGCTCTACGTCAACGACCTGCTCACGCAGTTCGGTTCGCCTGAAGCGGCGCTGGCGGCGTACAATGCCGGTGAAGATCGCGTCGAAGCCTGGCAAGCCGAGCGCAAATTCTCCGAGCTGCCTGAATTTGTCGAGTCGATTCCGTTTAGCCAGACGCGCGACTACGTGCAAATCGTGCTGCGCAACGCCGCCATGTACCACCTCGTCGGAGCGACTTCGGAAAGCGTTGCAGCGGCCGACCCGCATCCGCGCTCGTACGTGCCGCCGCCGACTCCGAAGCCCCGGCCGCGCCGCGCCGCGTCTCGAGGCTTGTAGTGACGACCCCGGCTCCCGTTCCAACGCCAAACTCGCAAACTTCGGCAACTCTTTCACAGGCTGCTCGCAGTCTGCTCAGCGAAAAAGCTTCGCGCTTCACGGAATCCGTTATCCGCGAAATGACGCGCCTCGCTATGGCGCACAACGCCGTGAATTTGGCGCAGGGCTTTCCCGATTTTCCCGCGCCCGCCGAAATCAAGGCCGCGGCGCAGGAAGCCATCGCGCGCGACATCAATCAGTACGCCATCACCTGGGGCGCGAAATCGCTGCGCAATGCCATCGCGGAGAAATTCCAGAGAACGCAGGGAGTGAGCGTCGATCCCGAGCGCAATATCACTGTCTGCTGCGGATCCACCGAAGCGATGATGTCGGCCATGATGGCCGTCATCAATCCGGGCGACGAGGTGATTGTGCTGGAGCCCTTCTACGAGAACTACGGGCCGGACGCGATCTTGAGCGGGGCCGCGCCTCGATTCGTGAAACTGCGCCCGCCGGATTGGTCTTTCAATCGCGATGAACTCGCGCGCGCGTTCACGTCGCGGACGAAGGCCATCATTCTCAACACGCCGAATAATCCCACCGGAAAGGTTTTCACGCGCGAAGAGCTGGAATTCATCGCTTCGCTGGCAATCAAGCACAACGCATTCGTCATCACCGACGAAATCTACGAGCACATTTTGTACGGCGGCGCCGAGCACATCTCCATGGCTTCGCTCGACGGCATGCGCGATCGCACCATCACCATCAACGGGATGTCGAAAACTTACGCCGTCACCGGATGGCGCGTGGGCTGGTGCATAGCTCCGCCCGAAGCGACAAACGCCATTCGCAAGGTGCACGATTTTTTGACGGTGGGCGCGGCGGCGCCGCTGCAGGAAGCGGGCGCTCTGGCGCTGAATTTGCCCGCTGCCTATTACGCAAAGCTCGCGGAAAATTACAAAACGAAGCGCGATTTCACTTTGGAAATGCTAACGACGGCCGGCTTCCACTGCTACACGCCGCGAGGCGCGTACTACATCATGACCGATATTTCCGCGTTCAATTATCCGGACGACGTCAGCTTTTCGAAATTCCTGGTGGAAAGAGTCGGCGTGGCCGTTGTGCCCGGATCCAGCTTTTTCAACGATCCCGCGGACGGCAAGCACATCGTGCGCTTCTGCTTCTGCAAAACCGACAAAACTCTCAACGCGGCGGCGGAAAAACTCTCCACGCTCCGCGCGAAGATCTAGTTCGCGCTACTCGACCGCCCATTCAGTTTTTTTGGGCATCCACCGCCTCCCACCCGCCGTTTCTTCCCTCAAGCCCCTCTACACTCGGCGCCAATTGCAGCTCGTAGCGCATCGCCGGGGCTTCGGCACACGTGACCTTTGTCCGCAACTGTCGTCTTACCCTTTGCATGCACGATTTTCGTTTGCCCGGGAACCCGCCGCCCGCTGCTTCCGTACTTTCTATTCGAGGACACTTTCTTGCAAATCCTGCCTGCTAACATCCGCTACGCGCTTCGCCAATTCCGGCTTGCTCCGGTCTTTTCCGCGGCGGCGATTCTTACGCTAGCGCTCGGTATCGGCGGTACGACGGCGATTTTCACCCTGATTCACGCCGTCATGCTGCGTTCCTTGCCCGTCGCCGACCCGGCGACCCTCTATCGCATCGGCGACGGCGATGACTGTTGCGTCGAAAGCGGCCCCCAGAATCGCTGGGGCATGTATTCCTATTCGCTGTACCAGCGCCTCAAGGAAAACGCGCCGGAATTCTACGAACTCGCAGCTTTCAAAGCGGGCCGCGCCACCGTCAGCGTCCGCCGCCAGGGAGTCGAATCCGTCGCCCGCCCCGTCCGCACCGAATACGTCACCGGAAATTATTTTTCCACCTTCGGCATCAGCGCATTCGGCGGCCGCGTGTTCACGATGGATGACGACCAACCCGGCTCCGCTCCGGTCGCCATCATCAGCCACCGCATTTGGCAGAATACTTACGGCGGCGATCCCGCCGTCGTGGGTTCGACGTTTGTCGTACAGGGCCATCCGTTCACCGTGATCGGAATCGCGCCGCCCGGATTCTTTGGTGAGACTCTCCGCGCCGATCCGGCCGACCTTTGGCTGCCGGTGAATCAGGAGTTGCTCATTGATGGTGAGTCCGGTGTTCTGCACTCCATCCCCTCGGCGTGGCTGCGGGTCATCGGCCGCGCGCGGCCTGGCGCGAATATCGCCGCCGTGGCGCCGCGGTTGACGGGAGTCGTTCGCCAGTGGATCGAGCACGATTCCGGCTACCCGGCCAACTGGATGCCGGACATCTTGCGCACGCTCGATAAGCAAGTCGTCAACGTGGTGCCTGCGGGCTCTGGCGTAGCCGAAATGAAAGAGGAGTTCAGCAGCAGCCTGCAAATTCTTCTGTCCGTATGCGGATTAGTGTTGCTGATCGCCTGTGCCAATGTCGCCAATTTGCAGCTTGCCCGCGCTGTCGCGCGCCGCTCGCAGACCGCCGTGCGCCTCGCACTTGGCGCCAATCGTGCTCAAATCATTAAAGAAGCGCTCACCGAAAGCATCTTGCTCGCCGTGGCCGGCGGTATCGCGGGGCTGGCCGTCGCTGTCGTGGCCACGCGGCTCCTGCTGATGATTACTTTCCGCAACGCGCATTTTCTTCCGATCAGCGCCACTCCGTCGCTGCTCGTTCTCGGCTTCGCGTTCGTGTTGTCGCTGCTGACGGGAATCATTTTTGGTGCGACGCCTGCGTGGTTCGCCACGCGCACCGATCCTGCTGACGCTCTGCGCAGCACCGGCCGCGGGAACACCGATCGATCCTCTTTCGCGCGCAAGGCGTTGCTGGTGGTGCAGGCCGCGTTTTCGATTGTGCTGGTCGCCGGAGCGACGATGCTCGCGCGCAGCCTGAACAACCTCGAGCACCAGGATTTCGGCTTCGCCGTTCCCGGGCGCGTTGAAGTGACGATCCTTAGCCCGCCCGCCAACTACACGATTCCCCAGCTCAACGCGCTTTACCGGCAGGTGCAGGAGCGGCTCACGCGAAATCCCGGCATTCAAAGCGCGAATCTCGCTCTGTACAATCCGCTGACGGACAACTGGGGGGAGCTGATTTACGTCGCCGGACATCCGCCGCAGAAGATTGATGACCAATCGGGCTCATCCTGGAACCGCGTCACGAACAATTATCTTCAGGATTTGGGAGTCCAGTTGGTCCGCGGGCGCTATTTCAACGCGGCTGACAATGAAAACTCCGAAAACGTCGCGCTCGTCAACGAGCGCTTCGTCAAAAATTTCTTCAAGAGCGGCGAGAATCCGATTGACCAGCACTTTGGCATGGATCTTCCGAAGTACGAGGGCACGTTCCGCATCGTCGGCGTCGTCAAAGATGCACGTTTTGCCGGATGGGGGTTCCGCCGGCCGGCGCTGCCGATGTTCTACGTTCCGCTGGCGCAATCGGTGGATTATCACGACCCATTGATGTCGCGCGTCGAAACTCAGTCCCATTTCGCCGAAGGTATTTTGCTGAACACCAATCTGCCGAAGGGGCAACTCGAATCCTTTGTGACCAAAACGCTTTCCGATATCGATCCGAATCTCACGATTACAAACGTAATGACCTTGCAGGAGCGCATCCAGCTTACGTTTGACGAGGAGCGCGCCGTCGCCAGCCTCTCTGGAGCATTTGGCGTCATCGCTCTGATGCTCGCCGCTATCGGGCTTTACGGGGTCACTGCGTACACCGTGGCGCAGCGCACCAACGAAATCGGTATCCGCATGGCGTTGGGGGCAAATCGCTCACGCGTCATGCAGCTCGTGCTGCGGGGCGCGTTCCAGCGCGTGATCGTCGGCCTTGCGATTGGATTGCCGCTTGCTGTCGGAGCGGGGAAGCTCATTTCCGCGCAGCTGTATGGAGTTAAGAGTTGGGACCCTGCTGCGCTTTTGATTGCTGCGGGCGCGTTGGCCGTCTGCTCGTTTATCGCGGCCATGATTCCGGCCAACCGCGCCGCATCCATTTCGCCTATGCAAGCCCTGCGCATCGAATAGCCAGCCGCGCTCCTCGCGCCGAATAGCTGAAACACGAATGCCGCACCTGCGTCTTAGAATAAGACGCGCCGCGTGCGCCGACCTCAATGAGCCATTTTCTCCACGACCTTCGCTTTGCTTTCCGCCAGTTCCGGAAAACTCCGGGCTTCACATTTCTGGCCGTTCTTACGCTCGCGCTTGGAATCGGCGCGAACACGGCCATGTTCACGGTCGTCGAAAATGTCTTGTTGCGGCCGCTGCCGTACTCGCATCCCGACCGCCTGGTGTTCATCGGCCCTGCCTCGGATCCGGGATTCGGCTCCAGTTCGTGGCTGAATTACCGCGATATTCGCGATCAATCGCAAAGCCTAGCGGCCGCTGCGCTCTATTCCGAAGACGTGGGAGTTGTGCAGGGAAAAGACGGCTCCGTCACCGTGATCACGCCCTCCATCACGCCGAACGCATTCCACATCCTCGGCACGCAGGCGCGGATGGGGCGCACGTTCACCGAAGAAGAAGGCCAGCCCGGCGGCCCGAAAGTGGTGCTCATCTCTGAAAACCTCTGGCGACAGTCCTTCGGGGCAGATCCGCAAATCGTCGGTAAGACGATCCGCGTCAATGCGATTCCGCGGACCGTCGTCGGCGTGATGCCGGCCGGCTTTCGCTTTCCGGAAGAAATGGGACATGACGTAGAAAAAGGCCTTTGGCTGCCCCTTCAACCGACGTCCGAGATGCAGACAGACCGCGGTTTTAATTTCATTCAAGTGGTCGGCCAAATGAAACCCGGCGCCACGATCGCGCGCCTGCAGTCGGAGCTTGACGTAATCGGCCAGCACCTGACGGACGCGCAACCCGCCGGGAGAAACAAGATCGCGTTCCGGTCGGAATCTTACGCGCAGATGCTCACGGGTTCCGTCCGTGAAGTTTTTCTCGCGCTCGTGGTCGCATTAGGCCTCGTCCTGCTGATCGCCTGCGCCAACGTTGCAAACCTGCTGCTGGCGCGCTGCCTCGCGCGGCAGCACGAGTTTTCTGTTC
>DASTCZ010000122.1:0-23713 GCA_035710585.1 Candidatus Acidiferrales bacterium | reverse complement strand
TGCGATTCGCGCCATCAGCAGGAGGGAAATGAGCAGCAGGAGCCGCTGTTTACGCCCCATGACGCAAAAATTCTGTGACAATTGACGCGCGCATCTGTCGGCTGTATATAGCACACGCATTGTTCACTCACAACGAAACGCCCCGCGGCCCTCGCACGACTCGTCAACATTCATTTGCACACGCCTTCGCGATTCTCTTCGTCCTCTGCGTCTCTGCGTCAGGTTTTTCAGGCCATGCGCAAACAAAGAACGCGCAACGCACCGTCGCTCCGGCCCATCCTGCCGCTGCAAGTGACTCGCGGCTCCGCGGCCTCGACGACGTAATCAACGACGCCATCGCCCGCGACGAAATCCCCGGCGCCGTGCTGCTCGTCGGCCAGGATGGCCGCGTCCTATGGCGCAAAGCTTACGGCTCACGCACCCTCATCCCTCGGCGCGAAGCCATGACCACCGACACGATCTTCGACCTTGCCTCGCTCACGAAAATTTTCGCGACCACCGCCTCAATGATGAAGTTAATCGAGCAGGGCAAGATCCGCCTCGCCGACACCGCCGTCCACTTCATTCCAGAACTCGGCACCGAAGGCGCGACCGCCGAAAAAAATCAGATTACCATCCGGCAATTGATGACCCACACCTCCGGCTTCGCGCCCGATCCCGACGATTCCAAAATTCCCGCTGGTTGGTCCGGCACGGAACCGCTGCTGAAGGAGATTTACGCCGAGCCGCTCACCGCGCCGCCCGGCGCCCGCTTTCTCTACAGCGACACAAATTTCATCCTGCTCGGCGAAATCGTGCACCGCGTCAGCGGCCTTCCGCTCAACGAATTCGCCGCTCGCGAAATTTTCGCTCCTCTCGGAATGACGCACACGCAGTTCCTGCCTCCCGCCGACTGGATCCCCCACATCGCTCCCACCGAGGAAATCGATTTGCCCGCGGGTGCGAAAGCAGGCTCCGGCCAAGGACATCTTCTTCGCGGCGTCGTCCACGATCCGCGCGCGCGCCAGATGGGCGGCGTCGCCGGCCACGCCGGACTCTTCTCCACCGCGGACGATCTCGCCATTTATTGCAACACGATCCTCAGACACGGCCTCGCGCCATCTGGCAAGCGCATCTTCTCCGCGGCGGCCATAGACTTGATGACCTCGCCGCAGCAGCCGCCGTGGATTCCTTCGCGGCGCGGCCTCGGCTGGGATATCGACTCCGCCTATTCCGCTCCTCGCGGCGATCTGCTGTCGATCGGCTCGTTTGGGCACACTGGTTTCACCGGCACCAGCGTTTGGCTCGATCCCGGCAGCGGCACGTTTATCATCCTTCTCACAAACAGCGTGCATCCTTATGGCCGCCCGGCGATCTCCGGCCTGCGCGCGCGCGTCGCAAATGTCGTCACCGCTTCGCTAAATATCGGAGTCTGCCTCCCACTAGCCACCTGGCCGCCACCTCCTGGGTGCACCCAATCCACGCCTCTTGATCGTTCCGGAAACGCCGTCTTCCGTCCGTATGGCGCAGCGGGCATTTCGCAGGCCACGAACCTCGCCACCCTCACCGGCATCGACGTCCTCGAAGACGAAAAATTCCTATCACTCGCCAATAAGCGCATCGGCCTCATCACCAATCAAACCGGCATCGATCGCCAGGGCCGCAGCACCATCGACGTGCTCGCCCACGCACCCGGCGTAAAGCTCGTTTCGCTCTTCAGCCCTGAGCACGGCATCCGCGGCACGGCCGACGAAAACGTCAACTCCACAACAGACGCCGCCACCGGTCTGCCCATCAATAGCCTTTACGGCGACACTCGCCGCCCCACCGAACAAATGCTCTACGGCCTCGACGCGCTCGTCTTCGATGTCCAGGACGCTGGCGTCCGCTTCTACACCTACATCACCACCATGGGCTATTGCATGGAGGAAGCCGCCAAACGTCACATTCCGTTCTATGTGCTCGATCGTCCCGATATTCTCGGCGGCGAACTCGTCGAAGGCCCCATCCTCGATCGCGACAAGTTGAATTTCGTCGGCTATTTTCCTCTTCCCATTCGCATCGGCATGACGCTCGGCGAAATGGCGCAGATGTTCAACGCCGAAAATCACATCGGCGCCGATCTTCACGTCATTCAGCTTCGCAACTGGCGCCGTAGCCAGTGGTTCGAGCAGACCGGCCTGCCTTGGATTCCGCCATCGCCGAATCTTCGTTCCATGACCGCCGCCGTCCCGTACCCCGGCATCGACATCCTGCAGAGCGCTGGAATCGCCGTCGGCCGCGGCACGGAAACGCCCTTCGAAAATTTCGGTGCCCCCTATATCGACGCGGTCCAGTTCGCCGATTACCTCAATCGCCGCTTGATTCCCGGCGTCCGCTTCGTCCCTTACAGCTTCACGCCTACGGCAGGAGTGCACAAAAGCGAGATCTGTCACGGCGTCTCGCTCGTGATCACCGATCGCGCTTCACTCAATTCTGTATACATGGGCTTCGAGATCGCCGCCGCGCTTGCCAAGCTCTACCCGCAGAATTTCGATCTCGATAAGCTCATCACGCTCGTCGGCAATGCGCACGCCATCGCTCGCCTGAAAAATGGCGATTCCCCCGCGCGCATCCTCGGCGATGAAGATCCCGAGCTAAACGCCTTCCTCGCCATCCGCGCGAAATACCTGCTTTATCGCTAGATGCTCCTTCGGACAAAACAGGATGTGGACACGGCTATACAAGATATTGTATATTAGGAGGACGCTAGGCTGGCGCCGTGGCGAAAGAGAAGAATAAATCGGCCTTGGCGGCAATCGCGTGGGAAGGAGATTCGCGACAGGTCCTCCAACGATTCCCCGCCAGCGTCAGGCAAAACTTGGGATTCGATCTATGGCGGCTGCAGTTGGGCGAGCGTCCCGCGAATTATCGGCCGCTCTCCTCTGTTGGTCCGGGCGTTTTTGAGCTTCGAGATCAAGATGTGCGGTCGTGGTATCGGCTGATCTATTTATCCCGGACGAAAGATGTGATTTACGTGCTTCATTGCTTCGAGAAAAGGTCTCGCGCGATGCCGCATCGCGAGTTTGAGACGGCGAGACGGCGGCTAAGAGCGGTTAAAGCAAGGCTTGCGGAAAGGACGCGGCATGAAAAATAAACGCGATCGGGCTGCGCATGTTACCCGGGGAGATGTGTTCAGAGACTTGGGATTCTCGCCGGATCAAGCGGCCGCGTTGAAATTCAAGGCTGATTTGTACAGGGCCATCCTGATTTCGGCGCGCGATTATTCGCAAAAGCAGCTTCAACGCGTCCTCGCCGAGCCGCAGCCGCGGATCAGCGAGCTCATGAACGGGAAAATCGCAAACAAGAGCCTCGAAAAGTTGCTGGAATATGCGGGCAAACTCGGCATCGAAGCCAAAGTCACTTTCATCCGGTCACGACGCAGACCTTCCGATCGCGATTTGGCCCTCGCCGGATAGCTCTTCGCCTCAAGTACCAGTGACCCTTTGGTTCTAGCCCGCGTTTCTCATTGGTCGCACTTGCCCCGTGTGTTAGCGTGAATGCGTCGGCTTCTATCGAGTGTCGGATTTTATTTGAAGTTGCCGTTACACTGCGGCGCAGCTTGCCGCTTCAGCATGACGACGACGCACGGCGGGGTCCAGCATCAGCCTCCCCTGAACTCTTTCGCATCACCGGTGGCAGCGTAGCGCCGATCCGCGGAGTCTAAGTAACTGTGCGGTCCTGCAGCGCACCCGAATAGAGAACTGAATGCGCATCGTCTCACTTCTGCCTTCATCCACCGAGATTCTGTTCGCGCTCGGTCTCGGCGATTCGGTCGTCGGCGTCACGCACGAATGCGATTTTCCCGCTGATGCAGCCACCAAGCGCGTCGTCGTCAGCTCGCGCCTGCCTGAAAATCTCGGCGCATCCGAAATCGATCGCGCCGTTCGCGATTTCAATTCGCGCGGCGAGAGCATCTATCACGTCGATGCCGAAGCGCTCCGCGAACTCGCCCCCGGCCTCATCATTACGCAGGACCTTTGCCACGTCTGCGCCGCCTCGCCGGGCGATTTGAAGGCCGCGCTCCAAACTCTGTCTCGCCAGCCGCGCGTGCTCTCGCTCAATCCGCATTCGCTCGACGATGTCTGGGACGACATTCGCGCTGTCGGAGCCGAAACTGATCG
This sequence comes from Candidatus Acidiferrales bacterium, assembly GCA_035710585.1. Lineage (GTDB taxonomy): Bacteria > Acidobacteriota > Terriglobia > Acidiferrales > UBA7541 > DASTCZ01. Next base: position 19,571 of record DASTCZ010000122.1, on the reverse strand, counting down.
CATGTTCGAAGCCGATATGCTCGTGAAGCAGCGCCGCTCCCAAGTCGAACGCATCGCACGTGAATCGCAGCGCCTTGCCGCAGCCGGCGCCCGTCCCCGCGTCGCCTGCCTCGAATGGCTCGATCCGTTTTACAACGCCGGCCACTGGGTCCCCGAAATGGTCGCTGCAGCCGGAGGCGAAGACGTCCTCTCCCGCGCCGGCCAGCCCTCATCGCAGGTTGCGTGGGAAGAAATTCGTGCCGCCGCCCCCGACGTAATCTTCATCATGCCCTGCGGCTACAATTTGGAAAAAGCCGAAGCAGAATTCGCGCAGTTGAAATTGCCCGCAGGTTGGAACGATCTCCCGGCAGTCCGCAACGGAAACATCTTCATCACAGACGCCAACAGCTATTTTTCGCGACCCGGCCCGCGCCTCTCCGAAGGTGTCGCCATTCTCGCCAGCGCTCTTCGTCCGGAAATCACCGTCGATATCCCCGAAAACTCCATCGAGCGCTTCGAACGCAGCCGCACCGCCGCGCCGCGCTAATTCTCGTAAATCCTCACGAAATCACGCGTGCGGCCAGAGCCACGCGAACGCGACCCCCGTCAGCACGCAATATACGATCCCGTCGAAGAATTCCTTGAACACCATGCTCCACGGCTGCCCCTTCCAAATCCCGTTGCTCAGCAGCCCCACGCCGTACGCCATAAACGCCGTCGTACCCGCCACTCGAAACACCATCAAGTACGGCGAGCCGGCGGCAACCGTGCGCCCGGTCAGGTAAGCCGTGAAAATGCTCACCACCAGGCAGAACCCGAACCACAATCCGAGAAATTTGCCCATGTTTGGCGGGCCGCTCTGCATCATCGTCAAAAACCCCACCGGCCCCTGCTTGAACTTCGCCTGAATCTCCGGTGTCTTCATGTTTTTGTGATCGCAGTGCGGGAAATTGTAGAGCCCCGGCTTGAGCGAATAGGGACGCAGCGCCGCGAGAATCTTGTCTTCATCGGGAAGCTGGCGGTACTCGCTTTGGTGATACGGCAGCACCATGTGAATGATGGAACTCGCGACAAATACAAACGCAGCTGCAAGAACAATCGGAATCCACAGAGCCATCAGCGAAACGACCATGTACGGCCTCCTCGCGTCTGATTTTTTGAACAGGGGGTCCTAAATAATTCCGGCGGCCGTCTTCTTCCAATGCCGGTAGAAAAACAATCCGAAGAACATCAGCACCAGCCCCATCGTGCACCGCAGCGGGCGGTCGATCCACAAATTGATCGTCAGCGCCGCCGCGCCCAGCACGAAAAGCCCCGGCACCCACGGATACCCCCAGCAACGGTACGGCCGCGGCATATCTGGTTCCGTGTACCGCAGCCTGAAAAGTCCCACCGTCGCCAGGCCGTAAAAAATCCAGCCTGCAAATATGAACAGGGAAGTAAGGTCTTCGAAAGTTCCGCTCAGTGCCATCAGGCTCGCGAGAATCGCTTGAAAAAGCAGCGCCGCGCCTGGCGTTCGAAATTTCGGATGAATCGACGCAAGCGACCGGAAAAATAATCCATCGCGCGCCATCGCATAGTCCACGCGCGCCCCGCTCAAAATCGAGGAATTCAGCGATCCCAGCGCCGAAATCACCATCGCCAGCGTTACCAGTTGCGCCGCGCGGCTTCCTGCAAATCGCGCCAACACATCGCTTGCCACGTGCTGCGATTGCGCCACGTTTGCAAACGGCAGCACGTAAAAACACACCGCGTTGAAAAAGATGTAGATGATCGCAACCGTCAGCACGCCCCACACCAGCGCGCGCTGCATATTTTTTTCCGGATTCGCCACCTCGCTGCCGACGAGATTCAAATCTTCCCACCCGTCATAAGCCCACAACGCCGCAGCCATCGCCGCGAGAAACGCGCCCATCATCCCCACGCTCGCGCCAGAAGACGAAAACAGCGGCCGCATCGGCGTCCCACCGCCCTTCGAAAGCGCGAATCCCGCGAAGATGATCGCGATCACAGACGCCACCTTGATGATCGTCAGCCCCACCTGAATCCGTCCGCCGAATTTCACGCCAAGATAATTCAGCCCCGTAATCGCAAATAGCGCGACCACCGCCAGCGGCTGCATCCACGAAAACTCAAAATGAAAATGCCGCGTCGCACCCAGAAATCCATAATTGAAATCAAACGTGTGCATCGGCGCCGCCAGCGCTGGCACCAGAAACGCGCAGAACCGCAGCAAACCCGCCGCGATCGATGCCGCCGACGCAGGCCGCGCCACGATCGAATGCGTCCAGCCAAATAAAAATCCCACCGAAGGCCCGAAGCTCCGGCTCAGATACGCATACTCGCCGCCGGCCTCTGGAATCGCCGCACCCAGCTCCGCATACGCCAGCGCCCCGAAAAGCGAAAGCATCCCGCCCACGATCCACGCCGCATAAACGATTCCTACCGAGCCCGCATCCGCGGCCATCTCGCTCGGCTTCAAATAAATTCCCGTGCCGATCATCGTGCCGACGACAATCGCGATCGAAGCCCACTTTCCGAGATCGCGCACCAGCCCCGGCCGCTGCGCGTTCGCATTCATTGCGCTTTGATTTGTCGTCATATCGAGAGGGAATCAGCCTTCGCGCGTCGCAACTTGCGGCGCTCGGTCAAATAGGCTCGCCAGCGAACCCGCCGCCACCGCCACCAGTGTGCCGAGCAACACGAACCACGTCCACACGAGCTTGTTCTGATGTGTTACGAAGAGCATCACAATCAAGCTAGTTGCCATACCGATGATCGCGCCGCGTGATGTCGCTCGCGGATTGAAAAATCCCAGCAGAAAAACTCCCAGCAGGGAGCCGAACGTAATCGACGCGATCTTCAGCCCCGCCGTCAGCACCGGTCCCCAATTCACCGTCCCCAGCATCAGCAGCACCGCGCCCCATGCCAGCGTCAGCCAGCGGGAAAGCTTCAGCACGCGCGCCGGATCTGCCGTGCGCGTCCCAAACACCTCGGAAAAATCCACCACGCTCGAAGCCGCCAGCGAATTCAGCGACCCGCTCGCATTCGACATCGCCACGGCAAAAATCGCCGCCAGCACCAGCCCGCGCAGCCCCATCGGCATCTGCGTCACAATAAAAATCGGAAACACGGAATCGTAACTCTGCCCCGCGACGATATGCGGAGCTCCGTTGAACGCAAACAGCATCACGCCGAGCTCCAGAAACAATGCAAATTGCACCAGCACGATTCCCGCGCTTCCCAGCAACGCCATCTTGCTTTGCCGCTCGCTCCGCGCCGCCAGCAGCCGCTGCACGATTGTCTGATCCGTGCCATGGCTCGCCATCGTCAGAAAAGTTCCGCCGATCACTCCCGCCCAAAATGAATACGTGTGCGCCGGATCAAACAGGCTGAAGTGAAAATCAAACACGCGCAATTTATCGCCCGATGCCGCCGCGACACTAGAAATCTGCGCCCATCCTCCCGGAATTTTGTGCAAGATCAGGAAAAACGCGATCGCCGATCCCCCAAGGTAAATCACCGTCTGAATCACGTCGGTCCAGATCACCGCCTTCATCCCGCCTTCCCACGTGTAAATCAGCGTCAGCAGCAGCACGACGATGATCGAAGTTTTCTGTCCCGTGCCGAACGCGACGTGCACCACCAGCGCCACCGCCGCCACCCGTACGCCCTCGGCCAGCGCCCGCGTCACCAGAAACATCAGCGCCGCCGCGGATTTAGCTTTTGGTCCGAACCGTTTTTCAATCAACTGATAAGCCGTGTAAAATTCTCCGCGGAAGAATCGCGGAATGAAAAGAGCGGCGAGCGCGAATCGTCCCACGACGTACCCGAACACCAGCTGCAGAAACGTGCAATCGCCCGCATACGAAGTCGCAGGCGTGCCGATGATCGTCAGCGTCGAGGTTTCCGTCGCCACGATCGAGAGCGCCAACGCCCACCACGGAGCGCTGCGCCCTCCTAGAAAGTAGTCTCGAATATCGCGCTGTCCGCGGCGGAAGCGGATTCCGAAGAGCGTGATCCCGGCCATATACACGGCCAGTACCGCAAGATCGATGGGAGCAAGATGCATCGGTGAGAGTCGCGCGATGATAGTGGCGCGCGCGAGAACGCGTCAAGCAGAGGCCATTTGAACACCTATCTCGGATTCGACGGCGGCGGCACAAAGACGGAATGCTACGCGCTCGATTTTGCCGGCCAGCTTCGCGGTCGCGGCATCGCAGGCCCATCGAACCCGCTTCGCGTCGGCTACGAATCCGCGATCGCGGCAGTTGAATCCGCAGGCAAGGAAGCCATGGCCGCGGCACAATGCTCGCCGGAGGACATTCGCGGAATTTGTGCAGGCCTCGCAGGCGCTGGGGTTCCCGCCGCCGCCGCAAAAATGGCGCAGCTCATCAGCGGAGTCTGGCCTCACGCTGGAGTCCGCGTCACCACCGATGCCGAAGCCGCGCTCGAAGCAGCCGTCGGCTATGGCGCGGGCGTCGTTCTTATCGCTGGCACAGGTTCCATCGCCCTCGGCCGCAATTCTGCCGGCGCCACGGCTCGCGTCGGCGGTTATGGCCCCTGGATCGGCGATCCTGGTAGCGCCTACGAAATCGGCCGCCGCGGAGTCGAATCCGCCGCCCGCGCGCGCGATCTTTCTGGGCCGCCCACCAGTCTCGGCCGCCGCATCATGTCCGCGATGAATTGCGGCGCTTGGGAAGAAGTCATCGAAAAAATTGCCGCCGGTCCGGAAAATGTGTTCGCGCAACTTTTTCCCGTGATGGTCCAGGCTGTTGAAGAGGGAGACGAAGCCGCGCGCAGCATTTTTCTCAGCGCAGCCCTCGATCTTTCCAAACTTGCGCTCTCCGTCGTCGGCATTCTCGGAATTAAGGATGAAGAATTCGTCCTCGCGCGTGCAGGCGGCGTCTTCAATCGCCTGAAGCTGCTCGATGATCGCGTCGATGATCTGATCGGCAAGATTTGTCCGCGCGCGCAAATCGGCCTGCTCAGCGTGCCCCCCGCTCTTGCAGCCGCACGTCTCGCGATTCGCGTCCCGCCCGTCGAGCGCTGAACCGATGCCCGATCGAAGTGAAATCGCGCCGCCAACCAATCCCGCAAACGCAGCGAAGCTCGAAATCGCGCTCGCCCTCACGCGGCTCGATCGAAAAGATCTCTCTTCGCTCGAAATCGAGGAAATCGCCAGAAAGAAAGAATTGCTGCGCGATTATCGCGTCAAGCGCGCGCTGGCCTTTCATCCTCATGTGCCGCGAACGGTCGCGCTACGCCTGGTTCGCGAACTCTACACCATGGACCTCATGCGCCTGGCTCTCGCGCCCGCGTCGCCTGCCGATTTGCGCACCGTCGCTGAGCAAGCCCTCATCGCGCGCCTTTCGCAGCTTGCCCTCGGCGAAAAAATCGCGCTCGCTCGCCAGGCTTCCGCACGCGTCGTGAGCGCTCTTCTCATCGAAGGCCATCGAAAAATCGTCGCGCCCGCACTCGATAACCCGCGCCTCACCGAATCGCAAATCTTGAAGGTTCTCTCGAAGGAAAAAATCGCTCCGCCCGTAATGACCGCGATCTGCCATCACACGAAATGGGCTTCGCTCGCCACAGTGCGTATGGCGCTCGTCCGCCATCGCCAGACTCCGCTCGATGCCGCCGCTAAATTTCTGCGCCTAATGACCCACGCCGAGTTGCAAACTATCGCCACGCTGCGCTCGATTTCCGCCGCGCTTCGGCTGCAACTCGAAGGTGAAGTCGAAAGACGCCAGCGCGCAACCTAGCGCTCATTAACGCCGCGCAAACGGCTCCGGCGCAGGCGTCCCCAGCATCCGCAAATAGGTCATCAGCTGTGCGCGGTGATGCACCTCGTGTTCCACGTTTCCAAACAAAATCACCGTCACCTTGCGCCGAATTCCAAGCCCTTCATGAACCCGCTCTTTCTCCCAAACCTCTGCCGGCAGTTTCGCCACGAGCGCGAGCGTCTCCTCATGTACGCGATCCAGATTCGCAAGCTCCTCGCCCAGCGTCTGCGGCTTTCCGACCACCGCCTCTAGCCCGCCTGGAATGCGTTTCTCGAAATACGAAAAATCCCCTTCGAGCGCCAACCTCCGCATCCCCTCTTCCGAAACCCACATGTGCCGCAGCATCTCGCCGATGGCCAATGCACCCGGCACAGGTCGCCAAGGCATGTGCTCTTCGCGCAGCAGCACCGTCACCTGATGAGTCCTCGCCCGCGCCGCCTGCTTTTGCTTGAGAAAAAATGCCGGAATTGTCATCGCGCGATTATATCGAAGCCCAGCCGAAATAATTTTGCAACTCGCCCGGTCGTAACGCTTCTGCGCCCGCGTCGCCGCAAGGTTTGTGTAGCCCGGCCCGCTTCGTAGGGCCGGGTCCGTCTCCGAATCTCCGCCCCCACACCCGCGCCCCTTCACGCCGCGAGCTAGTGTAGCCCGCCCCGCTTTGTAGGGGCGGGGCCTGCTGCCCACTTGGCTTGGCACACGCCATCGCGATCAGGTGTCTAATAATTTGAATTTGTGTGTGCTCGTATCTTTGCCGGAATTGACACCTTTTCTTCGCGCCGCTAGCATCGAAAAAAGAGGAGCGAATCGCGCTTGACGGCCCATTGCCTGGATTGCGGGGCGGAAACTCATTCGAATCAGTGCCCTTCGTGCGGACTCACCTCCGAAGCCGCTGAAGTCGTGCTGCGCCATCGCCTCCTGCGCCGCACCGCCGTTTTGCTCGTCGGAGGCCTGCTCTTCGTTCCCGCCAGCCAGGTATTTCCTCCGCTCGATCTCGACCTGATCCTAATCTTCGTCGGCCTCGTTTTTTTCACCGCGCTCTGGATGGTCTTCTGGATCGATCGCCGCGCGCGCAAGGGCCTCTACGTCGAAGCGCTCAAGCGAATTTTCTTCGGCCTCGTCCCGCTGCCGTGGGTCTTTGCCGTTTTTCTCTTCGTCAACGGAAAATTTGACGGCACCAAGCCCGTTGAAGAGCCCGCCCGCGTCGTCGGGAAACTCAGTATGGGCGGACCGTGGCTTCACACGCGCCGCCTCATCGTCCGCTCCTGGCGCGACGGCCGGAGCCTCGAGCGCGTCCCCGTCGATAACTACAATTACGATCGCTTCCAGCAGGGCGATAACGTCGTCCTCCAAGTGCAAAGCGGACTGCTCGGCATCCCCTGGGTCGTCGGCATCTACCGCCAGGATTAAGGCTTGTGTAGCCCGGCCCGTCTTGTTGGGCCGGGGTCTAGCTACAAACGTAATGTCTGTAGCCCGCCCCGTTTCGTAGGGGCGGGGACCGTTTTGTAGGGCCGGGTCCATCTACCAACGCCCGCCTCGCCTGCACGCTTTTCTGGTTGGTGCTACGCTTGAAATATGGCGAAGCGCGTCATCATCCTCGGCGGAGGATTCGCCGGCATTCAAGCCGCCACCGAACTCGCCCGCCACGCACGCCAGCTCCATCCATCCGGCGGCCCCGAGCTCGACGTGCTCCTGATCGCCAATCAAAATTATTCTCTTTTCACTCCGCTGCTCCCGCAGGTCGCTTCAAGCAACGTCGATCCGCGCCACATCGCGCAGCCGATTCGCGATATCCGCGCCGGACGCGCCTTCCGCTTCCTCCGCGCCGAGGTCACCCGCGTCGATCTCGATGCCCGCCGCGTCGACACCACCGAAGGCCCCGCCGAATACGACTACCTCATCCTCGCGCCCGGCAGCCGCACCGACTATTACGACATCCCCGGAGCCCGCGAAAATACCTGGGACTTCAAGTCCCTCGAAGACGCCATCGTCCTCCGCGAACGCGTCCTCGACATGTGCGAGCACGCCGATCACACCGCCGACCCCGAAACCAAGCGCCGCATGCTCACCTTTATCATCGTCGGCGGCGGCTACACCGGCATCGAACTCGTCACCGAACTCCACGACCTGCTCTTCGGCTACGTCGTCCGCCACTATCGCGGCATCTCGGCCGGCGATATCCAGCTCATCGTCCTCGAAGCCACAAATGAAATCCTCCGGGGCATTCACCCGAACTTGAAAGCGCACTCCATGAAGCGCCTCGCGCGAAAGGGAATTGAAGTGCGCATGCAATCTCCCGCGGCACGCTGCGATGCCCACGGCGTCGATCTTCGCGGTGGCCAGCGCATCAACGCGGAAACCGTGGTCTGGGCTGCCGGCGTCCGCGCGCACGCCATCGCCGAAGCGCTCCCCGTCGAACACGACCGCATCGGCCGCATCCTCGTCAACGACCACCTTCAGGTCGAGTTGCACCCGGAAGTTTTCGTCGCCGGCGATTCCGCCGCGCCGCGCAGCTCGATGGAAGCGCCGCGCATCGCTCCCGTCGGCATCGACGAGGGCGCCATCGCCGCGCGCAATCTTCTTCACGCCGAGCGCGGCCAGCCGCTCGAAAGCTATCGCTTTGTATCGAAAGGTATGCTCGTCTCGCTGGGCTTGAACTACGCTGTCGTCAATATCGGCGGCATTCGTCTCAGCGGATTTTTCGCTTGGCTTTTCTGGAACTCCGTCCACCTCTACAAGCTGGTCGGCGTCAAAAAACAAATCCAGGTCGCCATCGACTGGACCATGACGCTCCTCTTTCCCCGCGACGCCATGATCGTCCGCCGCCCCCGCCGCTGCCCCCTCTGCGCGCCGAAAGATATTCCCGCCGAATCACCGCCGCCTCAGCGCGCCCGCGCCACCGCCTCCGACGACTAGAAGTCGTCTCATGAATGCCTTGTCGGGGGTCGGAGCTTTCGCGTTGTTTGCGTCCCGACGTTTTTTTGTCGGGAAGCTCCGACATTTACTTGCCAGGATTGTCAGGGCTTTAGCCCCTGAGGAGCTACTGGCCTCTCCGCTGAGCCTGTTTATGAGCGAAGTTCTAGCCAAGTCGAGACATCACAACAACGTGTGATGACTTTATGGGGCGCCTCTTAATTCGAGGCGCCCCAGGTGTGATTTCCTACTGCAGCGCGAACACCGCAGTTCCGATCACGATGTCTCCGTTCGAGATGTCGATCGTGTAGTTCCCTGGACCAAGCGTCTTCGCGTCCAAGTTATACACATACTGGCAACTCGTCGTATCGATTCGGAAGCTCGTACCGCTATCTGCCGGATGCACTCGGCTCCGGTCTAGTGGCACGTCAAAACGGAACTAACGTTGTTGACCTGGCCGATCAACTGAGTTGCCTGTGTAACGGTAATCTGTCTTCCAGACTGAGCCGAAACTGCATTAATAAACGCTCCGATTTGGTTGCACGCGGTATTGAGATCGTTGTTCTTCGCTGCGGCGAGGGACGCCTGCGCTGCCGCGAGTTTGGCGTCGAGGCTGTTGGCAACTCCGCTAAGCAGGTTCAAACTCGAGATCGTGGCCGTGAGGTTAGTCAGCTGTTGTGACGCTGATACGAGCGGCGTGAATGCGAGGAAGGGGCCGAGGGCAGTATCACCGCTGACGTACAAAACGCCATTGGTACCGGTGGCGTCACAGGCGGCTGAACACGGAGTGGGAGGGGAAACGTCCGTCGACCATGTATCGGAAATCGCATCGTACGAGACGAGCGCGCCTGCCTGGAAATCACCCCCCACGTAGTAGAGGCTCCCGTTGACTATTCCCGAGCCGCCACCGCTTGTTGCAGTAGGCAGAGAGGCCTTCGCCGTCCAGCTATCCGTCGCTGGATTATAAGCGGTCACGATGGCGTACTCTGCACCTCCTGGCTGGCCATCTCTCCCACCCATCGCGTAGAGCAAGCCGTCGAGCGCTTCAGCTCGAACACTTCCCCGAGGTGTAGGCATATCAGCTTTAGAGCTCCAAGTGTCTGAGGCTGTGTCGTACGCCTCGTTCGAGGAAATCCCAAAACTTCCAGGACCTTACAACCCGCCCACTGCGTAAATCACACTGCCGATTACGCCCACCCCAAAGGCCCGCCTAGGCGTCGGCATCGAGGCTTTCGGCGTCCACGTATCGGTAATGGGATCATAGACCTCGACTGTGCCGACGAAACCCCCGCAGCCGGCGTCCGTGCAACCACCGATCACATAGAGAAGACCGTTTGCAGCCACTGCCGCAGCGCCACCGCGGGCGGTCGGCATTGGCGACTTTGCAGTCCAGGTGTCGGTCGCTGGATCGTATGCGAACAGAACTGAAAGCATCGTGACGCCGATCTGTCCGCCCGCGACATACACCTTGCCGTCTAAACTGGCCATCGCGAAATTCCCGTATCCTCCGGGAGGTGCTAGAGGTAGTGGAGCCTTTACAGACCAAGTGCCTTGAGCGAATGCCGCTGGCACTAAAATGGTGACGACGAACACAGAGAGCATGCAGGTACAGAAAATGAGTCTGCGCACGGAAATCTCCATTTCTCCGGGCAAGAAATGCTGAGCCCGATCCTGTTCCGATTTGATTTCGAGATTGCGGCGCCACACTGCCGCGCTGTGCCGATCAGGCGCAAGCGACAAACTACGCAATCGCAGGGGTGTCGTCGTTTGTCGCGCCCGACCGCTCCGTTGACAGTTCAGGTAGATAGCGCTATAGCTACACCCACCGTCGTCCACTAAATCTTGGGATCGCTGTGGCCACCCTGCCGCCCAGTTCCGAACCCGACTCGCAGACCCCTGCGACCGATCGTCTCGACTCCTGGAAGGAAATCGCCTCTTACCTCAAGCGCGAAATCCGCACCGTCCAGCGCTGGGAAGAATCCGAAGGCTTGCCCATCCACCGCCACCTGCACCGAAAGCAGGGCTCCGTCTACGCCTTCAAATCCGAACTCGATGCTTGGTGGAAAAATCACACCCCGCCGAACGGCAATCCGCCCGATCCGGCAGATCCTTTAACCGAGCTGACACTCGACGACGTAATTCCGCGCGCCGATACGTCACCGCTGGCCATTCAAGAAACAGCACCCTCCGACGGCTCCGCCTCACATGCCCTTAGCCAATCTCCAGCAACCCCGCGCGACCGCCCGCAAACTCTCTTCACCCCTCGCAACGCAATCTACTCAGCCTCCGCGCTGGCCCTCATTCTCATCTTCGTCTTCGTTGCTCGCCGCGCTTGGTCGGACTCCCCCGCGCACCGCTTGGCCGACGTTGCACTCTCCGACGGCCGGCTGATCGCCTTGCACGCCGACGGCACCATCGCCTGGGATTATTTCTTTAGCCGCGCGCCGCTTTTGAAGAAAGCCAGCATGATCGTTCCCGAAAAGATTTGTGGCTCGGGAACGCCCAGCATCCTCGCCGCTTTTGATTGGGGTGGAGAGGACGACGATGAAGTCGACTGCTTCACCCAGTCAGGAGCGCGGAAATGGACCTTCAAACTCTCCGATTCTTATCAGTTCGGATCGGATCACTTCGGCCCGCCCTGGCGTGAATCGAATTGGGGAATGGTCCAGCACGCCGAAGGCCCCGAACTCGCAATCGCATTCCATCATGACCTCTGGTGGCCCGGAGTCCTTGTCTTTCTCAATTCTCGCGGACAGCCAACTCATCGTTTCGTCAATTCGGGATGGATTCTTCAGGTGAGGAGCGAGGAAACATCTAGTGGCACAGTTCTACTTGCAAGCGGAGTCACAAATTCGCGCAACGCCGCTTTCATCGCGGCCTTGGACCCCAACTCGCCCGACGGTACTTCCCCGGAAGATCCCGGCTCGGAATTTGAATGCAAGAATTGTCCGTCGGGACACCCACTGAAGTATTGGGTTTTTCCTCGCTCCGAGGTCAGCGTCGCCACCGGGGCCCCAGATGACGAGTCCGGCATCCAAGAAATCGCCGGAGATATCATTTTTCGAACCTACGAAACACAACTGGGTGGTCCCTATCGGCCCGCGGAAGCGATCTACAAAGTCTCGCGGAATTTAGAAATTCTGAGCGCCACGTACGGCGACGCCTATTGGGATGTTCACCGTCAGCTCGAAGTCTCCGGGGTCATAACTCACGATCGCGCCCATTGCCCTAATCGCAATGGCCCGCCCCTCGTACGCGAATGGGATCCGCAGAACGGCTGGCGCGATATTCACTTGAATTCAGTAGCGGGGCACTAGCACCCATCAGCTAAATGTGCTTTGTGGGTCGCGGCTTCCAGCCGCGACATCCAAGGCCCCAGAAACGCAGGGCTTCAGCCCCTGAAGATTCCAGCAATCGCAACTCTGGGATCAATGAGGGAACTTTTTAGGTCAGAGTTGCAAGGGAACGGATCTTCAGCAATTACCATTTGACGGGCTTAATACGTCACGCCCCGATTCAGCCACTGCGGCAGCTCCAGCAGCACCACGCGCCCTTCCATCGTCAGTTTGTACGTCACGCGAAGCACCGGCCCCACATCCTTCACGTTCCAATCGCTGATTGCCAACTCCTTCGCGTCGGGACGCTCATTCGGCACGATCAAATCATCTCGGTTCTGCTTGATTGTCGCTGCGTTCAGTTCAAATACCTTTTGCGCGCGCAGCTGAATGAAAAAATACCGCTGTCCCACTTGTAGCAGCACGTTCTCTGTCTTTTTCCCTTCGCGATAGACGTTCCATTCCTTCGGCGGCTGATCGTCGATGCGAAGAATGGCGTTGTCGAACGCTTTCCACACAGCAGTCGAGCCGGCGAAAGTGCCAGCTGAGGCCGCCGCCAAAACTAGAGCTGCCGCGCCGGCGCGTACTGCAACTCGAAAAGCGAATCGGGATCGAATCTTCATCTCGCTAATAAATATTCGTCTGCCGCTTCTGCCCCGTGTAATCGATGTACACGGCCTTCACTTCCGTATAGAAATCGATCGCCTCGCGACCCATCTCGCGCAGCCCGATCCCCGTCGCCTTCATCCCGCCAAACGGCAGCTGCGCCTCGCCGCCCACCGTCGGCGAATTCACGTGCGTGATCCCCGTCTCGATGCGGTCGATAAAATCAAAAATTTTCGTTGCGTCATTCGTGTAAATCGAACTCGAAAGTCCATAGCGCACCGAATTCGCCACCTTGATCGCTTCCTCGAAATCTCCCACGCGAATGATGCTCAGCACCGGCCCGAAAATTTCTTCCTGCGCAATCGTCGACTCCGCAGGCACGTCGTCAAACACCGTCGGCGCCACAAAATATCCGCGGTCGAACCCTTCGCCCTTCAACCGCCCGCCGCCCAGCAGCAATCTCCCCTCGCCCTTCCCGATCTCGATGAACCTCAACACAGTCTCGAGCTGGTTCTCATCCACCACCGGCCCCACGTCAATTCCGTACGCCAGCCCGTCGCCGCACTTCAACATCCGCGAACGATCAAGCAGCATTTGCACGAAAGGATCCGCCACGCTCTCGTCCACCACCACGCGGCTCGTCGCCGTGCATCGCTGCCCCGCCGAACCAAACGCCCCCGCCACGCACGCTTCCACCGCTAGCGGAAGATCCGCATCGTCCAGCACGATCACCGGATTCTTCCCGCCCATCTCGCACTGGCATTTTTTCGAAAGCCGCGCGCCGCCCGCATAAATCGCGTTCCCCACCGAGTTCGATCCCGTGAACGAAATCGCGCGCACGTCCGGATGATTCACCAGCTCGTCGCCGATCTCCGCGCCCGACCCGAGCACCATGTTCAGCACGCCCGCCGGAAGCCCCGCCTCCGAAAAAATCTTCACCACCGCCGCCGCAGTCAGCGGAGTCAGCTCCGCCGGCTTGAAGACCGCCGTGTTTCCCGCCACCAGCGCCGGAGCGAGCTTCCATACCGGAATCGCCACCGGAAAATTCCATGGCGTGATCGCACCGATCACTCCCACCGGTTGCTTGATCGTGTACGCAAAATTCCGCGGCAGCTCGCTCGGCAACGTCTGCCCGCCGATGCGACGCGCTTCGCCCGAAATAAATTCCAGAATGTTGATCGACTTTTGTATTTCCCCCAGCGATTCGCGAAACGTCTTTCCTTCTTCGCGAGTCAGCAATCGTGCGATATCTTCCTTCTGCTGCTCCATCAGAATGGCCGCGCGCGAGAGCACTCGCCCGCGGAGCGGTGCCGGCGTGTCGCGCCATCCCGGAAACGCCGCCTTCGCTGCCGCCACCGCGCCGCGCAACTCCTCTCGCGAAGAAACCGGCGCGCACGCCACCACCTCATCCAGATTCGCCGGATTGCGCCGCTCGAAGACCTTCGTCTGCTGCGAATCCACCCATTTTCCGTTGATAAAATTGCGCGCCGTTTGCGCCGTTGGTGCCGCCGTGGCCATTGCCTTCTCCTGATTGCGATGCGATGAGAGACAAAATGGTGCTCTTTGCGCCCCCGCCCGTCAAGCGACTACGGGAACCACCCTCACTCCGGTAGTTCGCTATGGATACCGTAGCAGGTCGCGAACTAGCTCGACGCACATCCAACCGCTCAGCGCCGCCAAGATCGCGCCCAAAATCCGCACCTGGACGTGAACCATGATCGTAGGTTCAAACCTGTACGCGTGCCAAGTGAATCTGGCATAACGTGGCAAGCGAAACCAGCGCTTTGGCGACAGAGCCATAAGAATCCCGTTAAACAGAGCGAATGCAAGAACCAGCAAAGCCACAGTCACGCCCAGCATTTGCCACGGGCTCATCACGCACGCTCACAAGTCGCCCTGAAGACGCAGCGCTCGACAACTATCGATCGGCTGAACCCCAAGACCATTTGAACGGACGATAACGCGTTCCATACGTAACGGGAACTAATACTATTTGTCGGCGTCTACGTTGCAAGATTCGAACTACTCTCCGTTCCAAGCTGAAAGCTCGTCATGCAACCGCCTGCACGCGAGCCAGAATCGCAACTAACCAAGAGGAGGGGTCCATGAGCGTCAACACGATGATTCGCTGTTCTGCTGTTCTGCTGCTGACCTGCGCCACATGCTTTGCCAACGACTTCGAACTAACCATCTACAACCAGAATTTTGGAGTTGTGCGGGAGATCGTGCCGCTCGATCTGAAAAGGGCACCACCGAAGTTCGCATCGCGGACATGACCGCGAACCTCGAGCCCGACTCGGTGATCCTGCGCGACGCGAAAGGCCGGATCCCGGTGCAAATCCTGGAGCAGAGTTATCGCGCCGATCCAGTCTCGCAGGGCCTCCTACTTTCCCTCTACGAAGGCAAGACGATCGATTTCCTCGTGGAAAAAAGCGACAAAGTCGAAATTGTGCAAGGAAAGATTGTCCGCAGCGGATATACTCCCGCGCCGCGAAACGCACAGCCTGTGTACGGATATCCGCAACAAGCTCCCGCAGACCAGCCGATCATCGAGATAGACGGAAAACTGCGATTCGGACTGCCAGGCATTCCCATTTTCCCTTCATTGACCGACCAAACCGTGCTGAAGCCTACGCTCAGCTGGCTGCTGCAAAGCGACACCAGTGGCCGCGTCAATGGAGAACTCAGCTACGTCACCTCCGGACTGAACTGGAACGCGGCTTACAACGTGGTCGCTCCCGAGACAGGTGACGTGCTCGAGCTCATCGGCTGGGTGACGATCAACAACCAGACCGGAAAGAACTTTGAGAATTCCCACGTCAAGCTTATGGCAGGAGAAGTAAACAAAATTCAGCAACCGGCGAACATGGCAGGCCGTGCGTTCGCCTCCCTGGGCGCGCTATCGGCCGTTTTCACGGGCCAACCGGCAGTGACCGAGAAGTCCTTCGACGAATATCATCTCTACGAACTGCACCAAACCACGACGCTCCGCGACAAAGAAACTAAGCAAGTCGAATTCACCCATGCCTCCGGCATTCAATCCAATCGCGTCTATGTCTATGACGGCTTCAAGATCGATCCAATGCGCTACAACGGATGGGATACAAACGCCATCCGGCAAAATGCCGAATACGGCACGCAATCCAACCCCAGCGTCTGGGTAATGCGCGAATTCGCAAATACCAAAGCAAATCAGCTCGGGATTCCGCTTCCCGCAGGAAGAATGCGCTTTTACCGCCGCGATACCGATGGTCATTTGGAGTTCACCGGCGAAAATGAAATTGAACACACGCCCGCCGATGAAACCATCCGCGTATACGAAGGCACGGCGTTCGATCTCGTCGGCGAGCGGCGCCAAACGAACTACACACTGAAGCAAAACGGATACAACGGGTCAGTGGACGAATCCTTCGAGATCAAGTTGCGCAATCATACGAAGGCTCCGGTCAGTATTCGCATAGTCGAGCATCTCTATCGCGGCCTGAATTGGACCATTCCCACTCACTCGGAAGATTTCGTGAAAAAAGACAGCCGCACCATGGAATTTCACGTGACCGTCGATCCGGCAGTCGAAAAAACGCTCACCTACACCGTCCACTACACTTGGTGACCAGCGGCTAGGGAAAGCGAAACGGAACCTTCGCCACCGGCGTACATATCTACAGCACTCCTTCTAATTCAGCGCACGAGTGTGTGAGCGCGCAGCGAGGCCCAACCGATGAACACCTTCTGGCAAGACATAAAAGGCGGCATTCGCATCCTCATCAAGAGCCCCGCCTTCGCCATCGTCGCGATTCTCTCGCTCGCGCTCGGCATCGGCGCCAATACCGCCATCTTCACCGTCATCGACGCCGTTTTCCTCAATCCCCTGCCCATGAAGGACTCCTCGCGCCTCGTCCAGGTCTTCACGGTAGACAACAAAACCGTGAACACCTCCGCGTTTATTCAGCACACGCCCACTTCGCTTCCAAATTACGAAGACTACCGCGACCAGAACCAGGTCTTCACCGGTCTCGCCGGAGAAACCGGCGGCGGCTTCACCGCCACCTGGAGCGGCCAGGCCACGCCCGAACAGCTCAACGTCGACCTCACTTCCGCGAATTACTTCGACGTCCTCGGCGTCACTCCTTACCGCGGCCGCACCTTTTTCCCCGACGAAGACAAAAAGCTCGGCGGAAATTCCGTCGCCGTCCTCAGCTACTCGCTCTGGGCCAAACGATTCGGCGCGAGCGATTCCGTCGTCGGCCAAAACATTCTGCTCAACTCGCAGGCCTACACCATCATCGGCGTCGCGCCTCCCGGCTTCAAGGGAACCGCCACGCTCGGAAATTCCGACGTCGTCTGGATTCCCATCAGCATGCGCGATTACATCCTCTCCGGCCCTGTAAAAGATTTCGAAAATAATCGCCGCTTCCGCTGGATCACCATGACCGGCCGTCTGAAGCCCGGCGTCTCAATGACCCAGGCCGAAGTCTCGCTGAAGACCATCGCCTCCGCCCTCGAAAAGCAGTTTCCGCGCGAAAATGACGGTCGCACGATCACCGCCGCGTCCCTCAACGACGCCGCGCTCGGCATCGACTTCCGCAAAAATTTGGTCCTCGCAGGTAGCATGTTGATGGCCGTCGTCGGAGTCGTCCTGCTCATCGCCTGCGTGAATCTTGCCAACCTCTTGCTCGGCCAGGCCGCCCGCCGTGAAAAGGAAATGAGCATCCGCGCCGCGATGGGAGCGGGCCGCTCGCGCATGATCCAACAGATGCTCACCGAAAGCCTCGTGCTCTCGCTTGCCGGAGCCGCTGCTGGGCTCCTGATCGCCATGTGGGGCAAAAATCTCCTTTGGAAATACCGCCCGCCGTTTTTGCCCGCGGATTCCGTCGCACTTTCGCTCGATGGCCGCGTGCTCCTCTTCACTCTTGCCGTCGCCATCATCACCGGCGTCCTCTTCGGCGTCGTGCCTGCCATCAAGGCTTCCTCACCAGACGTCGTCGAGGCGCTAAAAACCGGTGGCCGCGGCAATACCTCCGGCGGGTCGCAGCACCGCGTCCGAAATATTTTGGTCATCAGCGAAGTGGCCCTCGCCCTCGTCGCCCTCGTCGGCGCCGGACTTTTCCTGCGCAGCATGCACAACGCGCAAAATATCGACCCGGGCTTCGAATCGAAAAACCTTATGCTGATGACTTTCGACGTCGCCAGCCAGCGCTACACTCGCCAGCAGGGCGAGGAATTTTTCCGCGACGCCGTCCAAAACGTGAAAAATCTCTCCGGCGTCGCCAATGCCACCGTCTCCACGATGTTTCCCGTTGGCGGCACCATTCTCGGCACCGTGTTCAAAGAAGGCGAGCAGGCCAATCCTAATTACCGCGGCACTCTCGTCTCGCAGCCTGCTGTCGTCCCCGGATATTTCGACACCATGCGCATCCCCATGCTCAGCGGCCGCGATTTCACCGAATACGACAAGACCGGCTCGCAGCACGTCGCGATCGTCAATCAAGTCGCGGGCAAAATGCTCTGGGGCGATGAAGACCCCATCGGCAAGCGCCTCGCCATTTTCGGCGATGCTGAGTTGGTGCAGATCGTCGGCGTAGTGAAAAATAGCGTCGTCACGGCCATTGGCGAAGACCCGCAGCCCATCGTCTACTTTCCGTTCTGGCAGAAATATTCGCCCGCCGTCGTCTTCGAAGCGCGCACCAACGTCAGCCCCGACATCATCCTCGCTTCCATCCGCGAAGCCGTGCAGCGCCTCGATCGCAACGTCGCCCTCACCAACGTCTCCACCATCAGCCAGCAAATTGATGCCGGCCTGTGGGCTTCGAAAATGGGAGCGATGCTGCTCGGTGCATTCGGCGGATTGGCGCTCGTGCTCGCAGTGATCGGCGTCTATGGCGTGATGGCCTATTCCGTCACGCAGCGCCGCAACGAGATCGGCATCCGCATCGCCCTCGGCGCGCAAACCTCGCAAGTGCTTGGCATGGTCCTGCGGCAGGGAATTATTCTCGTCGCGATCGGCGCGATCATCGGCAATTTCCTGGCCTGGCTCCTCGCGCGCTCAATAGACAAATTGCTCTACGGAATCAGCACGCACGACCCGCTCACCTTCGGCGGCGTCACGCTGACCCTCGCGCTCGTCGGCCTGCTCGCGTGTTACGTGCCCGCGATCCGTGCTGCCCGCGTCGATCCCATCATCGCCCTCCGCGCCGAATAATTCGCGTGATCAGACGATGTAGCCCACCCCGCTTCGTAGGAGTGGGGCCTTACATCTCAGGTGCCCTTTTTCCTTTTCTGTGTGGGAATTGCCGCGATATATATTGCTGCCGTGAGCGAACCGCGCAAAACCGCTCCGCCGATCCTCGTTGCAAACCTCTTCCCAGATATTCGCACCGGTCTGCTCGAAGTACTCGAAAGCTTGTCGCCCGCCGATTGGGAACGTCCTACCGCTGCTCCTCTTTGGTCGGTGAAGGACGTCGCGCTACACCTCTTAGGGGGCGATTTGGGAAATCTCTCCCGCCGCCGCGATCAGTTCGTGCGCAAGGCTTCCGTCGCCGCCCATCAAGATCTCGTCGCCTTCATAAACAATCTGAATGACGAATGGATCCGCGCCGCAAGAAGGCTCAGCCCGCGAGCTCTTTGCGACTTGTTGGCGTTCACCGGGCCTCAGCTCGCTGGCTACTTCGCCTCTCTCAATCCGTTCGATTTCAGCGAACCGGTAAGCTGGGCCGGCCCCGAACCAGCGCCCGTTTGGCTAGACGTGGCGCGCGAATACACAGAGCAATGGCATCATCAACAGCAGATTCGCGACGCCACCGGCAAGCCGCCGTTGTACCAGCCTCGATATTTCGCGCCGGTCCTCGACACCTTCATGCGAGCGGCGCCGCATCATTACCGCGACCTGGTGGCGCCCGAAGCCACTTGCATCGCAATTCAAATCACAGGGGAAGCAGGCGGCCAGTGGTTTCTCCAT
>DASTCZ010000121.1:0-5512 GCA_035710585.1 Candidatus Acidiferrales bacterium | reverse complement strand
CTGTGCGCCGGGTCGTTGAGGCCTGCGGCTTGAGTCGGGAAATTGCCCTGCCCGCTCAGCGGCGCCACGTTGACGATCCCCGCCGAAACGACGCCCGGCAAGGCACCGATTTTCATCAAGAGATCTTGCTCGTAGATCCATCTCCGAGCCCAATTTTGCGACGAAGACAAATTGGGCAATGAGAGCGTTTTTTGTTCGTAGGCCATCGACAGAGCTTGAATTGGTGGAAACTGGCGTGGCATCGGGACGCTTACCATAAGCAAGTTCTTCACGTCGAAACCCAGCTTTTCGCTGCGCAGGTTGTAAAGCGTGCGCCCGAGCAGAGCCGCGCCAACGAGCAGCGTCACGGAGATTGCGAGCTCTCCGATCACCAAAATATTTCGCACCCGGTTGCTTGCGGCGCTACCGTATCCGTGACCGCCTTGCTTGAGAGTCTCGCCGATATTGGTCCGAGTGGTCTGCCAGAATGAGGCGAGTCCGAAGAAAATACTCGTCACCGCGGCCGCTGCCAGCGTGAACAGCAGAACATTCGCGTCGATCGCGATGGAATTCATGCCTGCCGGTAAATCCCAGGGAATCGACGCGCTGAGCGCGCTCACCGCCCATACTGCCGCTACGAGCCCCACCCCGCCGCCGATCAGCGCCATTACAAAACTCTCCGTGAGGAACTGCCGCAGCAATCTCGCGCGTCCAGCGCCGATCGCCAACCGGACTGACATCTCTTTCGTGCGTGCGTTCGCACGCGCCAAGAGCAAGCTTGCGACGTTCGTACACGCGATAACCAATAGCAACCCAACCGCACCGAACAATACGAGCAGATCCTTGCGAACGTCTCCAACCATGATTGTCTGATAGCTTGCCGCGTCCAGAGTGATCGCGTTGCCGCGATCCGGCATTTGAGCGTAAAGCTCTGCCAACAGCGCGTTCGCGTTGTTGAGGTTCGCGCCCACATTGAGGCGCGCGACGATTTCCGTGTTCGTGCCGCGATCGCCGGCCGTGTTTCCGAGACGAAGGGAGACAAAAAGGTCCGCGGCCTGTTCCACGAACTGAAAATTCGCAGGGAGTATGCCCACGATCTCGTACGGCTGGTTATCGAGAAGCAGTTGCCTGCCGATGACGCCGGGATCGCTGCCGAAGGTTCTCTGCCACAACGCATTGCTTAGCAATACGCTTCGCGCGCTGCCGGGCTGTGTTTCGGGGCGTGTGATTTCGCGTCCGAGCGCCGGCGTCACTCCCAAAACGCGGAAAAAATCATCGGTCACCGAGATGGAATTTGCCCAATCCATTTTCGTTTCGTAACCGATGGTGACCGTGCCATTCCCGCGAAATCCGGCGATAGCGCCAAATGTCTTCGAGGCGCTGTCGCGCAAGAATTGAAATTGCGACGCGGTGAACGCGTTCATCGATTCGCCGCCCTGCATGGTCTGGCTCAATTGCACGATGCGCTGCGGCTCGGGATAGGGGAGCGGCCGGAGCATGACGGCGTTCACGACGCTAAAGATCGCCGTGTTTGCGCCAATTCCCAGAGCCAGCGTCAGTACGGCGACTGCGGTGAATCCCGGATTCCTTCGCAGCATGCGCAGCGCGAAACGAATATCGGCGAGAAAACTTTCCATCGTCGGCCACCTCCACACTTCGCGCGCGCTTTCTTCGATGCGAGTCGCGTTGCCTAGTTCACGCCGCGCCGCGCGCTCCGCCTCGTGCGTGCTCATTCCGCCAGCGATGAAGTCACGCACCTTTTCATCGAGATGCTGTCGCATTTCGGCGGATAGCTCTTCGCCGATTTGCGCTCGCTGGAATAGCCGCCGAAAAAGTGCAGTCATCGCGCGTTCATTCCTGCCGGAGGGCAAGGACGGGTTCGATTTTCATCGCTCGCCGCGCGGGAATGTACGATGCGATTAGGCCGACCGCACAAATCGCAGTCGAAGCCGCGACGAGCGCGATGGCATCAATGCCGTCCGTGCCGTAGAGCATCGCGCCCATCACGCGCGCTAAACCTATGGAGCCGGCGCCGCCGATGAGCACGCCAGCACCGACAAGCCATCCCGCCTGGCACATGATCATTCGAAACACTTGGCCGCTTGATGCACCGAGTGTCAGGCGGATTCCGATTTCCTGGGTCCGCTCTCCAACCAGATAGCGAAGCAACCCGTAAACTCCAACAGCGGCCAGCAGCATTGCGATCGCAGCAAACGTACTCAGAGCTCGGGCGTTGAATTTCCTCGCGGCAAGCAATCGCGACATCTCCGTCTCCAGCGTTTCGACCCTGTAGATCGAGACCGTCTTGTCCAGCGACCACGCGGCATCGCGAACCGGCCTGGCTAGAGCCTTCGGCTCGACCGAAGTCTTCACCATCAGAGTCATATCCCTCAACATCCCGGGGCCTGGGCTCTGCGAATGCGGCAGGAAAAACTGCGGAATCACCTCGCGCTCGAGGCCCTGCCGGTGAACGTCTCCCACAACTCCAACAACGGTGATCCAAGGCTCTCGCGATGCGGCATCGCCATATCTGAAGCGCATGCCAACCGGATTTGTGTCCGGCCAGAAGCGTTCCGCCATGGTTTCGTTCACGATGGCGACAGGCTGGCCTGTTCTCGAGTCCTCGAAGGAGAATAAGCGTCCCGCGACGAGCGGAATTCCCATCGCGGTGAAATAGCCGGCGCTGACTACATCGTCCTCAAGCTGGCCGGCTTCCGGCATCACTCCGCCCTCAACGGTGATTACGACATCGGGGTTTGACTCGATGAGAAAACTGTTGATCACACCCGAGGCGCGCACACCTGGAAGCGAATTTACCCGTTGAATGAAACTGTTATAAAAAGCAAGCGTTTGCGCGTCAGACTTTGACCGCGGAAATTCGAGCTTCATCATCAACACGTTCGAAGGGTCGAATCCCAGCTTGAGGCGCTCAATTCGCAGCAAGCTCCGGACGAGTAGCCCCGTCCCCGTCAACAAGACCAGCGCCAGCGAAATTTCGCAGGTCACCAGCGCGTTCCGGAAGAACCGCTTGTTTCGGTTCCCGGCAATCCCTCGCGACGATTCCTTCAGCGATTCTTGCGGCGCTCGGCCTGACGCTGCCCAGAGCGGCGCAAAACCGCAGACACAGGCTGAGATCAGCGCGCAGCCCACTGTGAACAGCAGCACCCGGGAATCCACCCGCAATGATCCAGCCAGGCCAGCCACTCGCGGCGCGCTCGCGATCAAGAGTCTGTTTGCGATCGATGCAATTCCCATTCCTGCAGCGGCCGATAAAGCCGCCAGAACTAGCCCTTCCACGAACACCTGCCGCGCGAGCCGCGTCCTTCCAGCGCCCAGTGCCAGGCGCAGCGCAAATTCCTTTTCTCTAGCGATCCCGCGCGCGAACAACAAGTTGGCGGTATTCGCCAGCGCGATCATCAGGACGAACCCGACGGCGACGAATAAAATCCAAAGCGCTCTTCGCGCGGATGGCGGCACGAATTGAAGAGAAAACGGAACGACGTTCACGCCGAAACTTACGCTGGAGTTTTTTTCGTTGTCGCTCACCGGAAATTTTCGTTCGAGGATGTGGCCAATTCCGGTCATCTCCGCTTGCGCGGCCGCGACCGTGCTTCCGGGTTTCAGCCGGCCGATCGCTATCCAAAAATGCGAATTCACATAGGTTCGGCTGTTTTCCCACCCCTGCAGCGATGTTACAGGTTCCCACAGCTCCTCTTTATCCGAGGGAAATTTGAAAGCATCCGGCATGACTCCCACGATCGTCGTGGTGTGTCCATTCAAAACGGCCGATTTGCCGACTGCGTCCGGATCGGCTCCGAACCGCCTCACCCAGAGCCCGTGGCTCAGCACAACCACGCGCGCAGCTTGTTTCTCGTCGTCGGCCGTAATAGCGCGCCCCAACTCGGGCGCAACTCCCAAAACGTCGAACAGATTTCCTGATACCGCGGCGCCATCGAGACGCTCTGTTCCTTCGCTCGTGCCCATCGATACGGGATGATTGCGGCTGCACACAGCGAGCGCGGAGAAATTTGAATTCAGCCTCCTCCATTCCTCGATGATTGGATAGCCCGTGCCAACCTCGTGAAGGTTCAGGGCCGCATTGTCTGTCCAAAGCATCGCTAACCGCTCAGGATGCGAATAAGGCAACGGTATGAGCATCACTGCATTCACCACGCTGAAGATTGCCGTGTTCGCGCCGATCCCCAGCGCGAGCGTCAGCACGGCCACCGCCGCGAATCCCGGATTCTTGCGCATCCCGCGCAGCGCGAATCGCACGTCGGCGATGAGGCTCTCGAGCTTCGGGAGGCGCCAAACTTCTCTGCCAAGTTCCTCAATTTTCGTGGTATTTCCAAATAATCTCCGCACTGCGAATTCGGCCTCGCGGGGCGGAGTTCCAGCGTCCATCAGCTCGCGAGTCTTCTCTTCGAGGTGCGCGCACATTTCGGCGGACAGTTCCTCGCGTATCTTGCGTCTCGCAAACAGCCGGTCGAAAATCGCCATCGCCGCCGCTCCCTATTCCTGCCTCAGCGCGATCGTCGGGTTCACACGAGTCGCGCGCCTCGCTGGCAACCACGCTGCCATCACTCCCGCGAGCGACAAAATGCAGACGCTCGCGATCATACTGGGCGCGTCGAGGGCCTTGGTCTGAAAAAGCAACGCCGTCATGCTCCGCGACAGCCAAAACGAGGCCATCAGGCCCGCAGCAATTCCGAGGCCCACCGTCGCCAGCGTTTTCTTCGTTACGGCGCGAATGATATGCGCGGGCCGCCCGCCCAGCGCGATGCGAATGCCGATCTCGCGCGTCCGCTGTCGCACGGAATGGCTCACCGTGCCATACACACCAAGGATCGCGAGGAAGAGCGCAATTCCCGCCGAAAGCGCAGCAAACCAAGCCTGAAATTCCCACGGACCCCGGGTGAGTTTCAGTTGTTGCGAAGTGGATTGCACGGCGACGAGCGGCACCGCGGGATCGGCATGGCTCACTTCCTCGCGTACGGCCGCGAGCGCCGCCTGCGGATTCGAGGAACGCACAGTCAAAACCATCGATTTCACAGGATTCTGCTGGTAGGGAAAAAATGCGGCGCAGCTCGCTGGCGTGTTGTAGCTGAGCAGGTCTTCGTTTGTGTCTTTCACTACGCCGATCACGCGCCGCGCGCCGGCCGATGCGCCGTTATAGGCCGTATTCGCATTCGGGCGGAAATCCACGAGCCTGCCTATTGGATTTTCGGCGTGAAAAATCTGCCGCGCGAAGGTTTGATTGATCACCACAACGGGGTCGGGTTCGTCGGCTTCGAAATCGCGTCCCATCAAGATCGGGTTTCGCAATGTGGCGAAAAATCCAGGATATACAAACGAGCTGAAGCAATAGGGCAAATCGTTCGAGGGCTGCCCGCTCGTTTTCTCCGGCAGCCGCACCATGTTTCCCAACCAGAACGCGGCAAACGGCACGCTGCTCCCCGCGCTCGCGGTGAAACCTTCGCGCTGCTGCAAGCCAGATAGGACACGATTGAAAAACGCCGTCCTGCTCGCATCG
>DASTCZ010000120.1:0-7984 GCA_035710585.1 Candidatus Acidiferrales bacterium | reverse complement strand
AGTTCGCCGCAACCGTGGCGGCGCGACCGGCGTCTCCCCCCACGCCGGTCGTCTCTATCGCCCCGGCTTGGGCAGGTTCGGATGTGCAGCAACCCCGGAGTGCTAACTTATGACTGGACCAAAAATGGGGGGCAGGTCACGCGAACAGATCGGCATCGCTCTGATTGCCGAAATGTTTGACATAGCTATCGCTGATTCCCGAAAGGGCGCCCAGCATAAAGCTCATTGCAATCAACATCAATTCCAACGGTATATCGGCAAGGCTCCTCATAACCTCCCGAAATTCGTCGCGTGAAATCCAACGAACTAGGAGCTTTACCAACAAAGTCGCAACTGGTATGACAATGTTGAGGTTCATTCGCAATGCGCGAATGAATACGGTTTCCCATCCCAACTGACTGGATGTGAGTATGAGAATCGGCATAAATATCACGGAAGTATAATACGACTGTGGTTATCAAAAATCGAACGCGTTGCCTATATATCAGAACGCTCCATTGAGAGATACAACCGTCGCGTGGTCGAGAGAAATCTCTTCGCGCGGAGCCGGTGGAAACGAAAATGCCCACCGCAAACGGGTGGGCACGCACTAATTCTCCACAGACAGTATAGCACGCAAGTCAAGTATTGCGGGAAGAAATCAGAGCCAACGGAAATCTGGAATGGCGGCGCTAGTGGGAAGATTCACCTTAATTCAAAAATGATAAGAGCAACAGCAACCACAGATAAGAGCTGATTAAAGGCTGATGAAGGCAACGGCAAAGGCAAAGGCAAAGGCGCGAATAACCCTGGTCGCCATTCCCTATAAAAATCATCGGGATGCAAAAACCGCGAAAAGGCGACCCTACACAAGGCAACGGTGAGGGCAACGGCTTTAACACAAAGGACACCAAGAGCACAAAGAACTCGAAGAGAGCGGAAGCCAGGGATTAGAGTCGACGCGAGCGGTGAGGTGAGTGATGAGCGGATTCTGGCAAGACGTGAAATACGGCGTGCGTATGCTGGAGAAAAGTCCTGGCTTCACGGCGACGGCGGTGATCACGCTCGCGCTCGCAATCGGCGCGAACACGGCGGTGTTTTCGGTGGTCGATCCGCTGCTGCTCAGAAAGCTGCCGGTGGAAAAGCCGGATGAGCTGGTGCTGGTCGGGATGGCCGGGAGCCTCGCGACGAATAACTTCATTGAAGATTCAAGCTATGCAATTTTTCGCGACAACAACCGAGTGTTTTCCGGAATCGGCGGCTCCACGCCCATCGGATTTACAACGATCACGCGCAACGGGGCAGACTATCAGACCAGCGTCGAGGAAGTGACGGGGAGCTATTTTCCCGTACTTGGGGTACAGCCGAGCCGCGGACGGTTGATTGCTGCTTCGGACGACCGTACGCCGGGCGGGAATCCGGTGGCGGTGTTGAGTTTTGATTTCTGGATTCGAGCATTCGGAGGCGACGACAAAATAATTGGGCAGACGATTCCCATCCGGAATCTGCCGTTCGTCGTGATCGGAGTGGCGCCTCGCGAGTTTTTTGGCATCGAGGTCGGCCGCGCGCCGGGGCTTTTTGTCCCGATGGCGGCAGCAGGAAACCTTCAAGCTCAGTCGCACCCGGGCTTGGCGCAGTGGTTCAATGTTTTTGGCCGGCTCAATCCGGGAGAAAGCATCACGCAGGCTTCGGTTGGGCTTCAGCCGCTATTCGAGACCGCGGTGCGCGAGTCCACTCTGCCCGAAATCGAGAAAGGACAGGATATGTCCCGCCTCGCGCTCATGCCTCTGGCCCGCGGGCTCGACGATTTGCGAGCGAAATACTCCGCATCCGCGCGAATTGTGGTGTTGATCGTCTTGTTTGTGTTGTTGATCGGTTGCAGCAACGTTGCGAACTTGCTGATCGCTCGCGGCATTTCGCGACGGCGGGAACTGACGGTGCGATATGCGCTGGGGGCGGGCCGCGCCAGGCTCTTGCGGCAGCTACTGACGGAAAGTGCGTTGTTGGCCATCGCCGGCGGTGCGGTCGGCGTCGTAACGGCGATTTGGACCAGCCGCGCATTGGTCGCATCGCTTTCGACGCGGGGAGCCAGCTTTGCACTGAAGGCCGGGATCAATGGGCGAGTGCTGGCGTACACCGCGATTGCGCTCGTGCTCGCGACTATTATCGCGGGATTCGCACCCGCGGTGGTCACTCTGAAAAGGGAGCTACTGGATGGATTGAAAGCGCAGCCTTCGGAAGGAAGCGATGCGCGGAAGCTACGCCTGCCAACCGCGATGATGATTGGACAGATTAGCGTGAGCATGACGATCCTTGCGTCTGCGGGCCTGCTGGCGCACAGCCTTGTGAACCTGGAGACATTCGACGTGGGATTCGATCGGAATCATCTGATTGCGATTTCGTTTTTCGCGGGCGCAGCGGGCCGCACGCCGGATCAGGCAAAAGACTTCTACGAACGGCTAACGGAGAGCGCGAAAGGACTGCCCGGCGTGCGATCGGCGACTGTTTCCGGATGGGTTCCGGTAAGCGGCAACATATTTGGCATAAACGTCAGCGTCGAAGGGCACGAGCCACGAAAGGGCGAACAGCCGCATGTATTTTTTGCGGGCGTCAGCCCGGGGTATTTCGGTACGCTCGACATACCATTGCTCGAGGGCCGCGATTTTTCCGATCTCGACAAACCCGATTCGCCAAGAGTGGCGATCCTGAATCGGACTATGGCGCGGCACTACTTTGGAGAGGAAAGCGCGATCGGCAAACGCTTTCGCTTTGTGGAAGGGAATTGGCCGCCGATGGAGATCGTGGGAGTCGTAGCGGATTCCACGTACAACGATCTTCGAGAAACTACGCCGGATTTTCTTTACGTCGACCGGCAGCAATTCAAGCCGGGTGCGGGCATCACGGGCACGCTTAGCGTCCGAACCGTTGCAGGCCCAGCTCCGATGATGGCAACGATGGTGGCATTGATCCATTCGTTGGATCCGTCGGTTCACGTGACGGTGACGGAAACAATGAAAGAATGGATCGACGAGTCGCTCCACCAGGATCGGCTTGTTGCCGCGTTGAGCGGAGGATTCAGTCTGCTCGCATTGGTGCTGACGGCGGTGGGGCTGTTTGGAGTGCTCGCGTTTTCGGTTGCTCGCCGCACAGGCGAGATCGGCGTGCGGATGGCGCTGGGAGCGAGGCCGGCGGATATTTTCCGGTTGATCGTAGGGAATGGAATGACTGTGGTTGCGATCGGACTGGCGATAGGCGCGGCGGGAGCGCTCGCCGCCAGCAGATTGCTCAAGAGCATTCTCTTTCATGTGGGCGGAGCCGATCCCGTAGCGCTCGGAGCGGTGACGATTGTGTTGCTGGCTGCGGCGTTTTTGGCTTGCTATTTGCCGGCGCGGAGAGCGAGCCGCGTGGATCCGATGGCGGCGCTGAGGAGTGAGTGAGAAGGCAGAAGGCCCGCCACGGCGGGTGAACTCCAGGCAGAAGGCCTCACCCCTACGAAGCGGGGTGAGCTACAGAAACAAATGCAGAAGGGCGGAGACTAACCTGCCTGCCGGCAGGCTCCGCCCTTACGATAGAAATAACTTCCAGACCTATTGTTTCGTGGCGCGGTCGATGAGGGCGGCGATGTTGGCGTGCAACTTCGCCAGATCCGCGTCGCGGACGTACATCATGTGGCCCGCGTCGTAATACTTCAGCTGGATGTTTTTACGCAGGTCGGGTTTCAGGCCGAGGTGGTCCATGGTGTATTCGCTGCCGTAAAACGGGGTGGCGAGATCGTAGTATCCATTTTCCACTTCGATCTGGACGTGCGGATTCGTGAGCATCAGCTGAACAAGATCGCCTTCGACGTTGGGCGAGCCTGGGAAGCCGAATCCGCCGAAGCCCTGATGCTTCCAATCCCAGACGCCATTCGCGCCGCCATTCAGCGGATTGTACTGGCGGTCGCCAGTCGGATTGAATTTCAGCTCCTGACGAACGTAATCGTTGAACGTGGCGACGAATGCGCTGCTGATCGCGTCTGACTGCGGATCGGACTGCGCAAATTCGCCGAGGACGTCGTAGGTCGGTCCGGAAAAGCGCGAATCGAGGCGGCCGGTGGTGAGTCCGCGAGCGCGCTGCAGCTCGATCATGAACTGCGGAAGCACCACGCGGAGATCGGCTTTGATGAGGTAGTCCTCGCTGAGGCCGGTGTAGCGCGAGAGCTTTGCGGCGATGGCGGATTTCTCGGCGTCGGTAATGGCGCCGCCCTTCATCAGAGCCGTGGCATATTCGCCGGCGGCAAATTTGCGCGACTCTTCAATGAATCCTGCAAGATCGGCGGGCCGATCCTTCAGCATTTTGTGGTACCAAGCCGTGGCGGCGTAGCTCGGTAGATACAAAACGTAAGAGAGATCGTCACCCGGCAGAAACGAAAGCTGGCCGAGATCGAGGGTGCTGGAAATCAGCGCGATGCCGTTGATGGACATCGTGTCGTGCTGCTGGAGATAGTTGCCGAGCGCGGCGGAGCGGAAGGTGCCATAGCTTTCGCCGATGAGAAATTTCGGTGAATTCCAGCGATTGTTGCGCGTGACGTAAATATTGACGAACTGCGCGAGCGATCGGACGTCGGAATCGACGCCCCAGAAGTCCTTGTCGGCGGCTTTCCCCACGGCGTGGCTGAAACCGGTGCCGACTGGATCGAGGAAGACCATGTCGGTTTTATCGAGAAGCGAGTTCTCGTTGTCGGTGAGGCGATAGGGCGGCGGCGGCGCATAAGCGGCGTCTGGAGTGGCGACGCGGCGCGGGCCGAATGCGCCCATGTGCAGCCAGACGGACGCCGAGCCGGGCCCGCCGTTGTAGAGAAACGAGAGCGGGCGCGCGTTCATGTCTTTCGCGTCGGAGCGCGTGTAGGCTGTGTAGTAGATCAGCGCGGTGGGCTCGTCTTTATCGTTTTTGATGAGAATCGAGCCGACAGTCGCTTTGTAGGGAATGGTCTGGCCGCCGATTTTCGCGGTGTGATCGGTAGTGGAGATTTCCTCTTTCGGCGCGGAAGATTCCGGCACGGCGGCTGGTTTTGCTTCAGCTTGCTTGTTGTCGGGAGTTGAAGTTGCTTGCGCGGCGGCTCGGGGAGCCGCGCCAAGAGCAAGCAAGGCGGCAATGACACAAATGTTCCACAACTTTCGCATCCAATTCACCCCTGTTTTGGAAAAATTTGCGAGCGGCGATCGGAAGAATTTTAGGCGCGCGGAGAGGAAGTGTAAAGGGAGCGGGGTGTGAATTTGACGGATTTCGGAGTGGTCCGTCGAGGTCCGTATTCGAGAGATGTACCTGTATCTTGAATTCGATCCTCGCGTCCAATCACAGAGAGGAATGCGTGTGAGGAAGAAGGTTGCAAGAACAGGGAGGCGAGAGAGGAAAACTGTTCTGAAGAATCCGGCGTTCAAGTGGGATAGGGCGAACTGGGGAATTCCGCCGTGGACGATCGAGTTCAGGCCACTGCCACGTGAGCTTCCTGAGTCCGTTGATTACGCGGTGATCGGTGGCGGATTCGCGGGGCTCTCCGCGGCTGCGTGGCTCGCGCGGCTTGCGCCAGGGAAGCGTGTGGCGTTATTTGAAGCGGCCACGATCGGGGCAGGAGCGAGTGGGCGGACGGGCGGACTCGTCCTTGCAGAAACGGCTGTGGGCGACTTGCCGGGGCTTGGCGATGTGTTGAAAGGCTACGCGAAGATCCTGCGCGACCTGAAGATCGAGGCGGAGCTGGAGTTGCCGGGCGTTTTCGAGCTCAGCCACTCGCGCGCGATGAAGAATTCGCCGATTCGCTGGAAAGATTCAGGAACGATGGCGATCGCAAGCGAGGCGCCCGGTGGCGCAGTGAATCCAGGCAAAGTGCTGACGGGGCTGGCGCGAGCGGCGGAGGTTGCCGGAGCGATGATTTTCGAGAATGCGCCGGTGACCGAACTCGGGTTTGCGAGCAGCCACATCATGATTTGCGCGGGCGGGCGCGAGATCCACGCAAAAAAAATCTTGATCGCTACAAATGCGGAATCGCTGGAGCTGGGCAGTTTGGAGAGGGAGGCGCAGCCGAAATTCACCCTAGGAGTGGCAACGGAGCCGCTGAGCGAGGCCGTACTCGAATCACTGGGGTTGAAATCGCGAAAGCCTTTTTACACCGAAGACCTGCCGTATTTGTGGGGCCGCTTGCTCGCCGACAATTCACTGGTGCTAGGGGCGGGCCTGGTCCACCTCAACGATTGGCGCGAGTTCGATTCGATCGACGTGCACCGCGGTGAGACAAAGCGGATGTTCGACAAGTTCGAGGAACGGATCCATGAATTTCATCCCGTCCTCGAGCGAGTGAAGATCACCCATCGCTGGGGCGGGCCGATCTTGTTTCCGAAAAATTGGTTGCCGGTTTTCCGCGCACATCCGCGCGGCAAGCACGCGATCGTGCTACAGGGATTCAGCGGACACGGGGTGGCACTCTCGGTTTATCTCGGACAATGGGCGGCGAAAGCGATGCTCGGCCGGCGGAAACTGCCGGCTTGGAAACTGCCACACGCTCATTGAAGGCGGCGGTTAGCGCGTCTTTTGACGAAAGCGGTTCAGCGCTTCCTCACCGGCGATCGGCTTGACGCGATGCGCGTTCAAGTCATCGAACCGCTGGTCCAACATTCCTCGAACTTCCGTCAGTTCGGCAAGGTAGCCCGCCATTGCGTCTTCGAGTAACTCCTCTGCGGGTCTCCCAGTGGAGGCTACCAGCTCACGAAGGCGCGATTCAGTCTCTGGGCTGAGATTGACGGTCATCGAAGCAAGTTTAGAGAGCCGCAGATGAACTGTCAATTTACAGCGCTGTCCGGCTGTTAATTTCGTGCAGTCCTTCGCCGGCGCCAGCCATGTTCGTCAATTTCATTTCAGCGTATTTGCGGGAGAGGACGACGCCCGGCGCGCCCGCTCCGAGCGCTGCGATCACTGCGGACTTCACGTCGGAGGGCTGCGTGCGTTTTTCGTTCAGCGCGGTTGGAATATCGATGTCGATTCCTGGATAGATCGGGACGGAGCCCTGCACGTCTGCGATGGCTCGTTTCGTCTCGACGGCAACCGACGCGGATGAAAGTCCGGCCGTCGGCAATTTGTCGAGCGATGGTTCGCCCTGCAGCCCGAGAATCCTGTAATGCAGTTCGAGCACTTCGTCTGGCGTGGCATCGCGGAAGACAGTGGACTGCACGTTCTTGATGTACTGAGCGAAGCGCGGGCCGGCGCAATTATTGTAGGTGCACGGCTTGATGAAATCGGCCACGCGCGCAAGGCGTGAATAGTTTTGTTCCGCTCGGTAGAACGGGCTCATCGTGACTAAGTGCATGATGTGCCAGCCGATTTTTGCGTTCGGATTGACTTGCTTCGCGCCATCGCGCAGAAGCGCATACACCTCTTCCTGGCTGGCGAACCAGAATCGCTCCCATTCCAGGATTTCCGGGTATTCGAGGAACAGCCGCCACAACGTCACGTAGGACCCGTCCGCAGCGGCCGGTTGATTCAGCGTCTGCTTTACCCAGCTATCGAGCGCGGTGTAGCCCTCGCGGACGCGCGCGACGCGAATGCCGCGGTCTCCGGCCTTCGCGGTGCAATGCTGGCAGAAGCAGTTGATGAATGCGTTGCCAGTAAAACGGCCGAAGTGAGCGCCGATGACGTTATTGAGCGGGCCTTGACGCTCGGATTCCCACATCAGCCCGTCGAGATCGTTCAGCTTGAACCAGTTTTGAACGAGCGCCAGCAAAAAATTTCGCGCATCGGGATTATTGAAACAGGTGCTGCCGCCAACTCTGCCGTTGATATCGACTTCGGCGATTTTCTCGAAGCCGGGCATCAGTCGCGGGTTGTAGGCCTCCTCGAATAGCGCATATGTCTGCATGCCGCGCTTTTTCGCGCTAGGCGTTACGTCAGCGAGGATGTCGAAATCGCCGAGATCGGGCGCGCGGACGTCCTTGATCACTGATTTCGCGTAGAACTCAGGCGCGATACGCGTGTAGCT
>DASTCZ010000119.1:0-2754 GCA_035710585.1 Candidatus Acidiferrales bacterium | reverse complement strand
GTGGAGTAAATCAAGACATCATTCCGCTTCTCGATGTCCGCCTGCTCCTTCGGCCCCGGCAGCAGCAAGTCTTGCTGGCAACACAGCGGTCCGCCGCGCGTCGGCGCCGGATTCACCGGATCGTATTTGAATGTGTCAGCGGCTCCTGCAACTGGCGGAATCGACATCAGCTGGCCGTCTCCAGCCGAGCTGTTCGCCTTGCCCGCTGAACTCAAATAGAAGCGCTTCGGTCGCGCCTCCGCCGGCGGCCACGAATCGAAATCCCGCCATTTGTTTTCGCCCATCGTGAAAACGCGCACCGGCTTTTCCTTGTCCAACCCGTTCGGCGCCTGCTTGAAAAGAAAGTCGTACCAGCGAATCAATAGGCCGGTAGAGTCCCAGCGCGCATCCGGACCGAAGTCCACGTCGCCGATCTTCTGCCCGCCGCCGGCGTGCCCGCCGATTTCGATCACCATGCGCTGATTTTCTTTCGCGAAAAAATTTCCAGCGCCCGCTTTCAGCCCGAGAAAATTCTTGATCGTGCCGCCGAGAAAGATGTCGTACCACCCGCCCACGTGATACGCGGGCACGTTGATGCGGCTGTAGTCGGCATCGATCGCCCACTGTTTCCAGTAATCGTCATAATCGGGATGCGCCAGCCAGTCTTGAAAATACGGCGCCAGATTCTTCGTGTCCGCCGCATCAATGATCGGATAATTCGCCAGCGGCAGCGTTGGCGCCCAGTTCAGCGAGTTCACGTGCCCATTCACGCGCCGCCGCAGAGTGTCCTCCGCCAGCCCTGACGTCCACGATTCGTTGAACCATTGCTCGAACGCGCCGCCCTGATACGTCCAATTCTCGTGGTAGTTCGAAGCCGTGATGATCGGGAACATTCCCGCAAGGTGCGGCGGCCGCGCGATCGCCGCCAACAGTTGCGTCGCGCCCACATACGAGGCGCCCCACATGCCGATCACCCCGGTGGACCATGGCTGGTGCGCCAGCCACTCGATCGTGTCGTAGCCGTCTTCGGTTTCGTGTTTGAAGGGATACCACTCGCCGTCGGAACTCCATCGCCCACGCACGTCCTGCGCCACGCACACATATCCAGCTTCTGCCACGCGCGTGCATGTCCCAGCGACGTTTGATTTGTCGTACGGCGTGCGCGTCAGGATGACGGGAAATTTCTCGTCGCCGCGCGGCCGGTAGACATCAGCGCGCAGCGTTACGCCGTCGCGCGTTTTCATTTCCAGCCCGCGCTGAATGATCAGCGCCGGATGCTCTTGCGCGAGCGTCGCCGCGACGCTCAGCGCCGCGGCAATCGCCATCGCCGCAATCGCAACTCCTCCCAACTTGTAGAGAATTCTGCCGCGCGCCCGTGGTTCCATCGCGCGCATCCTAGGTGCGCGCCGTTGCAAAAGTCAACGCGCGTGGGACAGCAGCCCAGGTTGTTCTATGCCTGAGCTTGCTCCGACCAGTTGCGAACGGCCATGCGGGCGACGATTAGTGTCGCTGCGATCGCTCCTACAAGGATGATGGATGTCCAGAATAATACTGCTGTGTGCGAAAGATTTGTCGACACGAAATAAACCGGCTGGGCCAGTAAAGCTCCCAACTGCCAGCTAACCCCGCCCAAATCCTTCGACGACACTGTCCAAAAGGCTTTGTGGTAGGGAAGATAATTCACATAAAACAGCGCCAACGAAGGGAGGACAAAGTACGGCGAAATTCGTGCAGCGCGGCAAACCGCTCTACCGAAAACTGGGTGATCTCCGAGACCGCAACCGAACGCGACGAATGCTGTCAGGCAAACCACACCGCAGAGCACCGCAATCACGGTACAGATGTGAATGATGAACGCAGAGGGCGCTGCGGTCGCCCCTTCCGCCCATTCGCGGCGCACAGCGGCGCGAAATGCAGCCAGCTCGGTTTCGATCTCCTCATGCGCGACGGATGCGTTTGCGGCGTCGCCATTCGAATCAGTGCCGCTGAGCGTCTTTGACTCGCTCTCGAATGCCTTGCGCGAAAACTCAAGAGCCATCAAGTTCTCGATCGTCGAACTTGATCCTGCTCTTCGCATGCGCTGCGAAAAAAGAATTACGTCCCGATACTGCTTCTGCGCTCCCCGAACATCCCCACTCGCCGCACTGGCCTCTGCTCTCTTCAAAACCGAACTGATGAGGAAGACTCGCAAATTGTACAAATCCGGAATGGGCGTCGCAGCTTCGGCGTACATCAAATCGATAGGTCGCTCCATGCGCCGTTCGCGCATCACGGAGAGAACAAGATCGAAACGGCGCGACGCGTAACTGTCATACCGAGGAGCGGATAGCGCTTTCTGCATGGCGGCCAACCACGCCGGGTTCTTTTCCATCTCCTGAGCTGCCTCGCCAAGGCGAGCTGGCGACAAGTGAGGCTCCGCGCTAGCGAAATACGTTTCTGCTTCCGCCAAATACGAAACCGCATTGTCGGGTTCCGCCGCTTCGAGCTTCCGCATTCGATCTACAAATTCTGCCTCCGAGTTTTCTGCTGCTTGTGGCCAACGGTGACGAATTTCGAAGTAGATCCACGCGAGACTCGGATCTGCTGCTACAGCTTCATCAGCGTAGCGGAGGGCCTCTGCGGGCTTTGAGAACATAGCCACGAACGCGAGCAAGCTTGCGTCGTGATTGCGCTCGCCTTCTCGCCCAAGAGCAGCGAGTTGGCTTTGTGATAAGCCAATCCGCGACGGCGTCCAAACCTTTGTAATTGAGGCTATCCCCGCCCACATCCCCGGCA
>DASTCZ010000118.1:0-7447 GCA_035710585.1 Candidatus Acidiferrales bacterium | reverse complement strand
GCTCGCATCCCGCTTCCGGCGTTGGTACTGCTGAAAGGCGACCTCGGCGCCGGCAAGACTACGCTCGCAAAAGGACTGATCGCGGGGCTGGGCGCGGCGCGCGAGGAAGAAGTTACGAGCCCGACATTCACATTGGTACATGTCTTCGGAGACGTCGGCGCGAAAAATGGCGCTCGCGCCAAGGTTTATCACGCCGACCTGTACCGGATCGAAGGCGAGCACGACCTTGCGAGCATAGGATTGGAGGACGCGCTTGCCGAGACGGCTCCGTGCGTGGTGATCGTCGAATGGTCGGAGCGGCTTACGCTGCGCAGCTCGTGGCCCGTCATCAGGATTGAACTGGAGCACGCAGGCGGCGACCGCCGCAGAATCGCCCTGCAAGGCCTTGAAAGCTAAGGAGTTCCAGTTCCAGCCGCTAGATCCCCTCTCGCTCGTACAGTAGCGTTTTGCTCATCGTTCCCGCGCGGCGCTGTTGAGCGCGCATCTGCCGGTTGCTAAATTGAAGCAAGGCTCTTCGCTTCATGGCAGATCAGCTCATCACCGCGACGATCCCGCGTCCGCCGCAGACTGAAGCGCGGCGCTCGCAAAGCGAGCTTCCGCTCGGCTCGCTCGCTGTGGGCGTGGACAATCTGAGGCACGACGTCGTCCTGAGCCCGAAATTCGTCGACGCCGCGCGGATTCTCCTGTTCGACCTCATCCGGCAGAAAGTGAACCTCGGACATTTTCCAGGATTTGAAAGAAGGCCGGTGCGCCCACCCGAAATCGGCGCGTTCCGTAGGATTCTGGGAGAGCTGCTGCAAAACTCGCTCACGCGAGCGAAAGCTGAAAAAACCATCGAACGCGACATCCTGCTGCGCGTCGCGTTGCTCAGGTTTCTGGCACAGGAAATCGTCGCGCAATTCTCCGACATCCTCCTGGAAGCAAAAGAGGGTATTCGCGCACGCGGCACGCATTTCGAGACGTCGCAGCAGGCGCACGTGATGAAGTCGCGCCTGGCGGAAATTCAAGCGAGCCGACGCGATATCGTTCGCCAGATCGGCGAACAGATCCACCAGATCCTGTCAGAATCGGATGAAGCGATTGCGGCCAAGACCCGAAAGGGACTTTTCGGAGACGAGGCCGGCCACGCCTATGCGATGCTGGCCAACCGGCTGGTGTTCGTCGAGAGCGGTAAAGACGACCGGCTGTTCCTCGACCATTACGTTCTCCTGGGAAATTTCGTCCGCGATGCGGACCGGTTTGAAGTGTTCGACCAGATGCTCGCCGATCTTTTGGGCGACCGCGGAGCGGCGGCGTGGCCACAAGCGGCAGCAAGCAGCGGCGCAAACGAAATCCGCGGCGCGCAGAGCGGTCAGGAGCGGCTGCGGGTTGAGATCGCGCAGCTCGATCTCGAGCGTGCCTCTCTTCTCGAACGGCTTGGGCGCAGCGATGAACTTCTTACGCGCATGCTCCGGCGCGATGATCCCGCCGAGCTACGAGCCGCGCTCGCAGACGTGGACCGGCGAAAAAAATTCCTCCAAGAAAAGCTGGATCGTCAAGCGATTAGCTCCGGCGCGAACAGCTCCCGCGCAAGCAGCAATTCACATAGAGCAGGAAACCGGGCCGATACGCCCGCGATCGATCCCGAGCTCGTCGCGCGATTGTTTTCAGCGGACTCCCAGGGAGAATTCGGCGATCCGCGTGGAAGACTATTAACCGACTGGGTGGAAAGGCTTGAGCTGAGCGGATTGCTGCCGCAAGTGCTGGCGAGCTACGAAATCCGCAACCTGCACGCCGAATTCTGCCCGCCGCTCCATTTACAGCAGCTCCGGAAGGCGCTGGTTTCGCGCGACGAGCTGAAGCGCGCTGAAGACGTCTTCAAACAATTTCCGGCGAAGCAACTTTCGACCAAACGGCTCGAAGAAGCTGCGCGAAGGCTGAAAAGATACTCGCTGCACGAGATTCGCGCATTGGCCGCCCGATTCGCCGAAGACATCGCGCGCCTCCACCGCGATCTCGACGACTACCAGTCGCTCACCTCCGCAATGGAGCGCATCAATCTGCTTCGCGAGTCAAAGACCATCGAGATTTCGCGGATGAACCGCACGCTTTACGAGTATTTGCTTCCCGACGAAGAAAAGCCCGCGGAAGACCACGTCGTCAGTCACGCCATCGTGAAGGCAGACATCCGCGGCTCCACGAAACTGACGCAGGATTTGTTGGCGCGTGGACTGAATCCCGCTTCGCACATGAGCATGAATCTTTACGAGCCGGTGCAGCGAATCCTCGACCGGTATGGCGCGAGCAAAGTGTTCATTGAAGGCGATGCGATCGTGCTTGCGATTTACGAGACCGAGAGCAACCGCACACGGCAGCGCGCCGTGGCGAAAGCGTGTTTGCTGGCGCGGCAGATTCTGGCGATCGCCCAGGCGTACAACGATCGCGCGGTCGGCGGCAATCTGCCACCACTTGAGCTGGGAGTTGGGGTCGCGTTTCAGAATTCGCCGCCCACCTATTGGAAAGACAACGATTACAAGATCATGATCTCGCGCGCGATCAATCTGTCGGATCGCCTATCGAGCTGTTCGAAAGCCGCGCGGCGGCTGCTTGGAAATCACAATTCACCGTTCCACGCGTTCCTCTTCCAGACGGCGATTGAAGGCACCACCGAAGAGGAGCTGGATGAATTTCTGCTGCGCTATAACTTGAATGG
This sequence comes from Candidatus Acidiferrales bacterium, assembly GCA_035710585.1. Classification (GTDB taxonomy): domain Bacteria; phylum Acidobacteriota; class Terriglobia; order Acidiferrales; family UBA7541; genus DASTCZ01. The sequence goes on along the minus strand of DASTCZ010000118.1, from coordinate 4,755 downwards.
CGTGGTGATCAACGAGGAAGGGTTCCAGAAGCTCAGCGATGAAATCTCGCTGACTGAGTTTCAAGCTGACGTCGTTCTGCCCTGGGGACGCGAACGGGCAACTTTTTATAGCGGCCTTGTCCCGATTGGTGAAACGCTCGCGCCCCTTACCGTACGAAAGGGCTTCGTCCGCCAGATCATGCCTGACGGTAAAATCGGCCACGCCTCCAAGCATGCTCACTATGAGATCTGCGTCAACGAAGCGATTGCAGAATCCAGGCGCTGAGTTCTTGAAACACACCCGCAACGAAGCATTCAGAGCACACCAACTTCCAATCAGCCTCAGCTTCTTCCTGTAACCCAAATTTAACGAAGTCTTCCTTGACAGTTCACATTCACCCGTTCTATGTATGGCGCGCGGGTAGCACCCTACCTTTTCCGCCCGCGCAGGAAGGGGTTTCACGATGGCTCCTTCACGACGGGATTTTCTCAAGCTCACGGCAATCGGCGGTACCGCGGCGGCTGTTTTTGGTTTCGACCTGCAGCCGGCCTATGCGGAGCTGCGCCGGCTGAAGATCGAGCGTGCGAGCGAGACGCGCTCGACCTGTCCGTATTGCTCGGTAAGTTGCGGCGTCATCATCTACACCATCGGCGACCGCGCGAAAAACGTGACCCAGCAGGTGGTTCACGTCGAAGGCGATCCGGATCACCCGATCAATCGCGGCACCCTATGCCCGAAGGGCGCTTCGCTGCAGCAAGACATCATGAACGAGCGCCGGCTCCTGAAGCCGCAAGTTCGTCGCCCGGGCGGCACGGATTGGCAGGACATTTCCTGGGACGATGCGCTGAACGAAATCGCGGCCAAGATCAAGAAGACGCGCGACGATACGTTCGTCACTACCGATTCCGCAGGCCACACTGTCAACCGGCTCGAATCCGTCGCCTGGGCCGGCGGCTGCACAGACACCAACGAATTCAACTACCTCGTCGTAAAAGCCATGCGCGCCCTGGGGGTCGTGCACCTGGAAAACCAGGCCAGAGTTTGACACGGCCCCACGGTCTCAAGTTTGGGACCAACCTTCGGACGCGGGGCGATGACCAATGGCTGGGTCGACATCAAGAACACCGACATGATGTTGATCATGGGCGGCAATCCGGCGGAAAACCATCCGTGCGGATTCAAATGGCCCATCGAAGCCAAGCGCAATCGAAATGCAAAACTGATCGTCGTCGATCCGCGCTTTACGCGGACCGCTTCTGTGGCGGACCTCTTCTGCCAGATTCGCGCCGGGTCGGACATTGCCTTCCTTGGCGGCATGATCCATTACGCCATCGAAAACAATCGCATCGCAAAAGACTACCTGCTGAATTACACGAACGCCGCGTTCGTGGTGCAAAACGACTTCAAGCTGCCGGGCGATCTCGATGGCGTGTTTTCGGGTCTCGATGCCAAGACGCAAGTCTATGACCGGGCGTCCTGGAATTACGCCGGGCAAGGCGCGAAGGCCGCGCCGGCTCCAGCGCCGAAATCCGCGAATGGCGCCCCGCCTCCTGCGACGAAACTTCCAGAGAAAGTCGAGTTCGACGCAACACTTCAAAATCCGCAATGCGTCTTTCAGCTGCTCCGGAAGCATTACTCGCGCTACACACCCGAAATGGTGGAGCGCATCACCGGAATTCCGCGCGATCAGTTCCTGAAGGCATGCGACCTCTTTACCTCCATCCGCAAAGATGGCGACACGAAAAAAGTCGGCACGATCATCTACGCGGTTGGTTGGACGCAACACTCTTTCGGCACGCAGATCATTCGCACCGCGGCGATGCTGCAGTTGATGCTCGGCAATGTGGGCCGCGCCGGCGGCGGCGTGAATGCATTGCGCGGACATTCAAATATTCAGGGCGCAACCGACATGGCCGGAATCTTCGACAACCTTCCCGGCTATTTGAAGGTGCCGACGCCCGCGGACAGCGATTTCGATGCGTGGATAAAGCGCATCACTCCGACCATTTCAAAGCCCGCGCAGTGGGACAGCTTCAATTATTGGGGCAATACGTCGAAGTTTGCCGTGAGCCTTCTGAAGGCAATGTACGGCGATGCGGCGACGAAACAAAACGGCTGGGCGTTCGACTACCTGCCTAAAGTCGACCGGAACTACTCGTGGGTGAACATCTGGGACGGCATGTACCGCGGAAACGTGAAGGGGATGCTGGCCTTCGGCATGAATGGCGTCGCGATCGGCCCTGATTCGCGGAAAAATATTGAAGCGCTGAAAAAGGCTGAATGGCTCGTCGTCGGCGAAATCTACCCGGATGAAACCAGCGAATTCTGGAGATCACCCGGAATTTCCTCCGATCAGATGAAGCAGATTCAGACGACCGTCTACCGGCTGCCTTGCGCAGGATTCGCCGAGAAAGATGGGTCCTTCACGAATTCGGCGCGCTGGCTGCAGTGGAAAAATGCGGCGCTTCCAATGCCTGGGGACGCGCGTCTCGATCAAGCCATCGTTGCGCAGCTTTTTCTGCGCGTACGCGATCTCTACAGAGCGCAAGGCGGCAAATTCCCGGATCCGATCCTGAAGCTCAGTTGGAGCTACACGGACCCGACCAATCCCTCACTCGCCGAGGTATTGAAAGAAATCAACGGCAAAGCGCTAGCGGATTTGGAAGATCCCGCCACGAAGCAGCAGATAAAGACCGGCCAACAAGTTCCGGGGTTCGCGTGGCTGAAGGACGACGGAACCACTTCCTGCGGAAATTGGATTTACGCGGGCTCGTTCACGGAAGCAGGGAATCAGACCGCGCGCCGTGACCCGGCAGATCCCTCGAATCTCGGAATTCATCAGAATTGGGCGTGGTCCTGGCCGGCGAACCGGCGCGTGCTTTACAACCGCGCCTCATGCGATCTCGACGGCAAACCGTGGGATGCGAGCCGCCGTCAGGTGTGGTGGAACGAGGCCTCGCAAAAATGGGTCGGCAACGACGTACCGGATTTCAAGGTCGATTCGAAGCCTGCAGACCACATGGGCCCGTTCATCATGAATCCGGAGGGAGTCGGACGCATTTTCGCGCCGCTGGCAGCTTTCACCGATGGCCCGATGCCCGAACATTACGAGCCGATTGAGAGTCCAATCGATAATCCGCTGCACCCGCAGCAGACGCACAATCCGGTGGTGAAGCGTTATGCCACTCCAGCGGACAAATATGGGTCCGTGAAAGACGGTTTCAAGGTCATTTGTACGACTTATCGTTTGACCGAGCATTATCACTACTGGACGAAAAACAATCCTATGAACGTACAGCTCGTGCCGGAGCCTTTCGTCGAAATCTCGGAAGAAATGGCGCACGAAATGGGCATCAGCGGCGGCGAAAGAGTCAAAGTCACGAGCGCGCGCGGGGAATATGTCGCCAAGGCCATGGTGACCAAGCGCATCAAGGCCATGCAGATCGATGGGAACAAGACCTACCAGATCGGAATACCGATTCATTGGGGATACCGAGGCATTGCGGAAGACGAGGGCAAAACGGCAAAGGATCTGACGAACTCGCTTTCGCCCACGATCATCGATCCAAACGCCTATACACCTGAATTCAAAGGCTTCCTCGTGAAAGTCGAGAAGGCATAGCGCGATGAGCCAAGCCACTCTGCGAATTCAACGAATCTCCGGCCACGCCGGCCCGGTACCCGGGCAAGATACGCAACGCGAATTCACCGTTTGCAAGCTCGTTGACACAACTACCTGCATCGGCTGCAAAGCTTGTGAAGTCGCTTGCATGGAATGGAACGATCTGCCGTTTGGCCAGACGATCTTCGACAATACGTATCAGACGATGCCGGAGACGCGCTGGAATTACTGGAACCTGATCAAGTTCAACGAGCACGAGCGCGAAGACGGCACGCTGATGTGGCTGATGCGCAAGGACCAGTGCATGCACTGCGCCGAGCCCGGCTGCCTGATGGCGTGTCCGGCCGACGGCGCGATCGTGCAGTACACCAACGGCATCGTCGATTTTCAGCAGGACCACTGCATCGGCTGCGGCTACTGCATCACCGGTTGCCCTTTCAATATTCCGAAATTCAATCCCGATACGAAGCGCATGTTCAAATGCACTTTATGCGCTGACCGCGTTTCGGAAAATCTCGAGCCGGCATGCATTAAATCGTGTCCCACCGGTTGTCTGCACTTCGGCAGCAAAGACGACATGAAGGACCTGGCGGAAAAGCGGGCGAAGCAGCTCCGCGATCATTACGGTTTTTCGAACGCAGGCGTTTACGACCCACCGGGCGTCGGCGGCACGGGCGTGATTTATGTGCTGCACGATGCGACGCAGCCGGCCTTGTACGGAGGATTGCCGGCCGATCCGCACATTCCGATCAGCGTGCGATTGTGGAAGGGCCCGCTGAAGTGGCTTGGCAATCTCGCCATCGTCGGCGGATTGGTCGGGCTCTTTGTTCACTATTTGCGATTCGGACCGAAGACGCGCGTCGAAGAATTTGAAGAGAAGCACGAAGGGAAACAGCCGTGAGCCGCGAAGGTCAGGTGCTGCCATACGGGCGGATTCTCCGTTACACGTTCGTTGAACGCGCGAACCACTGGGTGGCCGCCTTCTCCTACATCTATCTGTTATTTACCGGCTTGGCCTTCTGGTCGCCATGGCTCTTCTGGCTGGCGATCATCGGCGGCGGCCCGCAGATTTCGCGCATGTTGCATCCTTGGTTCGGGCTCGTTTGGGTTTGCGCAGTGTTGTACATGTACGCGCTTTGGGCTTCGCAGATGC
>DASTCZ010000117.1:0-10678 GCA_035710585.1 Candidatus Acidiferrales bacterium | reverse complement strand
TCCGGTTGCGTTCGCGCAGATCGAGGAAATCCGGATAGGAAAACGAAGGTCCGTTGTACGGCTTTCCCGCGGAATCAAGCGCGCTGATGTTGACCAACTTCTGCGGATCGCGAAATGGCAATGGACGCAGCAAGACAGCATTCACGACGCTGAACATGGCCGTGTTGGCGCCAATGCCGATAGCGAGCGTGACGATGGCGATGGTGGTGAACCCGGGAGATTTGCGCAGGGTACGAGCGGCGAAGCGCAAATCGTGAACAAAGTCTTCGATCCAATTCACACGGCGCGCGTCGCGGCATTGCTCCTTGGTCTGCTCGACTCCCTGCAGGTCGAGACGAGCGCGGCGGCGCGCTTCCGCTGGAGGCACTCCGTTGGCGACGTAATCGGCGGTTTTCAGAGCGAGGTGGTCGCGCAGCTCGTCATCGAGTTCCCTATCCGCTTGCGACGACCGAAATAGCGAGCGCAATCGCAGCGGAATCGTGAGTAGCCAACGCATCAGTCGCATGTGCACCCTCTCTTATTCGTGCCTCAGCGCGACCATAGGATCGACCCGCACCGCGCGCCACGCCGGGATCGACGCTGCGAGACTGGCGAAGCTTGCAAGGACCAACGCGGCCGCGCCAAGTATCCAAGGATCACTGCTCTTGACACCATATAGCTGGTGCGCCAGGAGACGCCCTGCTGCCAACGCAACGGGCATCCCGATTGCCAATCCCAAACCAACCTGGACGAGCACATCGCGCGACACCAATCCGAGCACACTTGCGCGGCCTGCTCCGAGCGCCATTCGAATCCCAATCTCGCCGGTGCGTTGCGCGACGCGATACGCGGTTACGGCGTACAGGCCGATGCAGGCCAGCACAAGTGCAAGCGCGCCGAAGAGTTCCGTAAGCCGCGCGATGAGCCGCTCCTGATTAAAATTGCGCGCGACTTGTTCACCGAAGGTCACCACATTGACAACCACGAGATTCGGATCGAGACCCGTCACGGTGTTGCGGACGGACGATTCGAAATTTTCCGGTATTCCGGCAACGTGTAGCTCAACGGTGTTGAACCATCCATTCACGCGCCCGGCGCGCGGCGTTTGAAGCAGCGGCAAAAAGAACGTAGCGTACGCAGGACCGCGCGTGTCCTGATATTTCGCGTCCTCGACGATGCCGACGATCTCGTATTCGCCGGGATGGTTCTTGTCCATGCCGAAGCGGCGGCCAATGGGATTTTCGTTCGCAAAGAATCTGCGCGCGAAAGTCTCGTTGATCACCGCAACGTCTGGCGCTCCCAGCGTGTCGCGCTCGTCGATAGTCCGTCCTTGCAGCAGGCGCGTGCCGATCGTCTCAAAATAGTGCGGACTCACCCGGTCACAAGACGGCGCTGTCCAATGGTAATCCGGCGGTTTTCCATCGATGTAAACTCGCTGGTTCCAATTGTTGCCGCTCAATGGGCTATAGCTCGATAGGCTCGCGCTGACCACGCCAGGTATCTGAGGCAGCTTCTCCTGAAATCTCTGAAAAAGACCGGTGAGCCCGTCCGGGGTGTAGCCGCCCAAGGACAGATCGATGTTCGCAATAAGGCGCCTTTCGGAGACGAAACCGAAATTCTGGCCTTCCAGGTTGCGCAGGCTTTGCATTACGAGGCCGGCTCCGGCTAAGAGCACAACCGAGAATCCGACCTGCGCGATGACCAAATATCTTTGAAGCACGGAGAAGCGACGCGGCGTGGAACGAGCGGTTCCTCGAAGAGCATCCATCGGATCAGACTGCGAAGCCATCCAGGCCGGCGCTATACCGAAAGCGATACCGGTGAGCACCGAGAGGAGCCCGGCAGACCCGAGCACAAGCAGCGAAGGGCGCGCTTCAATCGGAACAAAGTTGGCCCCGCGAAAAGCGATCAGCAAAATTGCGCGCGTTCCCGCATAGGCGACGTAGAGTCCCGCCGCTCCGCCAGCCGTCGCCACCAAGAGACTCTCGGTTAACATCTGGCGAATCAACCGGCCTCTTGGCGCACCAAGGGCCAAGCGAACTGCAGTCTCACAAGACATCGCCGATCCGCGCGTCAGGAGCAGGTTGGCAATATTGGCGCACGCGATCAGGAGCAGCAGCGCAGCGAGCGTTATCAATAATCGCAGTCCGGCTGCGTAGTCTCTCTGCATCTGTTCAACGCCGCGGCCCCCGTGAGTCAGGCGGATGTGCTGCCGAGGAACATCTTTCCAGTCTCGCTGGGGCACCACTTCCATGTGACTACCGAGCCATGCCAGCAATTCCGAAGTAAGTTGAGGCTGCAGTCGTTCAGGCGAAGAACCAGGTTTCAGGCGCCCGAACAGATAAAGCCATTCGAGATTGGCGTTTTGCAGGCGGTTATCCACCTCAACTGCGATGGGAAGCCAGAAATCGGGCGGATCGCTGCGAAGTGTGTCGCCGTAGAATGCCTCCGGCGCCACTCCAACAATCGTGCACGAAAAGCCGTTCACGTCGAGTGTCGATCCGACGATCGCCGGGCCGTGTTCAAAGCGCTCCTGCCAGGTGTGATAGCTCAACACGGCGACGCACGACGCGCCCGCCAAATTGTCGGATGGAAATAAGAGCCGGCCCGCGAACGCGCGGAGACCAAACATCGCGAAGTAATTTCCGGAGACGTACTCGCCTTTGAAAGATTCCGCCGCGCTACCTGCTCGACGAATGCTTAGATTCGACACGTAGGATGAGAAGGCTGCGAGTTCGCTGAATTCCGGCGTGTGGTCGCGGAGGTGTTCGTAAAGCGGATACGAGTAGAGTACGAAGCTGCCGCCATTCTGGGTGCCGCTCATCACGCAACAGTTGTTGTTGTCGCCCAGACGATAGAGCTGTTCGGGATTCGCCACGGGAAGCGACTTCAGCATTACCGCGTCAATGAGAGTGAAAATCGCCGTGGTGGCACCTATGCCGAGGGCAAGAGTGAGGACGGCAACAGTGGTGAAGCCGGGAGATTTGCGCAGCGTGCGTGCGGCGAAGCGCAAATCGTGAACGAAGTCTTCGATCCAGTTCACGCGGCGGGCGTCGCGGCATTGCTCTTTGGTCTGCTCGACTCCTTGCAGGTCCAGACGAGCGCGGCGGCGCGCTTCCGCTGGAGGCACTCCGTTGGCGACGTAATCGGCGGCTTTTAGTGCGAGGTGATCGCGCAGCTCGTCGTCGAGTTCCCGGTCGGCTTGTGAGGAGCGAAACAGCGACCCCAATCGAAGTGGAATTGTAGACAGCCAGCGCAACGGTCGCATCTTTCACCTCGTGTAACGTGCTCTGCGCTTACACCTTTTCCAGCTCGATGACGCGCGAGATCGCGCTCGAAAGCCTGCCCCAGTTATTTGTTTCTTTTTCGAGATGGCGGCGTCCCATGCGCGTGAGCGAATAATATTTGGCGCGGCGGCCGTACTCGGAAGTTTTCCACTCGGCGGTGATCCAGCCTTCTTGTTCAAGCTTGTGCAAAGCTGGGTAGAGCGATCCGTCGCTGACCTGCAGCACGTCGCCCGATACTTGTTTCAGCCGCTGGCTGATCGCGAAGCCGTTCATCGGCTGCAGCGCCAGGATTTTCAGCAGCAGCATGTCCAACGTTCCCTGCACCAGATCGGAAGGCTTGCTCATCGCTTTACATGTCCTCGGTAACCGAGATTAGCATCGTTGGTCTCGGTAAGCAAGGGGAGAGACGAGCCGGAGCGCGTGATAAGGTTGGCGCATGGCGCGAGTATCGGTAATGCTGCCCGAGGAGCCGTTCAGGTATCCGCAGATGTGTGCGCGGTGCGGTTTGCCTCCCAGCGTGACCGTGCGCATGGTGCAAAACGATTTTTCTCCCGAAGTGCCATTTTGCGAGGGGTGCGGAAAGCGCGAGCGCCTGTGGCGGATGCTGGAATTGTACGTGGTGTTGGGTCTGGCTCTGGCCGAAGCCGTCATTCTTGTGCGGACGGGCGGATTCTCGCGCCGAATCCAGCTTCTCTCGGGAACGGTGTTGCCGGTGGCGTTCTTATTTCTTCGTCCCAGCCGCGAAGTGCGCTATTCGCGAGACCGGCGAACGAAAACGATCAAGCTCTCCTTTAAGAATTCGGAATTCGCCAATGCGTTTCTTGGAATGAATCCGCAAGCGCGGCGCATTTCGTAACCAGCTCAACTTTTGAAAAATAACTGCTCCGTTGAGTAGAGGCGTGCTACCGTGCAGGCAACTCAGGGCCGAAATTAACATTCGTGCTCGAAAGTTCTGATGCGACGCCTGCTTGCTCTTTCATTTACCGCCGCTTCCCTGCTGCTTTGCAGCGGGTCGTTGGGGCAAAATGCACATGGGACTCCACCGCCTCCACCACCCGGTGCGACCAAGGACCCTCCCGAGCTTCAACCAGACGTCTTGAAATATCCGAGTCCTCCTCAGGAATCGAACGGCAAGCGTGCAGCCACAGGTCGGCTTCGCGTGTACACGCGGCTCGTTCAGGTGAGCGTGATTGCGCAGGATAAAGACGGCAATCCCGTGTCTGGCCTCACAAAGGACGATTTCAAAATTTATGACCGGCGCAAGGAGCAGCCGATTGCGTCGTTCGCGAAGTTTTCCTCGACTCGATTAGTGAACGCCAGCACCTCCGCGCCTGCTCGCGCGCCAAACATATTTTCGAATGATGTCAGCGCATCTTTGAATAGCGTAGCGCCCGTGACGGTGATCCTCCTCGATGCACTAAACACGGACCCGGACGATATGGTGCCCGCGCGCGAACAGGTCATTCGATTTATCTCGCAGGTCCTTCCCGGTGAGCGCGTCGCGCTCTATTCGCTCACCAGCAAACTCCTGATCCTCCGCGAATTCACCACCGATCGCGATTCGCTCCAGCGCGCTGCGGAGAAAGCCACCAGAGCCGAGACTTCGCAGGGCCTGGAAACTCAGGCACCGGCCTCCGCGCAGATGATCGCCGGTAATCTGGCGTACCTGGCTTGGGCAACCGAAGCGTCTTGGCGTGGCGAAGTAATGTCCGCCACGAACAAGACCGAGAAGACCGTCGCCGCCTTTCGCGTCATTGCGAAACATCTCTCAGGAGTTCCCGGCCGAAAAAACCTCGTCTGGATTTCCGGAACTTTCCCAATTCGGATGGGCGGAAACGTCGCAATCATGAGAAACCCACAGGGCGAGCAGGCCGATTTCACTGATTCAGTGATGCAGGCGGTCCATGCGCTGAGTGACGCAAACGTTGCCATCTATCCAATCGACACGCGCGGCCTCATCGCACCGGACTACATACGCCAGAAATTGTTGGGGAAGCCGAGACAACCTCAATCGGCTGAACTTTCCACTCTGCACGAACTCGCCGGTGGCACCGGCGGCCTCGCCTTCTACAACACCAATGACATTTTCGGCGCCATCCAGAAATCCATCGACGATTCGCGCGAAACGTACGAACTGGGCTACTACCCTTCTCACAGCGAATGGGACGGCACATTTCGCGACATCAAGGTGACGGTCAAGCGCCCCGGAGTTCACCTGCGGTATCGCTCGGGTTATGTCGCGTCCGATTTTGCAGCCGCAAAGCAAACCAGCCTGAAGCAGGCAATTGACGACGCCGTGGCGAATTCTTTGGAACAAACGGAAATCACGATGAGCGTTCAAGCCGACGCGATCGACGTACCTGGTGCGCGGCAGCTCGCGGTCAACGTGCGCGTCGCGCCGGGCCAGCTCCGCTTTCAAAAAAATGCGGAACGCTGGGCGGATGATCTCGAAGTTGTGTGGGTGGAACTAGATCCCGATGGAAAGGTGCTGGCGACGACTTCCAAAACGGTGAATATGCGTCTGCCGGACGCCGCCTATCAGGAAGCAGCGGAAAAAGGCGTGTCGTTTTCAGGAAAGCTCACTCTTCGCGGCGACGCAGCAGAGGTCAAGGTCATCGCGCGCGATTCCTCCAGCGGCTCGATTGGCTCCGTGAATATTCCGCTCGCGCAGCTTTTCACCGCGCCAGCACCGGCCGCGCCGGTGAAACAGTAGAGGCTAACCACCCGCGCCTTCGTCGGCGTCTTCAGCGATGGCGCAGGCGTGCCACTGATCGTCTTCGGCGTGGGCGTCGCAATACCACTGATCGCAGTTGAGGCAGTGCATCGTGGCAAATGAATCGCAGGGCTCATCGCCCGGCGAGACTCCCTGACAGACTGGCTTCGAAAGTGCGTGCGGAATTTCTCGAGCGGGCTGCGCTTTCATGGCGACCTCCGTAGGTCCCCCACGTTTGCGGGATTGTACACCCGCGCCGCAAACTGCAAACGAAATTCGCGCACGCGCCGCGCGCGTTCCCGGGAGTCGAGTCTCGCCAAAAACAAAATGCGGTGGCCCATTCGAGCCACCGCATCGAGGAGAAACAAGACAGTTACGAATGCAGGAATTCTACCGCGCAAAAACTCTCTTGCGAAGTGCGCCTGCAAGTCCCGTCAACCCCATCGCAAAGAGCCCGAGTGTTGCCGGCTCCGGCACTGCATTTGCAAACGGTCCCGAGATCCGCGGCTGCCGCAGGTCGTTGATTCCCCCGGGCACGCTGATCTGCACGCTCACGATGGACTCACCAGCCGAATCCACGATCGTGAGGAAATTGCTGCCATTGCCCACGTTCAATCCAGTAAAGATCGAAGCAGGTTCCAGCGTTCCGTTGGCCGCACGAGAAGTCACCGTGATTGTCGAAGCGCCGCCGGTACACGAAGCACAGAGTCCGCCGATGAAAGGATTGATGATGAGGTCGCCAAAAGTCGCGCCATTGGCCAGCGAGATCGTGAGATTGGTGAGCGGAGTCCCTTCAGGATTTGCGCTAACGCGAGCCTGACCGGACGAAGGTTCCATCAACGTCTGCGTGGACGTGAATACCATCGTGAATCCGGTGACGCCGTTCGCAGTTCCCGTGACCGTTGTACCCGTCATACCGGAATTGAGCAGTATGTTTGTATCATTCGATGGAACATTGCCCAGCGTAAACGTCGTCGTGGCCTGTGCTGCCGTTGCCACAAGGAGCAATGCAAGAGCTCCTATAGCAAGTTTCATTTTTCCTCCAAGCAGGTCCGGCTCGACGCGGGGTGTTTCGTGCGGACCGCCGTAAACGTGGATCGGGGCGTGGCGAACATTTGATACATGCGCCGAAGAGATCGGCGGCGCGAGAGACACCACGTCGCTAAGGAATAGCTGGTACGGCGCATCCAGCGATCGCTGTAGGCAAAGTTGGAGCCGGCTCGCGTTGCAAAAGCTGCGCCAATCGCGCATAGTTATCCACTTCGCTTTTGCACGTTGCCGCGCGCTTGCGCGCCGCCCTGAATTTCCCGCGGGAAAATCCGCGTTCAGAAACTTTCGAGGAGAAGAATGAAACGTCCGACGAATATTGCTGCGCCGAAGGGAAAATTGGGAGTGCTCACTCCCGGAATGGGCGCGGTGAGCACCACCTTCATGGCCGGAGTCGAGCTTGTGCGCCAGCGGCTCGCGCAGCCCATCGGCTCGCTCACGCAACTCGGCACGATCCGGCTAGGCCGTCGCACCGAGGGCCGCTCGCCGCTGGTCAAGGATTTCGTCAAGCTGGCCGCGCTGGATGATCTCGTCTTCGGCGGCTGGGATATTTTCCCCGACACTGCCTACGAAGCTGCAGCCAACGCCGGAGTCCTCGACGCCGGCCACCTCGCCAAGGTGCAAAAGTTTCTCAACGGCATCAAGCCGATGAAGGCCGCCTTCGATCACAATTTCGTGCGCAATATCGATGGAAAAAACGTAAAGAAGGGCAAAAACAAGTTCGATCTCGCCGAGCAAATCAAGGAAGACATCAAGGACTTCAAGAAAAAATCGCGCGCCGATCGGCTCGTGATGGTGTGGTGCGGTTCGACGGAAGCCTATTTAACGCAGCACGATGTGCACAAATCCGCGGCCAGCCTTGAAAAAGCCATGAAGGAAAATCATCCCGCGATCGCGCCTTCAATGCTCTATGCGTGGGCGGCAATCACCAGCGGAATCCCGTTTGCCAACGGCGCGCCGAACCTCACCGTGGACATTCCCGCGATGCAGGAACTCGCGGCGAAGCACAACGTGCCGCTCTGCGGAAAAGATTTCAAGACCGGCCAGACCTTGATGAAAACGATCCTCGCGCCAGGATTCAAAGCGCGCCAGATCGGCCTCAGCGGCTGGTATTCGACAAATATTCTCGGCAATCGCGATGGCGAAGTTCTCGACGATCCCGATTCCTTCAAGACGAAGGAAGAATCGAAGCTCGGCGCGCTCGAATATATTTTGCAGCCGAAGCTTTATCCGGAACTGTACAGCAATATCTTCCACAAGGTCCGCATCAACTACTACCCGCCGCGCCGCGACAACAAAGAAGGGTGGGACAACATCGACATCTTCGGCTGGCTCGGCTACCCGATGCAGATCAAGGTCGATTTCCTGTGCCGCGATTCGATTCTCGCCGCGCCGCTCGTGCTCGATCTCGTGCTCTTCCTCGATCTCGCGCAACGCGCTGGAATGCACGGCATCCAGGAATGGCTCAGCTTCTATTTCAAATCGCCCATGTGCGCGCCGGAGCTTTATCCCGAGCACGATCTCTTCATCCAGCTGATGAAATTAAAGAACACCTTGCGCTGGATGATGGGCGAAGAGCTGATCACGCACCTCGGCCGGGAATATTACGACTGATTCGCCCTGTGCCATTGCGCAGGGGCAGGTTCTCAACTCCGCCACGACGCCACAAATTGTTGCGTCTGTAGCCCACCCCGCTTTGTAGGGGTGGGGCCTTCCGCCTTCCGCCTTCCGCCTTCCGCCTTCCGCCTTCCGCCTTCTGCCTTCTACGTCCCGCCACGCGAGACATTGGCCCGAGAATTCCACAGCGTGGCCGCATTGGACTGCCACAACTCCGCTTGACGACCGGCCGCTAGCAATGTACTTTTCGTCGTACCCCTCAAAAGGTACCACTTCACTCGCAGGAGAAATAATTGGACGCTAAAGGTGTTTTAGAATTCGCAAAGAAACAAAACGCCAAAGTCCTCGACATACGATTCACCGACCTCCCCGGCGTCTGGCAGCACGTCAGCTTCCCGATCGACCAATTCGACGAAAAAAGTTTCAAGGATGGATTCGGCATGGATGCCAGCTCCATCCGCGGCTGGGCCTCCATTCACGAATCCGACATGCTGCTCATGCCGGACCCGAAGACCGCCTTCATGGACGCGTTTCGCGATTCGCCCACGCTGGTGATGATCGCGGACGCTGTCGATCCGCTCACCGGCGAGCCCTACCCGCGCGATTCGCGCTTCATCGCCAAGAAGGCGGAAAAATATTTGCACTCATCCGGCATCGCCGACCAGGCTTTCTTCGGCGCCGAAGCCGAGTTTTTTATTTTCGATAGCGTGCGCTTCGATCAGCGCGAACAGCACGGCTTTTATTTCATTGACGCGGAGGAAGGCCGCTGGAATTCCGGCCGCGAGGAAAATAACCTCGGCTACCGTCCGCGCCACAAGGAAGGCTACTTCCCCGTCCCGCCCACCGACCATTACATGGATTTGCGCACCGAGATGACGCAGCAGATGGCGGCCGCGGGTCTCGACGTGGAATGCCATCACCACGAAGTCGCCAGCGGCGGCCAGGCCGAAATCGATTTCAAATTCGATACGCTGCTGCGCTCCGCGGACAACATGATGATTTTCAAATACGTCGTGCGCAACGTGGCCTATCAATATGGAAAAACGGTCACGTTCATGCCCAAGCCGCTCTTCGGCGATAACGGCTCCGGCATGCACACGCACCAATCGCTCTGGAAAAAAGGCAAGCCGCTTTTTGCTGGAGATAAATACGCCGGGCTTTCGCAGACCGCGCTCTATTACATCGGCGGATTGCTGAAGCATGCTGCGGCCATCGTCGCGCTCGCGGCGCCGACCACGAATTCCTACAAGCGCCTCGTTCCCGGCTACGAAGCTCCCGTGAATCTCGCGTACTCGCGGCGCAATCGTTCCGCTGCCGTGCGCATTCCGATGTATTCGAATAATCCGAAGGCGAAGCGCGTCGAGTTCCGTCCGCCCGATCCTTCCTGCAACGCCTATCTCGCCTACTCCGCGATGATGATGGCGGGGCTCGATGGCGTCGAAAATAAAATCGATCCCGGCGAACCGCTCGATCGCGATATCTACGATCTTTCGCCGGAGGAATTGAAGCACGTTCCGTCGCTGCCCGGTTCGCTCGAAGACGCGCTCGAGGCGCTCGAAGCTGATCACGACTTCTTGTTGAAGGGTAATGTCTTCAGCGAAGAGCTGATCGAACTCTGGATCGACTACAAACGCAAAAAAGAAGTGGACCCCGTGCGCATGCGTCCACACCCGTACGAGTTCCACCTCTACTACGACATCTGACCAGTGGCACAGCCACTCCTGCTTGCCCTGAGTGGTTCTCGCGAAGGGTCTGTGCAGGTTTTGGTTTAGGTGGGATTGTCATCCCGAACGCATTCTTCGCGGAGGCCCGCCTGCCGGTAGGCAGGGATCTGCTGTTGCGTGGCGCAGACACTCTTGTCTGCGCAGCTTTTCTTATGTTGGCGGGTGCCCCATCGATAAAGACGAAGGCATTGTCAAGGCGCACGTGTCGTTCGCGGTGTTTTTCCACCGCGTGGTTGCCAGAGAGGTTGAGGACCGAAGCTCTGGATATCTCACGGTGAATCAGTTCTCGGTGGAGTCGTTCCACCAACCAT
>DASTCZ010000116.1:0-4260 GCA_035710585.1 Candidatus Acidiferrales bacterium | reverse complement strand
GATTTCGCAATCGGCACCGCGATAGCGTGCGCTTCGTTCTTGGCGATCACGAGAATGTCGAGTTCTTTTTGACCCACAACGTATTCGACAACCGCGCTTCCCTGCCTCAATTGCTTCTGCGTTCCGGAAAGATCGACCGACGCATCGGCGGAAACCGAGGTCGTTTCGCTCTTTCGATCGAGAAGTTCCTCATAGGCTCGCTCGGCTTCGGAAAGCTCGGACGAAAACTGCTCAATCGCCTTCTGCTGTCGTTGCGGCTGGCTTTCGCTCCACCTGTCACTAATCTCGCGCCTCAGCCGGTCGATGCGCCCCCGCAGAGCCGTCTCTTCCGCACTTTCAACTTCTTGCCGTCCCTCGCCGCGCGAAAGCTGATCCAGATAGCTCCGCGCCCGCATTCTCTCGCTGTAAACAAAAGCCTCTTCTGGCTTCTGAAGCTTTAACAGTAGTTCCACCAGCGCGACATAGACCTGGTAGCGGTCTTGTAGATAGCCGGCGCGATATCGGTCGGCGCCAAGCTCCGATCGCACCGCCTCGATCGTCGAAATCGAGGCGAGATACTCGAGTCGCGCGTCCTCGAACCGGTTCAATCCTTCCATCGCTTGCCCGCGCCCGTAGTGCAAGCGCCATTTCACCTCCGGGTCGGCGAAGGTTTTTTGAATTTCTGCGGCCGCATCGTACTTCTCCAGCGCGGCTTCCGCATGATTCCCCGCGCGCAGTGCGTCGCCGTGCGCAACAAGCGCCTCCGCTTCGACCGCGGGATTTTGCATCTCCTCGGCGACCTCGAGGGCACGCGCGCCATTTCGTTGTGCCGATTGCAGATTCCCGGCCGAAAGTTGTGCGCGGGCCAGGAGCATCAATCCATCGGCTTCGGCTGATAGGTCTCCCGCGCGGCGCGCGACCGCTATTGCCTCGGAAAAAAGTTGCGCAGATTGGTCGAACCGGAACCGCCTCGTCGCGATTTCTCCGAGCGACAGCTGATTCAGCACGACGGCCGCTGGATTATGGATCGCCCGCGCGATGGCGAGCCCCCGCGTAAATTCTCGTTCGCCGGAAGAAACGTCTCCAAGAAGCAAATGAACGGTGCCGGTGCTGTTCAGTAAGTTTGAGAGTTCCCTCTTCAAGCCTGCGGCTTCGTACGTTCTCTGCGCTTCTTCGTATTCGGCGATCGCGGCCTGATATTTACCGGCCCTTTCGAGCGTGTCGCCTTTGCCGCGTTCCCAGTCAGCCAAATCTCTCTTGACTCCCGTATCCCTCGCCAACTGAATCGCTCGATCGAAGCTGGCGATCGCGTCGTCGATTCGTCCAAGCGCGCTCTGGCATTTCCCAAGATTGCCCAAGTCCTCGCTTTGCCCCGGCTTCAAGCCCTGTTCCTCATCGATCTTCAGCGCCTCTTCGTAGTACGGAATCGCTTCGCCAAATCGCCCGAGCAGCATTTTGACGCCGCCGAGGTTGCCCAACGCATCTGTCTCGCCGCGCTTGAAACCGATCTCCCGGCTTATCTGAACGGCCCGCTCGTGCTCCGGCGCCGCCTTCGCGTAATCTCCCAGGTCTCCCTCGACTAGACCCAAATTGTTGTGCGCGGACGCTTCGAGCTGCCGATCGCCTGTCTCATTCGCGATCTGAATCGCGTGCTCGAAATTCTGCGCCCCGCGCGAATAGTCGGACTCTTGCCAGTAAATCAATCCCAGCTGGTTGTAGGAGCGGCCCTGCTCTTTCGCATCCCCAAGCTCCTTTTTAAGCGCGAGGCCGCGCTGGGCGTAATCGAGTGCCTTGCCGTATTCGTCCAGCTTCCGGTAACAATTTGCGATCATTCCGAGTGCGATCGCCTCGCTGTGCCGGTCGTTTGCTTTTTGGAACTGCGCGAGCAGCGTTTGCAGGCCGGGCAGCGCAGCCTTTGGCCCTTGTTCGTTGTATGTTTTTTGCGCCGCCTCGATGGCCGCGCTCGCGGTTGTGCCAGCTGCGGCTGGCGCAGCCGCTGAAGCCCCTGCGGGATCCTGCCCAAACGCCGCCAGCGCAGCTCCAAGAATTGATAGCGCCGCCAGCGTGCACCGACAACAAGTTCGAAATCGCATATCAGCTGAACAGGAAGGCTATCGATCCTCTTGAAGCCTGAATTCCAGTGGATCCGAGCGCTCCGTCCGACCGTTATTCAGATACGCCGTCACCCAGATAAAGTATTGCCCCGGAGCCAGTTTCAACTTGTCGGGAGGCCGCACACTTGCCTGCGTCGATCGCGTCTCCCACGCGAGCCCGCCTTCCGTGGTCGTAATTCGAATTTGGTAGTACGAGGTGTTTGGCACAGTGGTCCACGCAAACTGCAGATGGCCGCGATCCAACACCGCATCTCGTGCGGGCGCAAGCAATCGTAGCGTCCCTGGCTCCCTGCCGAGGGCGCGCGTCGGTTCGCTCGGAGTCGCTACAGAGCCTGTTGCTGGAGCGTTCGGCGCGGAAGCAGCTGCCGCGGGCGGATTCGTCGCCGGCTCTGTGGCCGGCTTCACTCTCTGCGGCTGCCGCACGTAAATCGCAACGGCAATCAGGCATGCCAACGCTGGGCCCATCGCCCACGCCCATCGCCACTCTCGGGGCTGACTACCCGCCAACTCTTCAGCGCGCTTGAGGAGATAGCTTGGCGTTGACGGCGAAGATTGCCTGGCCTCCGCAGTCGCTCCCACGACGAGTTTCAGACAGTAGCCGCAGCCCGAAATGTGGCGCTCAATCGAGAGTTTTGCCTCGCCTCTCGCGGTGCCGTCGATGTACGCGGCGAGCTGTTCCTCATCGGGACAGCGCCATCCGCGTTTCGGCACTTCCTCGGAGGCGTTGTGGGTTGGCATCACTTACTCCAATCCAGGGGACGTTCGCTTCCTATTTTCTTTCACGGACATGCGCCGAATTTTTTGCGCATTTCATTCCAAATAATTCCTCAATTTCGCAAGCGCAGCGTTCAGCCGGTAATGCACCCGCTGCGCATCGCCAAACTCCGTCAGCTTCGCAATCTCAATCAGTGTGAGATCCTCATCAAATCGTAATCGCACCAACAGGCGCTCTTCCGGTTC
Organism: Candidatus Acidiferrales bacterium; assembly: GCA_035710585.1. Lineage (GTDB taxonomy): Bacteria > Acidobacteriota > Terriglobia > Acidiferrales > UBA7541 > DASTCZ01. The sequence continues at coordinate 1,207 of DASTCZ010000116.1, read as the reverse complement.
TAGTTTCTTCAACCCTTCGTCAAGCCGCTCCCGATCCTCGCGCGCCAGCAGTTCAATTTCCGGCGACGGCGCGGGGTCGGGCGAGTCCAACGGTGCCGTCTTCCCGTCTGCCACCGCGTCGAGCGTGAGCGTCTCTCGCTCTGCGGACTGCTGCTGCAGAAGCCATCTCTGCCGCGGAGAGAGCGCCTTCTGCACTCGAGTCTCTGCGTCCTGCACTTCCGAAGTAGTCAGGTTCGGATGAAGCGGCCGAAGGTTCGCCACCGTCTCGTCCAGGCTCATGCCTTGCTCGACGCGCAATCGGAAAATTTCGCTCTCAATTTGCGGTAATCGTTGCAGCGATCGAAACAACCGCTTTCTGCCGAACCGGCTGCGCACACAATCCAGGCACAGATTCCTCGCAACCACCGACAGCCAGGTCTCGAATTTTGCAGGCCCCTCCGGCCGAAAGCTCAGCAGCCGTTTGAAATTGTTCGCGCACAGCTTTACGCAGGCATGAAGATAACAATCCGCGGCGAGATCGCTGTCGCTGGTGGTTAGGTAGGCTGCTTTATAAATGTGATCGCTGTATCGCGCCAGAAACTCGATCCACGCGTCGCGGGTATCGGCGCCTCGCAATCGCTGCAGAATGGTCTCAATCACGGATTGAGACACAACAGTATCTCCACCGGCACAGTCGGCCCGCCAAAGTAAACGAGTGTGGCGGGACTCTAGTCCGAATCCTTTTTAATGTCGAGAGGGTAATTTTAAAAAGGCAGAAGCACGTGAGATCGGAATCGCCGCATTGGATCCTTCGGCTAAGTCGCCGCCGCCCCACTATCGCTCGCCCCCGCGATTTTTAGGGTAAACTGTCGTTTCGCATTCTACTGCGCGCAATCAACATGCCGGACACTCCATTTCAATTTGCCTCGGTCGAAGAAGCCGCCGAAGAATTCCGCGCTGGCCGACCCATCGTCCTCGTTGACGACGAAGACCGCGAAAACGAGGGCGACCTCGCCATAGCCGCGGAAAAAATCACGCCTGATGCCATCAATTTCATGGCCACGCATGCGCGCGGGCTGATTTGCCTTTCGCTCACGGAAGAGCGCTCCAACGAGCTCAGCCTTCCTCTGATGACTCCAGTCAATACCTCCGCCCTCGGCACCGCGTTCACCGAATCTATCGACGCGAAGCGCGGCACCACCACCGGTATCAGCGCCGCCGATCGCGC
>DASTCZ010000115.1:0-7532 GCA_035710585.1 Candidatus Acidiferrales bacterium | reverse complement strand
TATTTTTCGGAAGTGAATGCGAATTCGAAGCACGTGCTGGTTGTGACGGAAGGATTGCTCGCGTACTTGAAGCCGGAGCAGGTGATTGAGCTAGCGAAGGATTTGCACGCGCAGGCGAGATTCGAGCGATGGCTCATCGATTTGGCCGGGCCGGGCGTGCTGGAGTGGATTCAGAAGAAATGGGGCAAATCGCTGCAGGCGGCGAATGCGCCGATGTATTTCGCTCCCGGGGAGGGAGAGAATTTTTTCAAGCCGTACGGGTGGGAGCCCGTCGAATTCCGCGATTTCGGCGAAGAGGGACGGAAGCTGAAACGCATGCCGCCGATGGCGTGGCTTTTCCGGTTGCAGGCTGCGTTGCGGCCAGGGTCTGCCGAAAAGATGAAGAAGAAATGGCGATCGGGAGTGGCGCTGCTGCGGCGGGCGTGAGCTGTACTGAAGTACATTGAATTGCGCGACACGTGCAATCTGACGCTGGCGCGAGACGATTGGCTTCACGTGAGAAAATTGGGTGTGACGATCGCCCGCGTCACTTCCCTATGAGTGTATTCACAGCGACGATTTACCTGAGAACGGACAAATTGCGAAAGGCAGGGCTGCTCGCGGTTCTGCTCCTGCTGACGTCGTGTTCCCACAAACAGAATCCCTCCGCGCAAGCGAACAATAACAAACCGGTGGTTGTGACTCAGGCGGCGGCGACCGCGCCTGCGGGTGGCGTGGCGGCGGCAGCGATCGCGGTGATCGCGCCCACGGCCGAGGGCGGCGCTCCTGTCCCTGCGGGCGCTCGCGCGCCGGACTGGATTTTGCAATCCGGCCACACGATGGGCCTGACGACGCTGGCCTTCAGTCCTGACGGAAAATGGATTGCGACGGGCGCGTACGACAACGCAGTGATTTTGTGGAATGCGGAAACGGGCGAAGAGATCCGGCGGATGACCGCGCACCAATCGCCGGTGATGGAAGTTGTGTTTAGTCCGGACGGACGGAAAGTGATCTCGTGCGACCGCGATGGCGGCGTGTTGGGATGGGATGCTAGCGCGGGGACGACCGCGTTCGCGCTGAAGGTGCACAGCTTGTGCAGGCAGATCACGTTTACTCCTGACGGACAGCGATGGGCGATCGGAGTGGTGGAGACGGCGGAGGATTCCGACGACGCGCGAATCGAATTGCGGAGCATGGTTACCGGCGAATTGGTGAAAACAATCAAGACGGATTGGGCGGGGTTTACGGCTCTGGCGATTACGAAAGACGGAACGCTGTTGGCGTCGGGCGGTGCGGAGGCGGATGACGAAGAGGCGGACCTTTTTACGCGGGAGTGGGATGCGTCGAGCGGCGTGGAGATTCGCAAAACTCATGCGGGAGGAATCGCGTTCGCGGCCGATGGGCAGACTGTGCTGCGGCCAGAAACGGAGAGCGGCGTGATTGCGCTGGTGAGGACGCCGGACGGAGCGAAGGCGTGGGAGCAGAAATTTGCGTCGTCGGAGCTGGCGGCTTTCAGCGGGGATGGAGACAAGATCGCGCTGGCGGAGCTGAATTCGGCCTCGATGCGGATTTTGTCGGCGGCGAGCGGCGAAGTGTTGCGGGAAATTCCGGCGGGAAGCGCGGACAAGACGTATCAGCTGCAGGCGATGGAGTTTTCGCCGGATGGGCGCTTGATCGCGGCGGGCCCTTACGCTGACGGCGAAATCAAAATTCTGGACGCGGCGACGGGAGAAGTGAAGCGATCGCTCTTCGGGCAAGTTGCAGTAACGGGAATCGCTGCGAGCCCAGACGGACATTGGCTTGCGGTGGGCTCAGGACGCGCGCTGGCGCTGTGGGATCAGCAAACGCGAAAGCTTGCGAGGACGCTCTGGAGCGGAAGCGTGAATCAGATTGCGTTCAGCTCCGATGGACGGTGGCTCGCCGCGAATGCGGGCACGCGATTTCCAGGAGAGACGTTAAAGGTGTGGGACGCGCGGACCTGGGAGATTGCGGGCAATTTCAGTTTTCCGCAAAGAGGCACGCCGGTGTTCTCGATCGCTTTCGTGCCTCCTGACGCGGGATTGGCGGCACTGGGGCCGCTGAGCCGGATGTTCAATTTCGCGGAAGCAAATGAGAAGCGAGCGGTCTGGAGCTCGCCTTCGCCGGTCGCCGCGACAGCCGATGGACGTTTGTTCGCGGCGAAGTCTGGAATTGGCGGCGATGTAGACGTGTGGGACCTGCGCAGCGGGAAAAAATTGACGACGATTGCGGCGCACAAGATTGGCGTGAGCACGCTGGCGTTTAGCGCGGACGGAAAATGGCTGCTTTCGAGCGGGCAGGAGACTCCGGTGACATTTGTGCGGCCGGGACAGATCGGACCGGTGGAGACGCAGGTGAAACTGTGGGATGCGCAGACGTGGAACGTGCATCAATCGTGGACGTTCAACCGGATGGGCGCAGGCACCGCAGCGATCTCGCCGGACTCGCGAATTGTGGCTTTAGAGAAGGATTGGAATCTGGTGGAGCTGATCGATATCGCGAGCGGCGCGTCGCTTGGGACATTCGTAACAGCGGACCCACGGGCGCAGAACAGACCGTTTAGCTCCGGGAATCTGCTGATCTCGCCAGATGGCGCAACCCTGATGCAGGCGGCGGTGAATGGCGTGCGGGTGTGGCGCCTGGGCAATCTGCAGAGCGCTGCGCGCTCTTCCCAGTAACTTCGCGCTCGCTAGCGGACGTAGCGCGTGGGCGTGGGGCCGGCCTCGAGGCGATGGCGGTCCCAAATAGCGCCTTCGCGGGAAAGATAAGCCATCTCGAAATCCTGCGTGAGCTCGAGGCAATCAGTGGGGCAGGCGTCTTCGCAAAGGCCGCAGAACATGCAGCGCGAAGTGTCGTAGGTGAAGGTCGTCAGAACTTTGCGGCGGGTGGCGTCGTCGCGCTGCCAGCCGACCACGATGAGGTTTTCCGGGCAGGCGAGGGCGCACAAGTTGCACGAAATACAAAGCGTTTCACCCGTCTCAGGATTGATGTTCAGGCGGGGCGCGCCGCGGTAGCGTTCTGCGACCATGGGACGTTCCTGCGGGTACTGTTCCGTGTAAATCTTCTTGGGATTTTGATAGCGAAACGTGAGCGCCATGCCCTTGAAGAAATCAACAAGGAAAATCCGCCGGAGAATTGCCGTCATATTTGCTTAGTTTGTTTTGCGCGCAGAGGAAAGTCAAGCGCGAGAGCGCAGAGCAAAATCAGCTAGTCGAATTCGAGTTCGACCTCGTCTACGTAACACCAACCCCAGTTCTCTCCGGGCTCAAGCGATCGCATGATGGGATGCTTCACGCGGTGAAAATGCTTTGTCGCGTGCTTGTTTTTTGAGGAGTCGCAGCAGCCGACGTGGCCGCAAATCATGCAGAGACGCAAGTGAACCCAAGTGTCGCCCATTTTGAGGCATTCCTCGCAACCATTTGTATTGGGCTTCACATCGCGGATTTGGTCGGTATGCGTACATTGAGGCATGAGGTTCTCCTGACGCGGCCAAACGCGGGCCGCGAGATGCGCGGCTAGATTTCAGCCAGTGCGCGGTGGACAAGATGAATCGAGATCGAGCCTTCGCCCACCGCAGAAGCAACGCGCTTGACGTTGCCCGAGCGGACGTCGCCGACGGCGAAAACTCCGGGCAAACTGGTTTCGAGCATGTACGGGGCGCGAGACAGCGACCAATTCTTGAGAGCGTCAGCGGTTTCCAAATCGCGCCCGGTGAGAACGAAGCCTTTTTCGTCGAGCGCGAGGCAGCCACGGAGCCATTCGGTGCGTGGAGATGCACCTGCCATGATAAACAGATGGCGGATATCTTTAGGTTCCGTTGCCCCGGTTTCGTTGCGACGCCACGTCATTTTTTCGAGATGTGAATCACCTTCGAGCGCGACGATTTCGGTTTTGAAATGGAGTTCGATGTTGGGATTTTCTTCGATGCGCTGGATCAAGTAGCGCGACATCGTGTCTGACAGCTGGCCGGAGCGGATCAGCATGTAAACCCTGCGTGCAGTTTGCGAGAGGAAAACCGCTGCCTGCCCTGCAGAATTACCGCCGCCGACGATGACGATCTCCTCGTCGCCGCAAAGCTGTGCCTCCATAAAGGTTGCGCCGTAATAGATGCCCTGGCCTTCAAATTTTCTGAGGCTTTCGATCTTCGGTTTGTTGTATTGGGCGCCACTGGCAATCACGATGGTGCGAGACTCGAGGGAGACACCGTCATCGAGCTTTACCTTATACGGCCGGCGGGAGCAATCAAGTCCGACGACGTCGTGCGCCAGCATCAGCTTTGCGCCAAATTTTTCGGCTTGCGTGACGGCGCGATTCGTCAGCTCCTGGCCGGAAATGCCGGTCGGAAAGCCGAGGTAGTTTTCGATTTTGGAACTGGAGCCTGCTTGCCCGCCTGGCAGGCTGGACTCGATTACAACAGCGTCGAGACCTTCGGATGCGGCGTAAACCGCGGCTGCGAGACCTGAAGGTCCGCCACCGACAATAATGACATCGCGAACTTGCGCGGCGTCTATGCTGAGATTCAACCCCAAGCCTTCGGCAAGTTTGCTGGGAGTGGGATTCCGCAAGATCGTGCGTGCGGCGCAAATGACCACCGGAATTTCATTCATCTTGACCTGAAAGCGATCGAGGAGCTCCTGCGAGTCTTTGTCAGTGTCGAGATCGATGAAGCGGTGCGGAATACCATTACGCGTGAGGAATTCTCTGAGCTGTAGAGTGCTCGCTGAATGGAGCGAGCCCATGATGACGAGCAGACCGCTCTCAGCCTTGATCAGTTCCAGCCGGCGAAGGATAAAAGCACGCATGAAGATGTCGCTGAGCTCCGCATCCTTCGCAATCAGCGAGCGGAACGCGGGCGGGCTCATCTCCAACACTTCGCCGGGTTGGGTAATGCGGCCGCGGACCAGGCAGCGCTGGCCGGTGATCATCGCCATCTCACCCGTGAATTCACCGGGTGCATGCGTGGCGATTACCTTCTCTCCGTCAAAATCGGGCTGGACGATTTCCATGAAGCCTGAAAGCAGCACGAAAAATGGAACGTTGGTGTCGTTGGGTTCGAAGAGAAGCTCGCCCGCGTCCACTTTGCGCTGTTTGCTCAAAGGGCGCATGCGGCTAATAAGCGCCGGCGAGAGCACCGGAAACGTTTGCGTGCGGGGATCCGGAATGCTCGGGATGGGCCAAGTGGACATGATTGGTCAACGCTCTCTTAAATTACGCCGGGATTCCGTTTTGATGCACGAACGTGCGCGCGCGATTCAAGACGCGACGTCCGCTCCAGAACCCGCGAATATCGAGCGATTGAACGCACGGTTGGCTACGGTTGTTCGCGACCCGTGCTGACCTAGGCGCCGGCGGCCGCTTCTTTCGCACGAACGAGCGGCACATCTACCAGGTGCTCGCTCAGGAACCATAGCTGCAACTCATTTCGGCGGAGCACCTCGCTGACGACGATATCGTTCGTGCCATCGTCGCCGAGTTCGGACGCTCGCGATGCGAGTGTGCGGCACTGGCGGATGATGATTTGGTGCGCGTCCAACAGTCGTGAGATTTGTACCGGCACTTCTTCGCGATCGCGCGGAGGACGCTCGATTTGCGTGGTTTCGGCGACATCCGCGGCCATGGCGAGGCTGACGCCACCGAGTAGTTGAATGCGCTCGGCGATGCCGTCAACGAGTTCGACCTGCTCATCGAAGTGTTTATCGAAGAGAAGATGAAGTTGATAGAAGGTGGGGCCGGCGACTTGCCAATGAGATTTCTTGTACAGATCGCGGAGAGTCATCGTGTCCGCAAGAAGCTGATTGAGTTGCTCGGTCATTTCGAGCCGGACCGGTTCCTCCAATTCGAGCGGAAGAAGATGGTTCACGGTTCCGTATGCCTGAATGGGATTGGCGCGTTGATGAAGACGCGGTTGCGCACTGATGGTCCTGGGGGCCTTGGTTCCATTGGATTTTTTCGCCATCGAGTTTGCCTCCTGTGGGCTGAGTATACGCCGGTGAACTTGATTCGAAATCCCAAGCCGATGAAATTACAGATTCGCGGGGCGTAAATTCGTTACTTTTCGAGAGGCGGCATGCACGACGAATGAGTCCGGCTCATCCGTAGCGCCGCGAATGGGCCCAGTAGACAGGCCAGGGCCATTTCAGGTTTTCGCAGAGAAGGATGTCGGGATGGTCGCGCGATTCTTCGTTGAGCACTCCATATGGATTTGAATTTTTTGCCACAACTCGGCAGCTTTCGAAAATAGCGGTCGCTTCATCCCAGTCGAATCCGGTGACGATGACCGTCTGCGGAAGGCGCGGATCGTAGCCGCGATACCAAAACGAATTGGTGAGGCTCATGGCGTGCGGCAAGCCCAGCGCGGGGCCGTAGAGATTGAGCGCTCCGCCTTCGCCATAATTTCCGGTGAGGATGCCGGTGGACTGGCGTTCCGCTTCGGGGAGCGAGCGATAGACGCCGGCGACTGCGTTCGCGAGATCGGGCCAGCCGATTTCCTCGCTAAATTGATCGTGCACTTTGAGATTGAAATTCCAGACGGCGGAGCCGATGGGCGCGATGGGCACGGCGACGAGCGCAAAGGCCGTTCCTGCGACCGCGAGAAGAATCCATATCGTGATGAATACGGCCTTCGAAATTGCAGGCGGCCAGCTTTGAAGCCAAGCGCCGAGAGCAGCGCAACCGGCGGCGACAATAACGGGGTAAAGCGGAGCGGTGTAGTACGAGCGCGCTCCCGCGAATGCGAATAGCGCGAAGGTGAGGACGGAGGTCCAGCCCACGAGCGTGTACTTCCGATTCTCCTTCTTAACGAAGAGAGACCAGAGGCCGAAAGCCACCAGCGGAGAGGTGACGACGTTAACGCAAAGGAGCAACTGCTCGCGATAGAAGCCGGCGTAGCGGCCCTGGCGCAAATCGCGCGCGTGTAGATGTTTGAGAAAATCGAGCGAAATGAACTGGTGTCGCGCCTGCCAGATGACGTTTGGAAGGAAAACGAGGATTGAAATAGCTACGCCGATCCACAACCAACGCGCTAGCAAAAAGCGGCGGGCGGAGGTGAGCAAGACGGCGCCGGCGGTGCCCAGAACGAGGAAGCCCATGGTGTAACGCGTTTCCATGCCGATGCCCATCGTGGCGCCGATAGCCAGCCACCATCGAGGATCGCCGGACTTCAGCAGGCGTACGAGAAGATAGGTGATCGTCACTCCCCATACGTAATCGAAGGACACGTACTGCATGACCGCGGCTTGAGTTAGTGCAAGCGGAGAAATCGCGACAGCAATAGCGGCGAGTAATTGCATGCCGCGACTGGCGCCTAGCTCGCGAGCGATGAAGCCGGTGAGCACCATAGCGACGCTGACGGCGAGGGCCGGGAATATTCGGAAGCCAATCAAGGATGTGCCGAAGAGAATTAGTTCGACGCGGCCGATCAGAGGAGTGATGGGCGGGTAGGCGACGAATCCCCAATCGAGATGGCGCGCGTCGTCGAGCGTCTGCAGCTCATCGCGATGGAATCCATACTTGCCGTTTGTGGCGACGTGAAGGAA
>DASTCZ010000114.1:0-21546 GCA_035710585.1 Candidatus Acidiferrales bacterium | reverse complement strand
CGAATTGCTCGAGCAAGGTAAAGTTGCGCTCGTTGGGGAAGAAAGCGCCGGCCTTTCGATTCATACGCATATCCCCGAAAAAGACGGCATCCTTGCGTGTCTGCTGGTAGCGGAAATGACCGCTGCGCGAAAGCAATCGCTCGGCGAACAGATTCGCGCGCTTTTCAAGAAAGTTGGTTCTGAATTCTGGCCTTTGCGGACGAACCTTCACCTTAGCGAAGACGTTCAGCGCAGGACGATCGAGCGCCTAAGGAGCGACTACGCGACGTTTCTCGGACGCAAAGTTCACAAACTGGATCGCACGGACGGACTGAAATTAGAATTCAGCGACGGCTCGTGGGTGCTGATGCGCCTCTCTGGAACGGAACCGCTCTTGCGCGTGTACACCGAAGCCGGCTGGCAAACCGCCTCGCAAAAAATTGCCGACGACGCGCGCGAATGGATTTTCGAGTCGGCCGCGCACGGAAGGAATTGATCGATGGCGACCCAATCGCAGGTACACCCCGGGCAGGCGGCAACGACATTCTTCGAGCGGCATCTGCGCACGATCCTCGGCGTCGCGATCGCGGCGCTCGCGATTCACGACCTCTTTGGCGCACACGGCTTTTTGGCGATGCGCCGCGCGCAGAATCAGATCGCCGAACTTCGCACGCAAATCGATAAACTCAACTCCGAAAACGAGACGCTCGAACACCAAATCAATCGCCTCAAGTCCGATCCCAAAATGATCGAAAAAATCGCGCGCGATGAAATGATGCTGCAGCGTCCCGGCGAGCACGTCTTCAAGCTTCCGCCGTCCGCAGATCCCCCGAAGCAAGCCTCTCACAACTAGCTGGAGTCGGACGTTACGCCGCAACGTCGGCTTAAGTGCCGGGAGCGGCCGCGGGCTCAGGCCGTTTCCACCTGCGTGTGATTGCTAAGCCGCGGCCTTTAAATCGAGTTCGCGCAAGCGAGAGACCCAGCATTGCCAGAAAGATGATGAGCAGCCCGACGGAGGCACTGGCAATCGTCGTTCCGCGCTTCGGTAAAAACGAAAATCGTCCGTACACAAATTCGATGTGTACCCAGTAGACGAGAAGGGAAGTCTTTCCGAGCTGTACGAGCGGATCCCAACGGAGCCTACCCAAGCCCCACCGGCACCAGCTGTACGCGAAAAGCAAAATGACGAGGAGTATTCCGGTACGCATGAGGAAGAAGTTCGGGCTCGTATGCCAGTAATCGTATTCGGCGTAAAGCTGGCGCGGCCGCGAATCTGCCAAGACGGAGAAGGCGGCCAAGGCAATCCCGAGCGTGCCGAGTGCGGCCGTCGCTTTCAGCGTGCTCCGCCTGGCCCAATCGCCCATCAGAATGAATCCACACGCCAACCCGGCGAAGGCGAACGCCGTCCATGGAAAAATCGGGAAGAGCCAAGGCTGTGGCTTATCGAAGATGTGGACGCCATTGATGTAGGACTCAAGCGGCCACGGCAGCCATCGTGGGCGCCACGTGGTCCACAGCGGCGGAGTCGCCAGCGATATCAGCATGGCGACGCAGGCAGATGTCCACACCCCACGCACCCGCTGTGCCGCAATATCCCCATTGCGCACACCCGCCGCCCAGCACACACAGCCCATCAGCATCATCGAGATACCGATTACGTTGAGGACGTCCACGCGCAAAAGGTCTGTCCACGGCGCCCAGGGCAGCCCCAGCAGGTATTCCTGCAGCCGAAATAGCAAGCCAAATCCCAAAATCTCCGCTCCGCGCATAATGATGGTTTTCGCGACCCGCGACGGTAAGGCTCCTCTTTTCCGTAACCCGTCCGTCACCATCGCGAACGAAATACCGGCTAGAAACAGAAACAGAGGCGCCGGCAGCGTGCCGCCGAGCTGCGACCACATCATGAACTTGCCGTGCCGGTAGGGCTCTGCAACCCACGAATCGTAGCAATGCGTCTGAAACATCGCCAGACACGCGAACCCGCGCATCCAATCGATGTAAGCGATTCGCTGCTGCGGTGCTGTGGCCATCGTCGGGGGCCGAACAGCATGGCCGAGAGACATTTCCAAATCAAGTGCGCGTGGCTTCGGCCCGAACTTGAGTCGCAGGAAGCACTTCCGCCTTGCCCATGCCCAAGGCGCAGGCAAGCTATATGACCCGCTCAGCCCGTTGGACAATCGTCCTAACAATCATCATCAGTTCCATCGGGATCGTCGTATCGAGTGTGATTTTTGCATTCCAGCAAGTAAGACCTCACGCACGAGGTTGGGTAGAGCACTGGCTCGAAGCGAAGTACGAGAGCGACGTGGATCTCGCGGAATTCGATATCAGTGTCTGGCCGCGCGTCCACGTCGAGGGGGCAGGCCTCGTCCTCCGATACCACGGCCGCACCGACCTTCCTCCGCTGCTCGCCATCCGCCGGTTCCATGTCGATACCAGCCTCCGGCATCTATTTCGCGTGCCGCGGCACGTGGATCATGTCTATATGGAAGGAATGCAGATCAATCTCCCGCCGCGCGGCAGTTCCGAAAACCCGATGAGCAAGGGCGCCCACGGAGTGGGCGGAGGGTCCGCGGCCGGATCAATCGTCGTGGACGAGATCGTCGCGGAGAAAGTAATCCTGATGATCCTTCCTAAGAAGAAAGAGAATTTGCCGCAGGACTACGATATTTCGAGGCTGGCGATGCATTCGGGCGGTCCTAACGGCTCGATGAAATACCACGCCATCCTGTCCAATCCCGTTCCGCCGGGCGATATCATTAGCACCGGCACTTTCGGTCCGTGGTCCAGCGCTGAGCCGAGCGCTACGCCGGTTACCGGCGACTACACGTACCAGCGAGCCGATCTCAGCGTTTTTCACGGCATCGGTGGAATTCTTTCCTCCCAGGGCAAGTTCACGGGCCCTCTCGACACTTTGGAAGTTGAGGGCACTACGGACACTCCGGATTTCGTCGTTACCTCCGGCGGCCACAAGATCCACCTCACGACGAAATTCACAGCGACAGTGGATGGGACGAATGGCGATACCCGGCTTGAACCGGTGGAAGCGAGCTTTAGAAACACGGTCCTGGTGACAAGCGGTTCTGTGGAAGGCAAACCTGGACAGCATGGAAAGACAATCGCGCTCGACCTATCATCGAGAGGGGCGCGTCTCGAGGACTTGCTTCGTCTCGCTGTGAAAGGCGAACCGACCATGACTGGAGCGGTTCGGCTGAATACGAAATTCCTGCTTCCGCCCGGCGCTGCGGATATTTCCGACCGGCTATTTCTCGACGGATCTTTCCAAATCGATGCCGCGCACTTCACGAATCCGGGTGTACAGCAAAAGTTCGATCAACTTAGCAATCGCAGCCGCGGCCAGACCGGCGACGACGAGCAGGATTACAACGTAGCTTCAGGCATGAAGGGAAAATTTCGCCTCGTCACCGGTCAAATTACGTTCTCCGGCTTGAACTTTCACGTGCCGGGCGCGGAAATCGAGCTCGCAGGAACCTACGGGATCGATCAGGGGATAATGGACTTTCACGGCCGGTTGTTTATGGACGCGAAGCTCTCGCAGACCATGTCCGGCCCCAAATCATTCTTTGCGAAAGTGCTCGATCCCTTCTTCTCCAAAAATGGGCACGGCACCGTTTTACCAATTAAAATTACGGGCACTGTGGACCAGCCACAGTACGGCCTGGATTTCCATCGGAAGAAAGAGGAGAAGGAAAAAGAGAAGGCGAAAGAGGGCATGACTCCCGGTGCACGAAATTAGCAAGCTCTCGCTAGAGATCGGGAAGTCTGGTTAATGGGACGTATGCAGAAAAGCTAGCGCACGACGCCGCTCAACGGGCTCGATGCCGTTGCGTAGAGCTTCTTGGATATCCTTCCCGCCAGATACGCCTTTCGGCCGGCATCCACGGCGTTCCGCATCGCCTCCGCCATCAGCACGGAATCCTGCGCGCCTGCGATCGCTGTGTTCATTAGAACTCCATCCGCGCCGAGCTCCATCGCCAGGGCAGCGTCGGAAGCTGTCCCAACGCCTGCGTCTACGATGAGCGGCACTTCAGTTATGCGTTCGCGCAAAATTTGCAAGCTGGCCTGGTTCTGGATTCCCATCCCTGATCCGATCGGAGCGCCCAACGGCATTACCGCCGCCGCGCCAGCGTCCACAAGCCGCCGGGCGACAATCAAGTCGTCGCTGGTGTAGGGAAGTACAGTGAAGCCTTCCTTGGCCAGCACTTCGGTTGCTCGGAGCAGGCCCGCTGTATCGGGATAGAGCGTTTGCTCATCGCCGATCACTTCTACTTTCACCCAATCCGAAAGCCCGGCCTCGCGGCCCAGCCGCGCCGCGCGGATGGCCTCTTCGGCGGAATAGCAGCCTGCGGTGTTCGGTAGAAGGAAATGCTTGCCGCGATCGAGATAGTCGAGCAGCGATTCCTTGCTCTTGTCCGTCAGGTTCACTCGCCGCACCGCGACGGTGACCATTTCCGCGCCGGAGGCTTCGATCGCGCGCGCCATCTCAGGAAAGCTTCGATACTTTCCCGTCCCTACGATCAATCGCGAGCTGAACGTGCGGCCCGCGATGACCAATTGATCCATCATTAGAATTCTCCACCGGAAATTCTAACTCTACCGGCATAGTCCGCAAAACTCGCGAACGCGAACTCTTTGATTTTCATTTACTTTTGCTTGCGCGCGAGTATGCTCTTTCGCATTCGTTTTGCTGCGCTCGCTGAGCGCTGCACATCCAAGAGCCCTCTCACCCAGGAGAACGGAAGAAATGGTGAATCGCACTCGAAGTTTAGTGGCCGTAGCCGCATTTCTGATCGCCGCGCCCGTGCTGGCGCAGATGGGCATGCGCCCACCTGATGTCCGCGTCATGGTGTGGAATCCCACTGTTGGACAGGGCTCGGAGTACGAAAACAAGAGACCCGATGGACAAACCAATACTTTCGCAATGTCGGTCGTCAGCAAGGAAGATGTCGATGGGAAGCCCGGCTACTGGCTCGAGACAGCCATGAACACGCCGGAGATGGGCTTGATTTATGCGCAGATTCTAATGACCACTGACGCGGTGCAAATGCACACCGCAAAGATTGTCGTACAGATGCCGAATATGCCGCCGATGATCATGCCATCGGGGATGGCGGGAATGGGGCGCGGGAATTCTGCGCCGCGGGTCGATCCTGAATCCGATTATCGGAAAAACGCCGAGCGGGTGGGGACGGAGACGATCACGACTCCCGCAGGATCTTTTGATTGCGATCACTGGCGTGCGAAAGACGGTTCGGGCGACGCTTGGATTTCATCGAAGGTTGTGCCGTTCAGTTTGGTAAAGATGACCGATAAGGATGGCAGCATCATCACCCTCATGAAACAAATCACAGACGCGAAGTCGCATCTGACGGGCACGCCCGTACCGTTTGATCCGACGATGTTTATGGGACGCGGACGGCGCGGTCAGTAGCTGCTCGCACGGCCGAAGTTTTCCTGCTTCTCGCCAAATCGTTCTTCGAGCGCGCTGGCTGCATCGTATGCGGCACGCAACGGGACCCATACCTTCACGTGCTCGTCGGGCGACTGAACATCGACATTGATGCCGCCGCCCATCTTCGAGACATGGACGTCGTTCTCAGAGTCGTGCACGTAAACGAATTCCGTGTCGGGGAGTTTTCGCAGCTCTTCGATGGCGATACGCGCCGTGGGCAGCCATTCAGCCGCGCGCTCGTGCGCTTCTTCCAAATGCCGCGCCGGCACAAAATGAATTGCCAGCGGCGCGACCATCGCAGGCACCGCCAAGTGCAGGTGCGTTCCGCCTTCGCGATACTCATCCACACCGACGTGCACGAAACCATCTTGAATCAGATATGCGGCACCCACCGCCACCGTGGCGCACATTCCGACAGCAATCTTGGCCAGGATCACCATTTCGCCTTCTCCTCGCGCGGCGAGTGCCTACGATCTGCCCTCGGCGTAACTCGCTGATCAGAGTTCCGAATCCCTTAGTCGCCCGAGTTCTTGGAATCGAGCCACACACGCACGGTGTTCTCGCGATCCTTCACATTCACCAACTCAGTGTCTCCGGCAGCCGCCAACGCTCGAATCGCGCCGACCAGGTCGAGATCGTGATTGCCGGGAGCCACAAGGGCATCGGCCACGATCATTGGCATACGCACGTCAACGTTTTCGCCGTGCGATTCCCGGTCAACGACATGAACGAGCAGAAAGCCGCCCTTCTTTGCGACGCTCACATCGGCATCGCGCTTTTGGACGGTCACGAACTCGCCGTCCTTCGCCGACTTCACCGCATCCAGGATCGTCTTTAGGTCTACGCCGTCGAAATCACCGCGATTCACGTTGATATGGCCGTGATGAAGTTGATCGTGATCGATACTCGCCAAAACCTTTGCGGCTAGCGCCAGCGGCACGTTCACCCGCACAGTTTCGCCGCGCCCATCGGTAGATTCCACACGAACGTGCAGCCATTTGTCGTCAAGACTCGAGTTTTGACTAGCTTGCCCCGCGCCGCGTCGGGCTGCGCTCCCTAGGGGCGTGAGCGTTAGCCCTGCCAGCAACATCACTGCGCCCAACACTCCAAAAGTTGCCCTGTGCAGATTGCGAGTCATGATTGGCCTCCTTCGGCCCTTGCCATTCTGTACGCAGGCGTCGCTGGGAAAGTTCCATACCAATCAGGGCCGGGTGCCGTGGGAATGGTCGCGCAGGAAAGCGAGAAACTGCAGGGCGCGAGCTAGGAGGGATTGCCAGGCTGCAGCTTCAAGAATAGCACGCCGAGCGGCGGTAGCTTCAGCGAGATCGAATTTTCCCGTCCCAGCCAGGGGATCGCATCAGAGTTCACGCCGCCCAGGTTCCCGGCGTTCGTGCCTCCATAGATTTCGGAGTCGGTGTTTAAGATTTCCACATAGCGTCCGGCTGCAGGGACGCCGACTCGATAGTTTTCCCGAGGAACTGGCGTGAAATTGGCCACCACGACGACCACGTCCCGCTCATTATTGGCTCGCCGCATAAACGAGAGCACACTTGAATCGGCGTCGTTGCAGTCCAACCATTCGAAGCCGCGCCAGTCGAAATCGTTCTCATGGAGCGCTCGCTCGCGTTGCGTAATTAAATTCAGATCTCTCACGAGCCGCTGGATTCCCCGATGCGGTTTGTAGGCCAGAAGGTCCCAGGATAGTTGAACGTCGTGGTTCCACTCGTTTCGTTGGGCGAATTCGCCGCCCATGAAAAGCATCTTCTTGCCCGGGTGAGCATACTGATAGGCGTAAAGCAGCCTCAAGTTCGCGAATCTCTGCCAATCGTCGCCGGGCATCTTGCCGATCAGCGACCCTTTTCCATGCACTACTTCATCGTGTGAGAGCGGCAATTCGAAATTTTCGTTGAAGGCGTAAAGCATCGAAAAGGTGAGTTGGTTCTGCTGATACTTTCGGTAGATCGGGTCCTGCTCGAAATATTTGAGCGTGTCGTTCATCCAGCCCATGTTCCACTTCAACGTGAACCCGAGACCGCCGAGGTAAGTCGGCCGCGAAACCATTGGCCAGGATGTGGATTCCTCGGCGATCATCAGTGCGCCGGGGAATCGCGAGTGGACCACTTCGTTGATCCGCTTCAGCAGAGCGATAGCCGCAAGATTTTCGCGCCCGCCGTATTCATTCGGCACCCACTCGCCGGCCTTCCGGGAGTAATCGAGATAAAGCATCGAGGCAACCGCGTCCACGCGCAATCCATCGACGTGGTATTTGTCCATCCAGAAAATCGCGCTCGCGAGCAAGAAATTCTGAACTTCATTCCGTGAATAATTGAAAACATACGTTCCCCAGTCGGGGTGACGGCCCTGCTTTGGGTCCGCGTGCTCGTAGAGATGCGTGCCGTCGAATTCGCCCAAGCCGTGGGCGTCGGAAGGGAAATGCGCCGGCGTCCAATCCAAAATTATGCCGAGCCCTTCTTGGTGCGCGCGATCGATGAAATACATCAGATCGTGCGGCGTACCGTATCGGCTCGTCGCGGCGAAATATCCGACGGTCTGGTATCCCCACGACCCGTCAAAGGGATGTTCCATCAACGGCAGGAACTCGATGTGCGTGTAGCCGAGTTCCTTCACGTAAGGAATAAGCTCGTCTGCCAACTCCCGGTAGCTCAACCAATAGTGCCCGTCGCGTTTGCGCCACGAGCCTGCGTGCACCTCGTAGACATTTACGGGGCGCTCGAGCCAGTGAGTTTCTTGCCGCCGTTCCAACCAGGGTGCATCGCCCCATTCATAGCCGTCGAGGTCAAATACGACGGAGCCCGACTTCGGACGAAGCTCGGCGTAATACCCGTACGGGTCAGCCTTCAAAATCGGCAGGGGCGAATTCCGCGGGCGGATTTCGTATTTGTAGACCTCACCGGACTCAACTTCAGGCATGAAAAGTTCCCAGACCCCGCTCGCCTCCCTCGGTTGCATGGGATTTCGCCGACCGTCCCATTGATTGAAGTCTCCGACGATGCTGACCCGCATGGCGTTCGGCGCCCATACGGCAAACTCCACTCCGCGCACGCCTGCAATTTCGCGCGGATGCGCTCCCAATTTTTCGTATTGTCCGTGATGCGTGCCTTCGCCGATCAGGTAGAGATCGAAATCGGTCAGGAAAAAAGGGAAATTATAAGGGTCGTGGACTTCGTGAACGGCCCCTGCGGCGTCAATCCATCGGAATTTGTAGCCGCCGGGAATCGCGCGGGCAGCCACGCTCGCGGGGATAATTGCTTCGAAGAGACCGGCCTCGTGCAACTTCTTGGCGGGAAATTCCGCTGGGTTGCTCGCGAGCACTACGGATACGCGCTTCGCATCCGGAAAGAACCCGGCCATCGAAAGAGCAGCGCCACTTTCGGCTGCAATTACGTGTGGACCGAGCAGAGCGCGCGGATCACTCAGCTCCGCGCGAAGAAAGGCGGCGATGAGCGGCGTACGCGGGTCTTCCGCGACGGCGGCAGTGCCGCGCGACTTTTCGCTGGCCTCGGATCCGGGTTGTTGCGGCTTCTTTTCCTGCGGCAATTCGTGATCCCCACCCTCATTTTATCGAAGCGATTGAATTGAGCAAATTGCGTCGCCGCAAGTCAAGGCTGCGGATCAGGCAAATTTAGAAACAACCGTCGCCTGGCATTCGTAATCTTAGGAGAGAATCACACGATGCACCGCAATCTCGTACTAATCTCGGCCCTTCTCGCTAGTTGTTCCGTCGGAAGTTCAGTCTTCGCCCAGGGATCCGCCCCGCCATTGCCCCCGCAAGTTTCTTCCAAACAGCAGCCGCCGACGAACGACCCGGTGGAAATCATTCGTCGCGCAGCCGCGAACGATGAGGAAAATGACAAGCGCGCGCTCGACTACACGTATATCGAACATGACGTGCAAAAAGAGCTCGATAGGAAGGGAAAGCTCAAATCGACCCACACCAAGACGCAGGAAGTCTTCACGCTCGACGGCGATGAGATCGACCGGCTGATCGAAAAAGACGATAAGCCGCTGCCCGAAAAAGACGCGAAAAAAGAGGACGAGCGGATAAACAAATGGATGGAAAAGCGCAAGGCGGAATCACCGGACGAAAAGAAGAAGCGCCTCGCGCAAGCGGAAAAAGAGCGCCAGGAGGACCGCGCCTTCATTCAGGAAGTCGCCAAGGCCTACGATTTCACTATGCTGCCGAGTGAAACCGTCGGCGGCCGCGAGGCGTTTGTGATCGATGCTGTGCCCCGGGCCGGATATGTCCCGCACGGCAAGAACGCGAATATTTTGCCCAAGCTGAAATTCCGCGTCTGGATCGACTCTTCCGAATATCAAGCCATCAAGCTGGAGGCGACCGTTATCGACACGTTTACATGGGGAGTTTTCGTGCTCCGGCTTCACCCTGGGACTCGCTTCGAGTTGGAACAAACCCGCGTGAATGACGAAGTGTGGCTGCCGCAGCACGTCGCGGTAAAAATCGACGTCCGCTTCGCGCTGCTGAAAAGCTACAACGCCGATATCGATGTCACGTTCCGCGATTACAAGAAATTCCGCAGCGAAATCAAAATCACTCCCGTCCAGCAATAGGTTTTCTTGCCGGTTTCCTAGCCGTTTGTCCTAATTTGTTCGGCTGACGTAAAAATTGAGCGCGCTGAGACTTTCGTCCCATCGCCTGCCCGCAGCCGCCGCACATAGAAAAGAAATTGCCCCAGCTCCCTCAGGAGACCCATGATTCGTCCGGAACGAAAACCTGCCGATCGGGGCAGGGAAGAACTCGCCAAAGAGCTTTTTGCACTCGGCTATTCTCCCGAGGAATACGCGGCGCGCTTTGCGCACAATTGGTACTGCTTTTCCCTCGACGACGTTTGCTATTCCAATCCGGATCTGGATGCGTGGATCCAGCGGCTCGGAGATATTCTGTTCCGTCGTCCAGGCACTCCGGCAGTCACTGACCTGCGCGTGATCTATCTCACTCCGGAAGAGCGCGAACGGATCGAGCGCCGTTCTGGGGACAATATCTAGTGCAGGGGTTTCGCAGCTGCGAGTTCAGCCGTTGAACTCGGGCGGAGCAGGTTGGCAGCGATGACGAAGTTTCGCTAGGATTGGCGCGCCATGCCTCCGGAAATTTCTCTCGATCCTGCCCATACAGCGCTGCTCAGCATGGATATGCAGAGCGCGATCGTTTCAATGTATGCAAAAGATCCGCAGATGATGGCCCGCGCGCAGCTTGTGATGCAGCACGCGCGCGACCTCGAAATGCTGATCATTCACGTGCAAGTCGGATTTCGCCGCGGACTGCCCGAAATCAGCGCGCGCAACACGCTCTTCAATTCGATTCGCACCAATGAAGACCACCGCAAGCTTTTCGAAGGACCAAGGGGCGCGATTCATGCGTCGGTGGCGCCTGAGGCGGAGGAAATCGTCGTCACAAAGCACCGAATCAGCGCGTTTTTCGGCACCGATCTCGAAATGATCCTGCGCGCGAACGAAATCGACACGCTGCTGATCATGGGCATTGCCACCAGCGGAGTCGTACTTGCAACGTTCATGGAAGCGTTTGACAAAGACTTCCGTCTTGTCGTCCTGAAGGATTGCTGCGCGGATACGGACACCGATCTCCACTCGTCGCTGACCGAAAAAATGTTTCCGCGCCTTGGTGCATCTATACTTGCCGCGGATTTCATTCGCGCGACGAACGCCTGAAGATCTCGGAACGCTTGAGGGCAGGGACCGCAACATGCTCATCGATGCCGGAAAAGTCCTCTTTCTGGTTGTAAGCGCTCTTTTTCCGATTGTTGATCCTCTCACCGGCAGCCCGATATTTCTCACGCTCACGCGCGGCTATTCGCCTGAAATGCGCCGCAAACTCGCGTTCCACGTGATGCTCGATAGTTTTTTCCTGATGCTGGGATCGTACTTCGTCGGAACTCACGTCTTGCGATTATTCGTGGTCTCGCTGCCTGTCGTGCAAGTCGGTGGAGGGCTTGTAGTTGTGTTCATTGGCTGGACGATGTTGATGCGCAGCGACGAGTCATCGGGGGACGATACGCGCCGCACAATGCAGCCACAGGACGGCGTGAGTCGCGCGTTTTATCCCATCACGCTGCCGCTCACGGTGGGTCCCGGCTCTATTTCGGTCGCCATCACGCTGGGCGCGGATACGACGCCAAAGTACGGCATACACATTCTAACGATTTGCGCAGCGATTCTCGGCATGGCGCTCATCGCCCTGAGTATCTATCTGTGCTACGGATTTGCCGATCGCTTGGCGCGCGTCATCGGCGAAACTGGTATGACCGTCATCATTCGCCTCTCTGCGTTTCTACTCGTCTGCATCGGCGTGCAAATCGTGTGGAACGGCGTGAGCGCCTTGCTTTCGTCCCTCTGGTTCCAAGTCCACTAGTGCGATCCGACGACGCTCGACATCAAGGGGAGTAAGGCGTATAAACGACTAAATCGGTTCCCGAAAAACGCCTATCGGAGGCTATGAATGAAAAAACGAGTGGTTGTGTCACTGTGTCTGTTTACGCTCATGTTCGGAATTGCGGCCACGGCGTTGCTCGCCGCGGAAAATCCGGCCATGGGCACCTGGAAGTTAAACGAGGCGAAGTCGAAGTTTGACGCCGGCGCAACAAAGAACCAGACGGTGACGTACACGGCCGACGGCGACAACATCAAATGCACGATCGACGGCACCGATGGTTCCGGGAAGGCCGTGCACTCCGAGTGGACCGGAAAATTCGATGGCAAAGAATATGCGATCAAGGGCGATTCCACAGCTGACATGCGTTCCTACAAGAACGTCGACGCTCACACTGTGTCGATCGTCACGAAAAAGGACGGCAAAGTGACGCTCACCGCGAAGATCGTCTATTCGGCCGACTGGAAAACCAGAACTGTGACCGTAAGCGCGACGGGGGCAGACGGCAAAAAGAGTACGAGCACCGCGGTCTACGACAAGCAGTAGCGCTTCGCGTTGCTCTTTAATCGGGTGATTTGATTTTAAGGGGCCGCAGATGTGGCCCCTTTCTTCTTTTATAACTTCGTTCGCAGAAATTCGACTAGCAAATAGCCGATACATGCGGCGATCGCCCCAATCAGCAGGTTCGCGGCTGTAAAAATGTCACCCAATGCCCACAGCAAGCCGTGGTGACGGCCCATGCCCGAGCGCTCGAATTCGCCCATCAATAAATTCGAATAGAAAAGAAATAGGATGAAGCCAATCTCGATCGCTGCTCGCCATCGGCTCTTGTTCATTGCGAATCGTTGTCAAGCCCGCGGTGGGAGACAGACAATTCAGCTGCGGTGAATTCAATTATCACTGGCGGGTTCTGATTGTAATCGCTGAACCGGAGCCAGGTGGGCTTTACGCGAATGTAAGTCAATCCGGGCCACTTCGCGCGTGCCACTCCGTCCGGATAGACGTCGTAGTAGGTTCTCTTCAGTCGCTCAAGATCTTCGCCGGACGGTTCGTCAGCGATTCCCTCAAATTGTACGGTCCGTTCATTGCCTGGCGTCCAGCCGCCAATCACGAGCGCAATCGCTGGATTGCTCCTGAGATTTCGCGCCTTGCGTGTGTCTTGTAACGTGTCAAAGACAATTTCGAACTGGTCGCTCACGGCGAAGCCCACAATTGCCGCCTGCGATTTGCCGTCTGCGGAAACTGACGACTGCACCGCCAGCCTCTGCGTGCGCATGTATGCCAGTACATCGCGCGAAGTCATCTCGCGAGCCTACCATGAGGGCCCGGTCCTCGGTTGAACCCGGATACGAACCGAGGGGCAATAGTCATTCTCAACACTAGGTTCGAAAGCTTATTTGCGAAACCCGCATTTTAGTTCAGCGGTGAGGACAGCCGGGCCAGCAGCAAGGCCGCCGCATCCCTTCTTTCAATTCCGTGCGGACGCGTTCAACGTGTTGCCGTCTCGTTTCTGGTTTTTTCACGGAGATCACCCAGCAGATCCACTCATTCCGCGCCAAGGGCGTGATGTCCTCCCATTTTTCGCGCGCCGCAGGATCAGAACTGAGAGCACTCCGCAGATCCGCAGGTACGCTGTGCACCGGGCCGGCGGACATCGCTTTTCGCTTGCGCATCGCGTTTCAGTTTACATCCGTGCGCAATCAGGGGCTGCAACTGGCGGGCCCGGTTGTGATTCCTGGTCTGGTCTAGTAAATTTCCGCGCGAATGATCTCAAGGAGCGTCACTTCACCATGGCGAGACAAGGGAACTCAAGTTGTACGACCTGCTTTGCCCGAAATTGCGCCGCAATCACAGCCGTTGCCGTTTTCTTCGCAGGGGCGGCGATGATTCCCCTCACCGAAACCTGGGCGCAGGGCAATGGCGAAGATCGCAATCAGGGTCGCTCGATGGTGATCTCGCAATATGGAATTGTTGCCGCGGAGTCTCCGCTCGCATCGCAAGCCGGAGTGGAAGTCCTTCGCAATGGGGGCAACGCGATCGACGCTGCCATCGCCGCAAATGCCGTGATGGGGGTCGTCGCGCCTATGTCCAATGGCATCGGCGGCGATCTCTTCGCGATTATCTATGACGCGAAGAGCGAAAAGCTTTACGGCATGAACGCGTCCGGGCCTGCGCCCTCGGCGCTCAATGCGCAAATGCTGCGCGACAAAGGCTTCCGCCAGATGCCGCTTCGCGGAATCTACTCTGTCACCGTTCCAGGCGCAGTTGATGGCTGGCAAAAAATGGAGGAGCGATTCGGCCGCAAGAAACTCGCCGACGTGCTGCCGGCAGCGATCCGCATCGCCGAACAGGGCTTTGCCGTGCCGGAATGGGTGGCCGCGCTGTGGTTTCAAGATGCGAAGGTTGTTCGCGATGATCCGGAGGCGGCACAAGTTTATTTGAACAACGACCAACCGATGAAGCTTGGCCAAATTTTCAAAAACCCCGATCTCGCCAAGTCGCTCAGCGCAATTGCCGCCGGCGGCCGCGACGCCTTCTACCAAGGCGATATCGCGCGAAGCATCGTGGAAGCTTCAAAGGCGCACGATGGCGTGATGGCCATGGAAGATCTCGCGAGCTATTCCAGCGAGTGGGTGGACCCGATTTCCACGACGTATCGCGGGTGGACCGTTTACGAACTGCCGCCGAACGGGCAGGGCGTCGCTGCCCTTGAGATGCTCAACATAATGGAGGGTTTTCCATTGGGCCAGCAGGCGCCCGCGAACCCTTCCGCGCTGCACACCGGCTCGCCACTTTTTATCAACGCGGCTGACGCTGCCCGCGCCCTTTCGGCGAATCCTCGGATCGAAGCTGAACAAGCGCAGCAAAGTGCTCCAAATCCCTGGGCGCTCAACCAAACCAACACGTTGCACATGATGATTGAGGCGAAAAAACTCGCTTACGCCGACCTGCGCAAATACATCGGCGAACCGAAAGGTAATCCGGCGGTGATGAGGGCAGCCGCGGGAATGCTTTCGAAAGACTACGCGACGCAGCGGGCAAAGCTGATCGATATGAATCACGCGGCCTGCACGATCGAAGCAGGCGCTCCGCCGATGCCCGCGGGAGGAGACACGATTTATCTCAGCGTGGTCGATCGCGATGGAAACATGGTGTCGCTTATTCAAAGCAACTACGAACACTTCGGCTCGGGACTCGTCGCGAAAGGAACTGGGTTCGTTCTTCACGATCGCGGTGCGCTATTTAACCTAGAGAAAGGCTCGCCTAATGAACTGACGGGGAAGAAGCGGCCACTGCACACAATCATTCCCGCATTCATGGAACAAGGCCAGACGCGCATCGCCTTCGGCATTATGGGCGGATGGAACCAGGCACAAGCCCATGCGCAATACGTCTCGCACATCGTCGATTTCAAGCAAAACATTCAGATGGCCATGGAAACGGCGCGCTTCACGAAAGGGACATTCGAGGGCTGCGATGTAGAGTTGGAGAATCGCATTCCGGGCAACGTGCGGGGCGATCTCGAAAAGCGCGGGCACGTATTGCGAATGGCGAACGGATTTTCCACGCGCTTCGGAGGCGGCCAGGCCGTGATGCGCGATTTTGCGTCTGGAGTGAACTACGGTGCGTCTGATCCCAGGAAAGATGGCGAGGCGATTCCCGAAATCCCCTGGCGATGAGATCCGGCGGGAAGGGCCCAAGCCTCTAAACGCGCTTTGCGCCGCAAGAGAAGACGACAGCAGAAAAACTGAAACGAATTTCTTCCGCTGCAAATCTCCTGCGCAGTGCATGTTCCTCGCTGAAACAAATCGCTCGGTTTCGCAGTTCCATCTCGCCGTAAGTAGTTGAAATTCCCAAAATCGCAAAACTGCGCGATTGGAGCCTGCCTTGCTTCTCTATTACCTGCGCGGGTGTAATCCCATCGCCCACTCGAGGCCCCATGCTCATCGCCAGCGCGATTCTGGCGTTTTCTAGTTTGATGTTTGTGCGATTCGCGATCGCGTACTGTCACAGCATCGTTGCAAGCACAGAGCGCGAGGCGCCGTCACCGGTGACTCTTCACATGGCGCAGCTCGCAGACGGAAATGTCTCCGGCGAAGATTTCCACCGCATCATGAGAGTTATCGCGCTGTGTCCGTTTGATACGCGAGACCGCGGGTCGCTCCGCTTGGTTCGAATGTATTTTCTCGCTCTTGGAACATTCGGCGCCTTTCGGCTGGCTGCTCCTGTGTGGTCGCGATGGATTCGCGCCGAGCGCGCTCGATGCGCGCGATTTGCGATCACAGCACTGGATCGCCGGGTGCGCGCGGATGTGACTGCGATCACATGACCGCGTGAGCCGTGTCACCGAACACAAAACAGGCTTCACGCTAGCGTAGATCGGTTTGTTTCAGTTTGCGGCATAGGATTCGCGTCTGAAGCAGCGCTGATCTGGTACATGCACCGCGGTTATTGAAAACGTTGCGCTTACGTTGTGTGCGGCGCAGAGATCGAAGCGAAGAACTGGCACCCGGCTTGCACATTAGCGAATTGCCGCGCACGGCGGCGAGGGAGAGAAGGGATGAACAGTAGCATCGAGATTCAGGAACAAGTCGCGGGAGAGCAGCGCGTGTGGCTTGCGGTCATTGCGCGCTCGGTAGAGGAATGGGTGAGCGGCTCTCTCCGCAACCAGATCGAAGCGGAAGACTACCTTTTGAAGGACAATTCGGATTTTTCAACAGTGTGCGCGGCAGCCGGGCTTGACGCGGATGCGCTTCGAGCGAAACTTATACGCCTGAAAAAGAATGGCGCCGGCCCGAAACCGCTTCACACCGTCCGCTCGGTGAAATATGAATTTGAACGTCCGGCGATGCCCCTCGGTGCGCTGGAAGATGCAACCATCGCGGCATAACGATTTGTACCAAGGCGGGGCTTCGCGAATTCGCTTCGGCGACCGACAGGCGGAAAGCCCCGCCGTAATTCTTCGGCGGTATAGAAAATCCAAGGAAGAGAGAAATTGCGGGAGAGAGTCGCGAGGGACGGTTCTCTTACCGACAAAGTCGGGACGAGGAAACGTCCCACGCGGGGGCTATGAGAGAGGATCAGGCATCACCCTGCGCCAGCTTCCACTGTTCGGCGTTCGCCCGAGCAAAGACCGTTCAGAGAATCTGTTGACGCCTGACCCAGTGCGGTGCAGCGTACTTGTGGCGAAAGCTGTATTTGTCACCAAATTGTAAATTCAGCGCAATCATTAAGATGCCGGGAGATTGTCGAAGTCTGGACGGCGATCATTCCACACAATTCTCGATGCACGGACCGGCGTCGCGAAATCGCTCGTTCAGGTTTTTTCGCTGTTGCGCAGCGCGTGTTGCAAGTCCGTATTTTTCGTCAAAGTTTGACGCCCCTAACTGATTCCGCTATGCTTTCTTCGCGGGGTGGAGCAGTCTGGTAGCTCGTCGGGCTCATAACCCGAAGGTCGGCCGTTCAAATCGGCCCCCCGCAACCAAATCTCCCTTCAAACTGACCACGGTGTCTCGAGTATCCTTCAAAGCGTATTTCGTTTACGTGCTTTAGCGCGATAGCGCACGCGGTGCGGGATCGGCCATTCAAACTGGCTCCCGCAACCATGGGCGCCGAGCGACCAAACCTCGGAGTGCCCTTTTCCTTCCTTCCAAATTAATGGGCATTGATCGACCCGGAACGTCGATGCTTCTCCTGTTGTAGAATCTCGTTCCGCGAGGAATTGCCGTGAGCGAAACAATTTGGGTTGGAGCTGTCGCATACGATCCCAAGGTGGTGACGATTTGGGAAGGCATGCGCCGCTATTTTCGCGAGGAAGCGCATCTCCCGGTGGAAGTAATTCTTTTTCAGAGTTACGAGGCACAGGTGGAGTCGCTCCTGCGCCGGCCGAAAGAATCCGGGCCGCGAATAGACATCGGCTGGAACACCAATCTGGCATACCTTCAGGCCGATGAGTGGAGCGAGCATCGCTGCTCGGCTGTGGCTATGCGCGACACCGATCTTGGGTGGACCACAAAAATCGTCGCCGTCTCCGGCGGCCCGGTCAAATCGTTAGACGACTTGAAAGGCCGCACGCTTGCGTTGGGCAGCCGCGACAGCGGACATGCGGCAATTCTTCCTGTCCATTTTCTCGAGCAGCACGATGTGAAAGAGGGAAGGGACTATCGCTCGCTGCGCTTCAACACCGACCTCGGCAAACACGGCGACACTGGCACCAGCGAAGTGGAAGTAATTCGAGCGGTGCTCGATGGGCGCGCCGATGCTGGCGCGATTGGCGGGCCGTTTTGGAATTCTCTGCAGAGAGATCGACTCGTTCCTGAAGGCGCGCTGCAGGAAATTTGGACCTCGCCGGAGTTCAATCATTGCATGTTTACCGCTCGCCCTGATTTCGACCCCGGATTGGCACGCGAATTCGCCCGGGCGCTCTCGGAGATGAGTTACGAGAATCCCGCGCACCGGGCAATTCTCGAATCTGAGGGGTTGAAGCGCTGGCTGACTCCGCAGACCGAAGGCTACACGGAATTGCGGAACGCCTCGCGGCTCCAGGGATTTTTCTCGCCGTCAATCGCGAAGTCCGCGCAAGCCTGAAGCCGCTGCGAGGATCTTTCTGGCTGCTGAGCTTTTTGAGGCCTAGGCGCAGTTGAAAATAGCGGCGAGCTTTCGCGGATGTTCTTGTTCGCGCTCGAAAGCCTCTCGCACCGCCACAAAGGATTCGGCCAGCGGAAAAATCTGCGCCCGGACGAGTAGGTCGGCATCCTCCGCACCCACGGGATGCCAGTAGACTCCGTCGGCGGTAATCGTGACTTCAGGAATCAGGTCAGCGCGCGCGAGCGCGAGCCCTTCGTCGGCAAATCCGCGAAGTGCGATGCGCCGGATCACGCGATCTCGCTCGTCGATGCCGTTTGTGTCGAGGAACCGGCGAAACTCGTCCGCTTCGGTATCGCTGGCGACGGTTGCGGCCAGGCGCACGCGGAATCCCTCAGCGCGCGCAATCTGAATGCCTTGCCAGGCGCGCTCCCATGTGCCAACACCGCGGTGCAAGTCATGCCTCTCCGGTGCCGGGCTATCGAGGCTGATCTGTAACGTCACTCGCTCCCGTGGGAGCGAACGCAAAGCCGCGAGCCTCCTTCCAGTGAAGAGCATGCCGTTTGTCAGCACAGTTGTCGGCGCGGCTTCGGCGCAAGCCTGTACGATCTCGCCGATATCCTCCAGCAGGAATGGCTCTCCGCCGGTCACGAATATTTCCCGGACTCCGAGCGGCGATGCCTCGCGAGCGATCTGCTGCACCCGCGCAAGCCCGAGCTCGCGGCGCGCGGCCGTGGGCGAGGAACGCACGCAGCAATAATCGCAGCGGAGATTGCAGTCAAAATTCGTGTAGAGCCAAAGGCGCGAGCCAACAGGGCGATACTCAGCTTCTCGTTGCGTCGCTCTGCCGCATCGGATTACCCAGCGCGTTCGCCTGCCATCCGATTCACGCTGTACGAGCGCATTGCCCGTGAAACGGCACCAGGTTTCGATGTCCCGGTCGAGCCGCGACGTCTCGCCGGTAACGGCCAGCAAATCTCCGGGCGCGCTCTGCCGCATTGCGTCGATCAACATTGGGAGCAGGCCGCTCGAGAAGGTTTTCTCCGTGGCGTCGAGCTCGCGGTTTACTTTCATTGGCGGGAATCGCATAGTATAACGCCTTCGGCGAGCAGCCAGGCCGCCACGCATCACATCCACGCGCTGCGAAATGAGGACATCATGGCTCAGACTCTGGCTTCCAGTGAAAACTCGATTCATGGCTTGGTTCAGCCAAACGCCGGGCTAGGCTTGGCGATTGTGCGGGTGACGATCGGCGCGATGCTGGTGTCGGTCTTCTTCGAAAATCTCGGCAAGGGCCTCTATTCGCCGGCGAACTATGCCGGACTCATCAACGGTTACATCCAGAAAGGCACCGCACCCGCAGCGTGGAAATCCATCATGGCTCTGACCGCCAGCCATGCCTCCATGGCTGCGCCTGGCCAGGCGGTATTTGAAATCGGAATGGGCATCATCCTCATCCTGGGATTCTTCAGTCGGCCGGCTGCGTTCATCGCGTTCCTCTATCTTTTGAGCTTGTGGGTTTCGGAGTGGGGCATCGGCTGGGTGTGGGAGTTGCTCGTGCCGATGATGGGCGCGCTCGGAGTATCGATCGGCAGAGGCGGCCGCACCTTGGGAATTGATGCGTGGCTCTCGAAGCGCCTGCCCGCATCGTTTTGGTGGTGACGGGCGCGTTCGTGCGGGTTTCGGTCGTCATTCCTACTCACAATGAAGAGCAGGCGATCGGCCGGGTCCTCGCTGAGATTCCTGATTTCGTGACCGAAGTAATCGTGGTCGATAGCAATTCGACCGACGCGACGCGAGAGATCGCCGCTCAACATGGCGCGCGCGTAATTTGCGAATCGCGCCGAGGTTACGGGCGGGCCTGCCTAACAGGCTTGGCGAGCGCCGACCGGCCAGACGTCGTCGCATTCCTTGACGGCGACTACAGCGACCGGCCGGCGGAGCTGCCGACGATTCTCGCTCCGATTGCACAGGGAATTGCCGACATCGTGTTTGGCTCGCGAATGAAGAGCGCGAAAGTTACTCGGGCGATGCCATGGCACCAAATCAGCGGCAATCGCCTGGCAGCCTGGCTGATTCGAGCCCTGTTCGGAGTGCAAATTAATGACCTCGGGCCGTTCCGCGCTGCCCGATATGACGTCCTGCACACGCTCGCGTTAAGAGAACCCACATACGGTTGGGCCGTCGAGATGATTCTCAAAGGGGCCACGAACGGCTTTCGAATCGCGGAAGTGCCGGTCAGTTATTTTCCGCGCATCGGACAATCGAAAATCAGCGGCACGTTGCGAGGAACGGTTGGGGCCATGTGGTTCATTCTCACCCTCATCCTAAGTTATTCTTTCCGGCGCAGACGAGCTTCCACTCAGCCTGCATGAATCGCCGCAGGCGGTCTTCGAAATGGAATTTTCCAATCGGATCGACATGACAACCCACGGCCGCAAACGGACACTGGTCATCATGGCAAAAGCTCCAAAGCCAGGCGGGGTGAAGACGAGGCTCGCACAGTCGTTTCCAGACTGCGACGTCACCGAACTTTATCGATGTCTTCTGCGGGACACTTTGACTCTCGCGCGGTCGCTGAATGGTGTGGAAATCGCGATCATGACGCCACAATCCGATGTCGATGAGCTGACGGAGTTCGTGTTGGGTGAAGTTCCGGTGGTAGCTCAGTCAGGCGAAGGTCTCGTCGCAGGCCTCAATTCAGTATTTTCGCGATTTGCTGCCGATGGCGCACGCGGCGTTATCGCGTTCAATAGCGATAGTCCTCATCTGCCGGCGGCTGCACTTGAACGAGCTTTTGACGAGCTTGCTGAGTGCGACGTCGTGGTTGGACCGACGCACGACGGCGGCTACTACATGGTCGGAGCGAACGCCGTCCATCCAGGCCTGTTCGATAACGACGGAATGGGAACGTCGAGCGCTCTCGACAACTTGATGTCGCGAGTTCGCGATTTGCGGCTCTCTGTGCGTATCGCGGAACCTTTTTACGATGTCGATGTAGCGGCTGACTTGATGCGTCTCGACGCGGAGCTCCAACTTTTCCCGGCAAGAGCGCCCCGGACCGCGGCATGGCTCGCGGAATGGA
>DASTCZ010000113.1:0-14710 GCA_035710585.1 Candidatus Acidiferrales bacterium | reverse complement strand
CAAACTGAAATTTGGAATTACTCCCGAGGAGGGAACGCATGAGAAACATCGCTGTATGGATTCTCGCGCTCGGCGTCGCGGCTGCGCCAGCTCTGGCCGCGGATGGCCCGGGTAGCGGAACGGACAATGGAAAGCCGGCGGCGAATTCCGCCACCACAAAAAATTCTGCCGCGCCCGCTACAAACACTACGGACGCAAAGTCAGGGGACACGGCCAAGAAAGCTTCAGTCGAAGAGGAACTGGACGAGTTGCGCGCGGTGTTGCGCGATCAGGCTGCGCGTCTCGCCGAGCAGCAGCAAGAGATCGATAACATGAAGGCCGAACTTTCACACAGCCATTCGGATGGCTCCGCCGCTCCCGCTGCAACCGTGGCGGCGTCCGCTCCAGCGGCCACTCCTTCAGGCTCTTCCGCTGCATCGACAAGCTCTGCTCCTGCAACAGGCAGCCCAACACTGGTCGCGAAGAGCACGGAAGCCCCGCGGCAATCGTCCTCTGGCTCCGAAGGGCCGGCGTCGATCAGCTTCAAGGGTGTGACGCTCACCCCCGGCGGTTTCTTCGCGGCTGAATCTGTTTGGCGTCAGCGTGCCTTGAGCGCGGACATCAACACGCCGTTCAATTCGGTTCCGTTCGCCGGCAGCTCGCAGAGCCAGATCTCTGAGTTCAACGCTTCGGGCCGCCAGTCGCGAATCTCGATGCTCGTGGAAGGAAAAGTGGGCATCGCGAAGTTGAGTGGTTACTACGAGACGGACTTCCTCTCCGCAGGCGTTACTTCCAACAGCAACCAGAGCAATAGCTACACGCTCCGGCAGCGGCAGTTCTGGGCGCAGGCTGCGCTCGATAGCGGCTGGACCTTCACCGGCGGCCAGATGTGGAGCCTCGTAACGGAGCGCAAGAGCGGACTTTCGAATCGCACCGAAGCGCCACCGCTCACCATCGACGCGCAATATTCCATCGGTTTCAGCTGGGCGCGCCAGTACGCCTTCCGTGTGACGAAGGAATTCAACAAGAAGGCTTGGCTCGGTATCGCCGTTGAAAACCCGCAGACCACTCTCACCGCGCACGCCAATAACAACAACTTCCTGATCGGCGCGGCGGGCGCCAACGGCGGCTTGCTGCCGACCGTAAACAACTTCAGCTTCAATAAAACTCCGGACGTCGTCGTGAAGATGGCATTCGAACCCGGATTCGGCCACTACGAAGTGTTCGGCGTTTATAGCGACTTCCGCGCGCGCATTTTCCCGGGCACCCCGCCTTCAGTCGTCGGCGCATTCAACGATTCGCGTAACGCGGGCGGCGTCGGGGCCAATGCACGTATGCCGATCGTGGCGAAGAAGCTCGATTTCGGTGTCCATGCCTTCGTCGGCGATGGCATCGGCCGCTATGGAACCGGCGGGTTGTCTGACGTTACCGTGCGTCCTAACGGAACTCTCGCTCCGCTGCGCGCCGGTCAAGGGCTCGTGACTCTCGAAGCTCACCCCACTCCGGCGTGGGACGTTTACTTCAACTACGGCATGGAATATGTCGCTCGCGGTGCCTACACCATCGGTGCGGCCGGCGAAGGTTACGGCTCGCCACTCTTCGCAAACACCGGTTGCGGGATCGAGACGCTGCCAGGCAACAACACTACTCCGGGCGGGCTTGGCGCGTGCACCGGCGACACGAAGAGCTTGCAGGAAGGCACCGCGGGCATCTGGTACCGCTTCTACCGCGGCTCGTACGGAACGCTCGCGATGGGCCTGCAGTATTCCTATGTCGTACGCAATGCCTGGTCCGGCGTGGGGGGCTCGCCGCACAACAACGAAAACATGGTCTTCACGTCGTTCCGCTACTACATTCCGTAGAAGCGGTCATTTCTCAGGGGAGGCTGCATTTCGCCTCCCCTTTTTTTATTTCAGGGAGCTACTTCAGCGCGCCTTCTTGATAGCTCAGCTCTGAAAATCGCGTCGCATAATCATACTTCGCCGTCGTCTGCGCGATGCTCGCCTGCTCCTGATTGAGCTGCGCCTGGCTTAATTCCACGATCGAGCCCAATCCCAGCTTGTAGCGCTCCTGCGCCAGGTCCAGCGCCTTATTCGCGGCGTCGAGAAGCTGAGTGCTCAGGGCCAGATTTTGCTGCGCCGTATTCGCTGCCAGCCAGCTCACTCTCACGTCCCGGGCAACGCTGATTTCCTGGTCGCGCAGTTGCTGTTCGGCCTGCTGCTCGCGGTCAATCGCTTCAGCGTGTCGCGCGTTGTAGAGCTTCCCGTTGAAAATCGGAACGTGAACGTCGAATCCGATCGCGCCGTAGTTTTGCGGCAGCTGTGATTGTCCGAACGGAACTTCTCCCGCCGCGCCGGCGATCGAAATTGTTGGAAAGAAGAGATCTCGCTCCGCCGTCGCAAACTTCTGGTTGGCCTGCACCTGAAATCTCTGCGCGGTCAGATCCGGGCGCTCGCGATTCGCTTCAACGAGTGCTGCGTTCAGATCCGGCAGCACAGGCGCCGCTGAGACCTCCGCCGGCTCGACCAGAAGGTACGTTCGCGAATCCGAAACGCCCAGCGCGCGCGAAAGCTCCGCCGCAGCGGAATCCACGTCGTTTTGCGCTTGTACGAGCAGCATCTTCGCCTGAGCCAGATTCACATCCGCGAAACTCAGGTCCAACCCAGACTTCAATTTGCTTTGATAGAGAGCGCGGATTTGCTGATCAACGATATCGCGATCGTTCACCGTCTGCTGCGCCACGTTCAACACCGCCTGCGCCCGCAGAGCCGCGTAATAGGCGCGGTCAACCGCCAGCAGCACGTCCGCACGAGAGACGTCTAAGTTTGCCTTTGCCGCACCCTCCTGCAAGCTCGCGCTCGCCACCAGATTCCTGGTGCGCCCGAAATCGGTCGCAAGCTGCTGCAGTCCCGCTCCGCCCGCAAACCGGCTGAAGATGATCGGATTGTTCAAGCTGCCCGCGGCGATCCTGCCGTCGTTTGAGTCCACTCCCGTCAGGTCCGCCGAAAGCGTCGGATAATACGCGGCGCGCTGCTCCACCACGTTTTCATGCGCCGCAGCCGCCGAAAACTGTGCCGCTCGCACTTGCGGGTGATTTGCCAGCGCCACCTGCCGCGCTTGCTCCAGCGTAAGGGGCGCGCCGGCCGGCGCTTGCGATGCCGACTGTGCGGGATTCGCCTGCGCCCGTTGCCCCGGCTGTATATGCGCGACGCTCGCGGCATCCGGTCTGACAGTTTCGCTCGATTGCGCATACGCCGCGCCGGAGGTGAGAATGGCCGCCGCTGAAAAAGCGATTCCCGGCACGAATCTGAGCCAACGGCTCAACCGGTGTACGGGCTCGAGCGCTGTCCCCTTGAGATTTGAAATTTCAAATCTCAAATTGGTTCCAATCGCGGGTGAAAAGTTCCTCGGCCGGCTCATCAGGCCTCCTGCGCTTCCGGCATCGCCGCATGACTCTTTTTCCGGCGGTAGACCAGCAAATACGCAGCCGGCACGATGAATATTGTCAGCACCACCGAGACCACCAGCCCGCCAATAATCGCGCGAGCCAGCGGCGCGTACTGCTCGCTTCCCGGCTCCAGCGCCAGCGCCATCGGAATCAGTCCGAACACCGTCGCGAGCGACGTCATCAAAATTGGCCGCAAACGGATCCGGCAGGAATCCACGATCGCGTCGCGCACCGAATGCCCGTCTTCCTCCAGCCGATGCGCAAACTCCACGATCAAAATGCTGTTTGAAACTACGATGCCCACCATCATGATGATGCCCATCAGCGACTGCACATTGAGAGTCGTCCCCGTCGCCCACAGCAGCGCCAGCACACCAGTAATTCCCGTTGGCACCGCAAGCAGAATCAAAAATGGATCGACGAATGAGCGAAACTGCGCGACGAGCACCAGGTAGAGCAACAGCAGAGAAAACAGCAGCCCGAAACCGAAGCTCCGGAACGATTGCCGCATCCCCTGCACCATTCCGCGCACGTTGACGCGCACTCCCTCGGCAAGCGACATGTGGCCGATGATCTTGTCCACAGCGTTTGCGATGCGCCCCAGGTCCTCGCCCGATGGCGTCACGTACACGTCGATCACGCGCTGGATTTGGTAGTGATCCACTTCTGTCGGCGATTCTTCAGGCGTCACTTTGCTCACCGCGTCGAGCAGAGTCGGATTGACCTGATCGGATGCGCGCAACGGAATGTTCCTCACGTCGCCGAGGTTGTGCACCTGCGTTTCCGGATATTGCACCGTGAGCATGTATTCGTTGCCGCTGTGTGGGTCCACCCAGTAGCTCGGCGCGATCATTCCATTGGAAGTCAGCGCCGTCACCACGTTGTCGATCACTTCCTTCTGGTTCAGCCCCAGTTCGCTGGCCCGCAGCCGGTCCACGTCCACGCGCAACGATGGGTAATCGAGATCCTGTGGGATATACACGTCGCGCACGCCGGAAATCTTCTTGAATTGGTCGGCGAAATTCGTCGCGGCCTGGAACGCGGCCTTCAAATCGGCGCTGCTCACCTGTACGTCGATCGGCGCCGGCATCCCCTGGTTCAGCACCGCGTCCTGAATTCCGCCCGACGTGATGAATGTGCTCACCTGCGGCATGTCCGCCGCGATCGCGCTCCTTACACGGTCCATGTATACGAAACTGCTGGTCTTGTGCTCGGGCGTCAGCTGCACTTGGATCGTGGCAGCGTGCGGCCCGGAATTATTCGAAAAGAGAGCTGAAAAATCCGGAGTGATGCCGATGTTCGATACGATCAGCTTCAGGTCTTCCGGCGCCACCACTTTCCGGATGAGTCCTTCTGCTTCGGCTACCAGTTGATTGGTGATCTCCACGCGCGTGCCCGATGGAGCCTTGAAGTTGATCGAAAATTGTCCCGCATCCGATCGCGGGAAAAATGCCGTGCCGAGCAGCGGAAATAATCCAAGGCTCAGGACGAAAACGCCCAGAATCACCGCCACCACGGTCCAGGGGTGCTCCATGCGCTTTTTTACTTCTCCGTCGTAGCGCGTCAGCGTCTTCTGAAATATCCGGTAAAACGCCTCATTGAACCGCGCACCCAACGACCGCCGCTTCGCCGCTGGCGTGGCCTGCTCGCTCGGCTCGGCATATTCATGGATTTCCGCGGCCGCGGCCGAATGTCCCTTGATCAGCTTCGCGCAAAACAGCGGCACCACCGTCATGGCCACGATGTACGAAGCGAAGAGCGCCAGCACCACCGCCAGCGCCAGCGCTGAGAACAAAAATTTGCTCACGCCCACGAGAAACGTCACGGGAAAAAACACCACCGCGCTGGTGATCGTTGCCGCAAGCACCGCCATCGTCACTTCCTGCCCGCCTTTTTCTGCAGCCACATCCGGCGGCTCGCCCATCTCCAAATGCCGGAAAATGTTTTCCAGCACGATCACGGAATTGTCGATCAATCTCGAAAAAACGATGGCTAGTCCCGCCAGCACCATCGAATTGATCGTCGCGCCGCCGAAGTAGAGGCAAATGATCGCCGCCAGCGCCGAAAGCGGGATCGAGAGAAACACCGCCAACGTGGCCCGCAAGCTCGCCAGGAAAACTAAAACCATCAAGCCAGTGAGCAGCAATCCGATGGCGCCCTCGCGCAACAGCGTGCTGATCGCCGTTCGCACGAAATCGCTCTGGTCGAAAACCACGTGCGTCTCGAGCTGCTTCGGCACGTTGGTCAAATCGCCGAGCACGCCCTTGATCGCATTCACAACGGAGATCGTGTTCGTGTCGCCGCCCTGCTTCATCACCGGCAGATACACGGACTTCTGCCCGTTCACGCGCACGATGTTCGTTTGAATCGTGGACGCGTCGCTGGCGTTCCCCACGTCACCAATCGTCACGGGCGAATTGTTGACCGTTTTGATCGGCAGCGTGTTGATGTCGCTTACCTTGTCGATCTGGCTGTTCGTGTAAATGTTGTAGTCGTAGGGCCCGATCTTCGCGTCGCCCGCCGGCAGGATCAGGTTCGCGTTGTTCACCGCACGCACCACGTCCATCACGCTGAGCTCGTGCGACTGCAGCTTCGTTGGGTCCACGTAGACCATGATCTGCCGGTATTTCCCGCCGAACGGCTGCGGCACCGACGCTCCCGGTGCCACCGCGAGTTGGTTGCGCACGTTGAATTGCCCCAGGTCGCGAAGCTGGGTCTCCGTCATTCCCTTGCCTTGCAACGTCACCAGACAGACGGGCAAGCTCGACGCATCGAATTTCATGACCACCGGCGGATAGGTTCCTGGCGGCAACCGGCGCAGGTCCGCCATCGCCAGGTTGGAAATCTCCGTTGCGTCCGCGTCCGCATCCGTTCCCGGCTGGAAATAAAGCTTGATGACGCTCACACCCGAAAGCGAACGCGATTCGCTGTGATCGATTCCCGAACCGAGCGTGAACCACCGCTCAAACACGCCCGAAATTTCATTCTCGATTTCCTGCGGCGGCATCCCGGAATAGAAAGTCGCCACCACCACTTCCGGAATGTTGATCGGCGGAAATAGATCCACGGGCATGCGCAGCAAGCTCACCAGGCCCACCGCGAGCACGATCAGGCACGCCACGATGATGAAATATGGATTCCGTATCGAAAACCGCGACATTATTTCGGCTCCCCTTCCGTTGGCATCGCGATCGTTTTTGTCTTCACTCTTTCGCCCGCGCGCAATTCGCTTCGCCCGCCAACTACAACCTGCTCGCCGCCCTTCAGCCCCGAGACGATCTCAATCATCTCCGGCGTCTCCAATCCCGTCGTCACCGTACGCTGCTCGAGTTCTCCCGCTGAATTCACCACCATCACCGTCGCGCTGTCTCCGCTTCGCTCCACTGCCTGCAACGGTATCGTCAACACGTCCACTTTCCGGTCCAGTTGCAGTGAAACCGTCGCGTACATTCCCGGCACGATCTCCAGCTTCGGGTTGGGCACGTCGATCTCCGTGTCCATCGTCCGCGTCTCCATCGTCACTACATCTGCAAACCGCGTCACCTTCCCTTCAAAAATTTTCTTCAATTCCGGTACATGAATCGTCGCCGGCGATCCCGCGTGAATCAGCGATACTGCCGACACCGGTACCGGAATCTGCAGCCGCAACAATCCGTTTTGCGAGAGCTGCACCAGCGGAATGGCCTGCTTTTCCGACGAAGTTCCCGCAGCCAGCATCGTTCCTTTGTCCGCGTATCGCTTCGTTACCACGCCGTCGAACGGTGCGCGAATCTGCGAGTAGGCGTACAGCGCCTCGTTCTTCGAAAGATTCGCTTTGTCCACGCTCGACTGTTGCTGCGCCACTGCAAGAGAAGCCTTCGCCGTATCGACTTCCGCTTCGGACTCCTGGTCCTTGGCCTGCGCTGTGTCCATGTCCTGCTGCGCGATCAGATCCGGCCGCGTCTTCACCACGCCCTGCAGCCGCGTGTAAGACACATGCGCCAGATCGTGCGCCGATTGCGCACGCCGCAAGTCGCTCTGCGCCCGCGTCACTTCTTCCTGCGAACGGCTCACTTGCGCCTTCGCCTGCGTCACTTCGTCTTGCAACTCTGGAATTTCGAGCGTCGCGAGCAGTTGTCCATTTCGCACGCGGCTGCCCACGTCCACGTAAATCTCCTTCACGTATCCGGCGACCTTCGCGTGCAGATCCACTTCCTGGAACGGCCGGAATTCCGCCGGCAGGTCCAGCGTCCGCGCCAGCGGCGCTCGCGTCACCGTCGCCACCGCTACGGTCGGCGCGCTTTCCGCGTCCGCCTTCGCCGTCTGCGGCCCGCGAGAACAGCTCGCGGTGAATACGGCCGCGCAGGCAATCGCCGTGGTGATCGCACCCGCGAGCCATTTGCGGAAACATCTGCGTTTCGCTCCACTGCTCTTCGCGTTTGGCATCCCGATTCCTTGTGAGTCCGCCGCAAAATCACTCCGGCCGGCTCAGCCTAATTTCTCCAATTTCGCTTGCAGTTCATCGACGGAAAATTCCTTGCTTCTGCAATACGCCAGCAATCGCTCCCGCTTGTGGATCAGCCCTTGCGCCATTCCCGGAATCTCGCCGGCAATCTCCTGCGGCACGTGCACCACTCCATCGCGGTCGGCGTGGAGCAGATCGCCCGGTTTGATCACCAGTCGCCCCACCTCCACCGGCTCGCCGTACGACACCAGGTGAGCGAACGCGTGCGACACCGCGATTCCGCTCGCGAACATCGCAAAGGGCATCGCCTCGGCTTCGCGCACATTTCTCACCGCTCCGTTTGTCACGCATCCAGCGCAGCCGAGCGCGCGGAAAATGTTCGCGTGAAGCTCTCCCACCAGCGACCCGAAACCCGGCCGCGCGTCCACGTCCTGAATCACGACAATTCGCGGCGCGGGCATGCGCAAAATTTGCTTCCACCAATCCGTGCGGTCGCGGAAGCTGCGGCCAACCGTCGGCGGCACGGAGCTGCGCATCTTCGCCGTGACCGCGTATCCGACGATCGGCGGAAGCGCGGGAGTTTGGCAGCGAATCGTCGCGTCGCAGAAACCTTCGTTCCGCAGACGCACGTTGAATTGCTCGATGGCGTTCGAGACCAGTCCGCTGTCCAGTTCGGCAAGCGCCCGAATCTGGGCCGTGTTCAATGCCTGCGTTACTTGCGACATTTTTGAACCTTGATTTTTAGCGCCCGGTCAGAGCTCCGCGTCTGCGTGTGGGCCCGCCCGGGGAAAATACTTAGCTTGAAAAACGGGAATCGTGCCGCGAATTACGCGATGGAGGGAGGACCGCGAAGCAGTTGCCGCGTGGAATGCGGCGCGCGTGCAGGGGGAATTTCAGGCTGGTTAATTTGCGCGAAATCGTCCGGTGGCGGTGCCGTCGCAATAACTCTGGGAGTCTGGATTGCTATCACCGAGACCGGAGCCGTGGATCCGAATTCCTTCGGACCCGCCTTGACGATTTTTACCGACGAAGAGAAGTAACGCGTCTCGGGAGATTGATGCGAATAGTGCAGCGTTTTCGCGGCAATCGCGAGCACTGCCAAGGAGAGCGCGAGACAGGCGACCGCCGCGCGAAACGATCGCCTGCGCGCCGTGACACGCATTTCGTTATGTGTTGGCGCGGTGTCTTCCATCAGAACAAATCAGTTCGGCCGCTGAAGTCCTTCGGTGCGGTTCGCGGCGGCTTGCTCCCGCACAAGCAATGATATTCCGCCGCGAAAGGCGAAATCAAGTTTGGCGATTCTTCGCTCATCCAATCGCGCAGCGCCTCCGTAGTACATCGCGAGCAGGACAAACACACTATAAGAGGAGCGAATTATGAAACGAGTTGCACGGCTGCTTTCCCTTGCGCTGCTGGCCGCTACCGGCGCAGGCGCCCAGATGATGAGTAATCCCATGGTCGGCGGGCACGAAATGTTTCCGTCGAAAAACATCATTCAAAACGCGATGAATTCCGACGATCACACCACGCTCGTCGCGGCGGTAAAAGCCGCTGGCCTGGTGGACACTTTGCAGGGCGCGGGGCCATTCACCGTTTTTGCGCCGACCAATGAGGCATTCAACAAACTTCCCGCGGGCACGGTGGACAATCTTGTGATGGCCGAAAATAAAAAGACCCTCACGCAGATCCTCACCTATCACGTCGTCGCCGGAAAGTGGGACAGCGCCGCGATCGCCAAGGCCATCAAAGCCGGCCACGGAAAGGCGGAACTTAAGACCGTTGGCGGCGGCAAGCTCTGGGCGAGCATGAATGGCAGCACGCTCGTGCTCACCGACGAAAAGGGCGGCACCGCGCGCGTCACGCAGGCCGACGTGTATCAATCGAACGGCGTAATTCACGTGATCGACACCGTGCTGATGCCGAACCCGAGCATGGGCATGTAATCGGGGCCCTCACCCTGATTCGCTTTAGGTTCCTTCTACGCAGGGAGCGCGATGAATACGTCGCGTTCCTTGCAGCTTTTTGGTTTGCTCACCGAGTTTTCCTTTGCGCGATCCGGCCTGATTGGATAATCCCGCGCTCGAGTCTCATCACCGGACGTTCGCCTGAATTCACGCCGCGACGCAAAATCAGAGAAACTTTTCTATGCGGCCGACCGTAAGCTGACTAGAATCCGTCTCGGCGCGAGAAAGGTCCATGAAATTCACGCTTGTCTTCGTCATCATCCCCATCCTGTTAGCGGTCTACCTCGTCGTCTGGCCGCCATTTCCCTGGACGCCGCTGCGCATCGTGGGCGCCGCGATCGCCGTGATCTCGCTATTGCTAGTTTCGATCGCGCGAATGCAGCTCGGTCCGGCCTTTTCCATTCAGCCGAAAGCCGTGAAGCTGGTGACAACCGGCCTTTACGCGAAAATCCGCAATCCGGTTTACGTATACGGCTGCACGTTCATCGGCGGCTTAGCACTTTACTGGAAGCCGGTTGCGCTGATCGCCCTGGTGCCGATCATCCCGATGCAAATCGCCCGTGCGCACGCGGAGGGCAAAGTCCTCGAAGCGAAGTTCGGCGACGAATACCGCCGCTGGAAAGCCCAGACCTGGTTTTGAACGCGCGCGTTCCCGCGCTTGCGACCTTCTAAAGCTGCTGCACGGTGATCTTGAAAGGCATGTAGAAGAAGCCGTCGTTGGTCACCGTGGTTTTTCCGTGCGAGGTCGTAGTCTGGATCAATTGAGCCGTCGATGTCGCGCTGGCCTCTATGGTCCAAGTGTTCGACGAAGTGCGCGTGACCAGCACGCTTGAGCTGCCGGGTTGCGCATTTGGATTGAATTCCAAAAAGTAGCCGCCCGGCAGGATGATCTGCACGTGCATCGTCTTTGCGTCGCCCACGGCCATCTGAGGCAGACCGCCGCCACCCGTGCTGAAATATACGTCCACGTTGGCAGAGGTGAACGGAGGCGTCGCCGACGTGGATGCTGGCGATGTGAAATCGATGAAGAGCGTGCGCGTGCCGTGTGGGGCGTTGCTGGTGTCGAGATCGAAATCGCCGACGCCGTCGATGATCGCCTTTATGTCTTGCTGACCATTGACGTAAGGGCCGGCGCCATCACTGCGGATGCGGTCGGGAATGGTCGTATCGTCGCGGAACGTGGCGGACGTCGAAATGCCCGTGCTAGCCGATACATGGGAATTCACACATGTAAGGGACACCGCCGCAAGAATGCCGAAAGCAGACAGCATGCACAAAGCTCGATAGGAAGCCTTCATTGCGTTCATCCTCCGAATCAGGAGCGTTCCTGAAATGATTGGCAGAGTGGAAAATATCGGCCGGGCGGCCTCGAAGAGCAAGCGACAAAACGCGACATCGCTCGCTTGCCGCCTGATGTCGCCTGAAAACATCGATTGACAGCTCTACCGCAGCGGTACTAGTCCTCTAGGGCGATATTCCCCAACTAGTGAGGCAGCTGGGCCTCCGCGTCGCCGGCGGGTTTGTCTCCCGAGACTAAGAGGTTCGTGCATGCGCCCAGTGGTGTGAATCGAAGATGCGGGTTGATGACGCCGTTTTGGTCGAGTGCACTCGGCGAAAGGGTGAAATTTAAGGGAGGAGGTTGCGGAGCCGTCGCCAGGGGAACGGCGGCCCCGCGGGAGGTGTGGCCGGCAGCACGGGTTGGCTGCTCGGCGGAGAAGCTTGAGGAGACGCCTCTCTCTGGCTGCGCAATCTACAGCGAGGAATTCAACGAGGAATCAACCGATTGTGAATTCTGCATGACATCGCGGGCGGAATTCGGCGGCAAATCGGAGCGCATAGCCAGTGCGCGGCCGTGACGCACATCGAGCCCGCGGAGCCAGAAGATGGTGTCCTCGGCGATGTTGGTGGCGTGGTCGGCGATCCGCTCGAGATACCGGCTGGCGAGCACGAATTGCAGATTGGGGCTGATGCGAGCGGCGTCCAGCGCCATCGTTTCCATCAGGCGCTCGAAGATCTGGTCGCGGTAGC
This sequence comes from Candidatus Acidiferrales bacterium, assembly GCA_035710585.1. GTDB lineage: Bacteria > Acidobacteriota > Terriglobia > Acidiferrales > UBA7541 > DASTCZ01. The sequence goes on along the minus strand of DASTCZ010000113.1, from coordinate 2,847 downwards.
GGTCTACGACGTCGTCGGCTTCCAGCACTTCGTTGGCGAGTATGAGGTTCCGATGCATCAGCGCGCCCAGGCACTTCGTCACCATCGCGCGGACGGCGGTGATCATTGGGTTCAGTTCCGGCGGAATCTCCGCGCTGGGCATTTCCTGCAGGGAAATCACGCGCTCGGCGAGATTGACGGCGAGATCGCCCATGCGCTCGAGGTCATTCGTGATTTTGAGCGCCGCGACGGTGAGGCGAATTTCTTCATCGGTCAAATTCCCGGCACGGAGGATCCGCACGGCGTGCTCATCGATCATCATTTCCATTTCGTTGACGCGCGGTTCGAGCAGGAACACTTCGCTGGCGAGCGCGGCGGAATCGGCCCCGGCGCCGCGGGTGAGTGCTTCCATCGATTTCTGGATGCCGCGCTCCACCGTGCGCGCCATGGAGATGAGGTAGTTGACGAGAGTTTCCTGGTAGATCGAAAGCGGAGAAGTGTGCGGAGACGCCATAACGTTTTTTTCCTCCGCATGACAGATTGAACACGAAAAGTGAACGTGAATTTAATAGAGGATGAAGATTTCGAGACCGGCAGAAAAATCAGGTCGCGACCGGAACAGAGAAATGGAATTTGGAGCCTTCGCCGACGTCGCTCTCGAGCCAGATGCGGCCACCGTGGGATTCCACGATGTGCCGCGCGATGCTCAGTCCGAGCCCCGTGCCTCCTGCTTCGCGTGACCGCGCCGTATCGACGCGGTAGAAGCGCTCGAAAATGCGCTCCTGATCGGTGCGGGGAATGCCGATGCCGTCGTCCCCGACCGTGACGACAATCCGGTCGTCGCGCCGTTCCACCGAGACGTCGATATGCCCGCCGGGCGGCGTGTACTGCACGGCGTTCTCGAGAAGATTGGTGAGGACTTCGCGGATGCGGCCCGCATCACCCAACGCGGGAGGCAGATCAGGCGGGCATTGCAGTTCGACGGCGTGCAGCTTTTTTTCGGCCTGAAAATGAATGGTCTCGACGCACGAGGCGGCGATATCGCAGATTTTCACCGGCCGGAGATCGAGTTCCATGCGACCCGCTTCGAATTGCGTGAGCTTCAATAGATCGTTGGTGAGGCGCGCAAGGCGCACGGAATGATCGCGGATGATTGTGACGAACCGTTCGCGATTGGCGGTGTCATCGAGCGCGCCGCCGAGCAGAGTCTCAGCGAAGCCCTGAATGGCGGTCAGGGGCGTTTTGAATTCGTGCGAGACGTTGGCGACAAAATCGCGACGCACGCGTTCGAGGCGGCGAAGCTCGGTGATGTCGTGGAGCACAAGGACCGCCGCTTGCGTCGCGCCGCTTTCGACGCTTTCGCGCACCGGCGAAACCGTCACGGCAAAGGTGCGCGGGCGGAGAGTGCCCACTGTAATTTCATTTTCCACGCGCTGGCCGGTGGCAAGCACTTGCCGCACTGCGTTCAGCAGCTCCGTCTGCCGCACAGCTTCGACGAGCAGCCTTCCCGTGGCTGCGGGACGGCTGACGGTGGACGCGGCGCCGCTTTGCAGGAGAATCTGCAGGAAAGCGCCGTTGGAAAACACGACGCGGCCATCATGATTAACGACGGCGACGCCTTCGATCATGCTTTCCAGGATGGCGATGTGCTGTGTGTGTTCGGCGGCGAGGCGGTGAAGCGCCTCTTTGCGCTGCACGGCCATCTTGTTCATGGCGCGCGAAAGCTCGGAAATCTCGTCGTGGTGATCGTCGAGATCCACCGGCGTGAAATCACCCTCAGCCATGCGCCCGGCAAATTGCTCGAGGCGCTTCATTCGCAGAGAAAGTGACCGCGCAACGTACATGGCCATCGCGCCGGCGCCGACCACGAGTATGCCGACCGCGAGCCAAACAGGCCAATGGCCGAGCGTGCCCGGAGACACGGCGGCGGTGGCCACCAGAGCGGCGGCCAGCAAGCAGGTGAAGAGAAGTGCGAGGTTCCAGAAAAGACTAATTCGCACGAGTGCTGCGTTCGGCGCGCTGCGCTTCAGCGGCCATCTCGAACAAGTATCCCGCGCCGCGCACGGTTTTCAAGTGAGCGGGCTTTTCAGGATCGGGTTCGATTTTCTCACGCAGGCGGCGAATGTACACGTCCACGCTTCGCGGCGTCACGAAGCGGTCCGTGCCCCAGACGCCATCGAGCAACTGATCGCGGGTGAACACGCGGTTGGGATGGGAAGCAAGGTAGTGAAGCAGGCGAAATTCCAGGGTGCTGAGAGTGAGATTTTTTCCTGCGCGGCTGACGCGATACGCGGAAGGATCGATCAGGAGCGCTCCGGCTTCTATGATCCTTTCGCCTTCGTCGGCGGGAGCGGTGCGGCGGAGCAGAGCCTTTACACGCGCGGCAAGCTCACGAGGGCTGAAGGGCTTCGTGACGTAATCGTCGGCGCCCATTTCCAGGCCGACGACTCGGTCGGCTTCTTCGCCTCGAGCGGTGAGCATCAGAATGGGAAGGCGATTGAGCGAGCCGTCGCGGCGGATTTCGCGGCAGATCTCCAGTCCGGAGAGCTTTGGAAGCATCAGGTCGAGCAGAAGCAAATCGGGCGGCGATTTCCGCACCTGCGCAAGCCCTGAAGCTCCGTCGGAGACGGAAGTCACTTGATAACCTTCGTTTGCAAGGTTGTACCGCACCAGCTCGACGATATCTTTATCGTCTTCAATGATCAGCACACGCGTCGTCATTAACCATCCGCCGTTCGCAGTTGAAGTTCCGTTGGCCTGTGCTTGTGAGCGCACACCTATCCCTCTTTTAGGATGCACCATAAATTGTTACACCTTGATGAAAATGCGCCGGCGGTAGAGCAGCCACATCGGAACCCAGCAAACGGC
>DASTCZ010000112.1:0-7305 GCA_035710585.1 Candidatus Acidiferrales bacterium | reverse complement strand
AGCCGAAAGGCGCCGCTTGTGGGTGATTTCCGAAAGCGGATTGGTCTGATCCATGAACTGCGAAAGCTGCGAGCTTCCGAAGAATTCGCGGATCGCGGCCATGACCGGTTTCGCGTTTACCAGGTCGTGCGGCATCGCCGTCGACATTTCCTGGTACACCGACATCTTTTCCTTGATCGCGCGCTCCATGCGAACCAGGCCGATGCGGAACTGGTTCTCGAGGAGCTCGCCGACCGCGCGAACGCGGCGATTGCCCAGGTGATCGATGTCGTCCACGCTGCCGACGTTTTTGCGCAGCTTCAGCAAGTAGCGGATTGCCGCGACGAAGTCCGCGGAATCGAGCGTGCGAGTTTCGAGCGGAGTTTCGAGACCGAGCTTGATGTTGAACTTTAGCCGGCCCACTTTGCTGAAATCGTATTTGCGCGGGTCGAAAAACATTCCGTTGAATAGCGACGTCGCCGTTTCAAGCGTCGGCGGATCGCCCGGACGCAGCTTGCGGTAGATTTCGATCAGCGCTTCGCGCGGCGAACGGATGGCGTCCTTATCGAGCGTGCGGCTGATCACCACACCGGTGTCATCGCGCTCGGGGAAGAACACATCCGCTTCCGTGATGCCCGCGGCGGCGACGGCCTGCCACAGCTCCGCCGTCATCGGGCGGTTCGATTCGACCAGCACTTCGCCCGTCTCGCGATTCACGATGTCGGAAACGGTGAAAGCGCCCTCAAGGTCGGCGATCGTGACGCCCACTTGCGCCACGCGCGCCTTCGCCAGTTCCTTGTACAGGTTCTCGGTGATGCGCTTATGCGCGCCAACGATCACTTCGTCGCTCTTCGGGTGCTTGATCTCACGCGAAAGCTTACGGTCGATCAGCCCTTCGGAGACGTTCCAGTAGAGATCGCCCTCGCGCATCGCGATGCGCTCTACTTGATAGAACGTGCGCAGAATGTCTTCGTTGGTCTTCATTCCCAGCGCGCGGAGGAAAATCGTGCCCAGGAATTTGCGCTTGCGGTCGATGCGCACGTACAGAATGTTTTTCGTGTCGTATTCGAATTCTACCCACGAGCCGCGGTAGGGAATGATTTTCCCGAGGAAGTAACTGCGATTGTTCGCAGACTCGTAGAACACGCCGGGAGAGCGGTGCAACTGGCTCACGATCACGCGCTCGGTGCCGTTGATAACAAACGTGCCGTTGTCCGTCATCAGCGGAATATCGCCGAAGAAAACTTCCTGTTCCTTGATGTCGCGAATGTTCTTCGCGCCCGTGTCCGGGTCTTTGTCGTAAATCGTCAGGCGGATGGTGACCTTGAGCGGCGCCGCATACGTCATGCCGCGGTCTTCGCACTCGCTCACGTCGTATTTCAGCTGCATCGCCACCGGGTCGCCGCACTTGTTGCAGAAAGTCGGCGTGTTCTTGTTGAACGTGCCGCACTTCGTGCAAATCACGTCGCCGGTCTGATAAGGATTCGTCACCACCGACGCGCCGCAATTCCGGCAGGTGGCGCGCAAGTGGTGCAACCCCTTCAGGTTGCCGCACTTGCATTCCCAATTTCCGATCGAATAATCCACGAAATCGAGCTGCGAAAGCCCGCGGAAATCCTGGATCGGAAACACGGAGCTGAATACGGACTGCAAGCCCGCGTCCTCGCGCTCGCTGGGCAGCAGATCCATCTGCAGAAATCGCTGATAGGATTTGCGCTGCACCTCGATCAGGTTCGGAATCTGGATCGAGCTCTGGATCTTCGAAAAGTCCAGGCGCTGGCGTTCGCGATTGTGATGATTATGATTGCCGTTCTGCATTCTTCTCCCCTATACCCGCACGAATGCGTTGCACGAGACGGAATCCATGCAGGCATGGCTGCCTGCGGCGAAAGCCGACAGCTTCGCCATCCGTCCCGGCAGGACGATGTAAATGCTTCGAGTGTCGCGGCCTGAAACTTGCGTAACGCAAATCCCTTCGCGCCGGCTTCCCGCTTGCGAGCCGGCCAAGCCTGAACCGCCGTGGCGTGCTACTTGACTTCGACTTTGGCGCCCGCTTCTTCGAACTTCTTCTTGATCGTGGCCGCCTCGTCTTTGTTCACGCCTTCTTTGATCGGCTTGGGTGCGCCGTCCACCAGGTCCTTGGCTTCCTTCAGCCCGAGGCTGGTGACTTCGCGAACCGCTTTGATGACGTTGATCTTGTTCGCGCCGACATCGGTGAGAACCACGGAAAATTCCGTCTTCTCCTCCGCCGGTGCCGCGCCCGCCGCTGCGCCGCCGCCGGCCACCATCACCGGCGCCGCCGCTGCCGCTGAAACGCCGAAGGTCTCTTCCATCTTCTTGACCAGTTCGGCGGCTTCCAGCAACGTCAGGCCCTTGATTTCCTCGAGAATGTTCTCGACTTTACTCGCCATGGCTTTTTCACTTCCTCCTCGATAGTTTGCAAATCCGTGCTGCTGAACCCGTGCGCCGCGAGGCAGAGCTACTGCGCCGCTTCGCCTCCCGAAAACTTGTTCGCCTTCTGCGCTTCGCTCACGACCACCGCGACGTTGCGCGTAACGGCCGAAAGCGCCGATGCCATCCGCTGCGCCGGCGCATTGATCAGGAACATGATCTTGCCGATGAGTTCGTCTTTCGACGGCAATTGGGCGAGCTGGCTGAGCTCCGCGATGGAAAGCACGCGGCCTTCGACCAGTCCCGCCCGGAATTTGAACGCAGGTACGTCTTTCGCAAACTTGGTTAGAGCCTTGGCGAGCGCGACAGGATCGGCCTGCGTGAACGCGATGGAGGTCGGGCCGGTGAGATTCTTCAGCAGGTCGCCGACGGGTGTTCCCGCTGCGGCCCGCTCGGCCAGAGTATTCTTTACGACCTTATAGTCGCCGCCGACGGCCTGAATCGTGCGGCGGAGCTTGGTGTCGTCTTCGACGGTGATCCCCTGAAACGTCGTCAGGATCACAGTCGAAACCGTCGCCAGCTCGGACTTCAGCTGCTCCAGGTCCTTTTCCTTGTCGCTTCGCTTTTTCATTGGACGCTCTAAGTCGCTCTCAGGATTCAATTTCTCTAAGCTGCTGTCGCTGCTTCCACTTCCGCGTGGTCGATCTGGATTCCCGGGCCCATCGTGGAGGTCAGCGTCACCTTCTTGACGTATTTCCCCTTCGCCGCCGCGGGCTTCGCCTTGATCACCGCGCCGATCAACGCGTGCGCGTTTTCCGCAAGTTTTCCCGCATCGAAGCTGATCTTTCCCACCGGCGAATGAATGATTCCCGTCTTATCGACGCGAAATTCCACCTTACCGGCCTTGATTTCTTTTACGGCCTGCGCCACTTCAAACGTCACCGTGCCGGTCTTCGGGTTGGGCATCAGCCCGCGCGGGCCGAGCACTTTTCCGAGCCGTCCGGCCGAGCGCATCATGTCCGGAGTCGCAATGACCGCGTCGAAATCCGTCCAGCCTTCCTGGATCTTCTGCACCACGTCTTCGCCGCCGACGAAATCCGCGCCCGCCGCCTGCGCTTCCTTCACCTTTTCGCCGCCCGCGATCACCAGCACGCGCTTCGATTTGCCGAGTCCGTGCGGCAGCACCACCGTGCCGCGGACCATCTGGTCGGAATGCTTCGGATCGACGCCGAGATTGATCACCACTTCCACGGTCTCGTCGAATTTCACGAAGTGCGCCTTCTTGATGGCCTCGGCGGCTTCGTTCAATTTGTAGGGACGCGCCTCAATCTGCTTGCGCGCCGCTTCGATTTTCTTTCCGGGTTTCTTTGCGGCCATTTGCTTCAGCCCTCCAACACTTCAATGCCCATGTTTCGCGCCGTGCCTAGCACCGTGCGGATCGCCGACTCCAGGTTGGTCGTGTTCAGGTCGGGCAGCTTCGTCTTCGCGATGTCCGCCACTTGCTTCTTGGTCACTTTGCCGACCTTATTGCGGTTCGGCTCCGCGGACCCCTTCACGATTCCCGCTGCGCGCTTCAGCAGTTCCGCCGCCGGAGGCGTCTTCGTCACAAACGTGAACGTGCGGTCGCTGTAGACCGTGATGATCACCGGGGTGACCATCCCCTCCGGATCGCCCTTGGTTTTGGCGTTGAACTGCTTACAAAACTCCATAATGTTCACGCCTTGCGGACCGAGCGCCGTGCCCAACTGCTGCGAAGGCGCCGCTTTCCCCGCGGGCACTTGCAGCTTCAACTGTGCTTGAACCTTCTTCGCCATGTTCCCTTACCTGCTAGGTAGTCTTTTCCACCTGCATAAAATCGAGTTCCACGGGCGTCGAACGCCCGAAAATCGTCACGGAAATCTTCAGCGTGCTGCGGTCAGTGTTCACTTCTTCCACCACTCCGGTGAAGTTCGCAAATGGCCCGTCCACGATGCGCACCTGCTCATTGCGCTCAAATGTGAGCTTCGGACGCGGCCGCTCCGAAGGAGTCGCGGCACGGTGCAAAATGTTTTGCACCTCTTCGTCTGACAGCGGCGTCGGCGTCTGTCCCGATCCGACGAACCCGGTCACGCGCAGCGTATTGCGCACCACGTGCCACGTGTAATCGTCCATTTCCATTTCCACGAGCACGTAGCCCGGATACACCATGCGCGTGGACGTGACTTTTTTACCGCCGCGCACTTCCACCACTTCCTCGGTCGGAATCAGGATCTGGCCGATCTTGTCTTGCAGCCCCATCGCCGTGACGCGGCTCTCAAGGCTTTCCTTCACCTTTTTCTCAAAGCCCGAGTAGGTGTGGATGATGTACCACTGCTTTGCCATGAGTCCCTTTTCCATTACTGCCCGGACATCTTGATGAACCGCGTGACGCCCCACGCGGCGAGCTGATCCACCGCGTAGAGAAACACCGCAAAAAAGATGGTGGTCAAAATCACCACCAGCGTCGTGCTGCGAATTTCCGTCCGCGAAGGCCAGGTGACCTGCTTCATCTCCACGCGCACTTCGTGCAGAAACGTGCGCGCGCGCGCCGGATAATCCAGCAGCTTCTGCAGCCATTCTGGCCGCTCGCGCCGCTCAACCCGTTCCGGTGATCCTGGCGTCGTATTCAATTTGGCCGCCTGCGTCGTTGCCATACCGCCTCGCTCACTGCGCCGACTTGCTTCACTTCATCCGCCTCACTTCCAAAACTGGCAGGGGAGGAGGGATTCGAACCCCCACATCCGGTTTTGGAGACCGGCGGTCTGCCGTTGAACCTACTCCCCTGAATTTTCGAGCTTCGCTCGAAAATTCACCCTGAGCCCGTTTCTGGCGAAGGGTGATTCGCACGATGTCCCGCTTCGACCAGCCTCTGCTTCTTCTCCCTGCTCCACCCTTTAATCTCTGCTTCTCTCGACTTGGCCGAAAGTTCTGTCGAATGTTCTTCGGTCCAGATCAATTCAACGGGTCTTCGCTTTGCAGTATGTTTCGATCCGACTCCCCAGTTATGCCGCTTAACCCGTTTCTCTAAATCCCTTGCCGCGCCCACATAAAACGAACCGTCGCTGCATCGGAGCATGTAACAAAACCAAGGACCGTCTCGCATTGCTTCTACCCTTCGTCCGCCGTGGCGGACTCAGGGTGAATTTCGCAAATTACGCGAAATTCATTTCACCTCTTTATGCGCCGTATGCTTCCGGCAGTGCTTGCAAAACTTGCTGGTCTCCAGCCGCTCCGTGTGCTTCTTCTTGTTCTTCGTCGTCGTGTAGTTGCGGTTCTTGCAATCGCCGCACTGCATCGTGATGATCTCTCGCATCGCCTTGTCCCTTTACGCCTGCAACTCGCTTTCAATTTCCGCCGACAGCCACTGCTTCAGTCGATCCCACTCTTTCAAGACATCGTGCACTTGAAGTTCGATGTGCGGCATCGGGCCGATTGCCTGCTGCCAAATCTTTTCTACTGCTTCCGCGGAGAGCTCAAACGATCCGTCTACTTCGTTCTTGCGTCCGCCTCGCGCATAGCCAAATTCCCAGTCGCCGTCTTGCTGTCTGGAAACTCGGCTGCGAATGAGTTCCAGAGACATCTGACTGCTACTCTACGATCTCGACGACCGCGCCTGCTCCTACCGTGTGCCCGCCTTCACGAATCGCGAATCTCAACCCCTTCTCCAGCGCCACCGGCGTGATCAGCGCCACTTCCACCGATACGTTGTCTCCCGGCATCACCATCTCCACTCCCGCCGGCAGCTTCACATCGCCCGTCACGTCCGTCGTGCGGAAATAAAACTGTGGACGGTAGCCGGTGAAGAACGGCGTGTGACGCCCGCCTTCTTCCTTCTTCAGCACGTACGCTTCAGCCTTGAACTTCGTGTGCGGCGTGATCGAAGCGATCTTCGCGCACACCTGCCCGCGCTCCACCTCTTCCTTCTCCGTGCCGCGCAGCAGGAGCCCCACGTTGTCTCCCGCCATCCCCTCGTCCAGCAGCTTGCGGAACATCTCCACGCCCGTCACCACGCGCTTGATCGTCGGACGGAAGCCCACGATCTCGATTTCTTCTCCCACCTTCACCTTGCCGCGTTCCACTCTTCCCGTCACCACCGTTCCGCGGCCCGAAATCGAGAAAATATCCTCGATCGGCATCGCAAACGGCTTGTCGATATCCCGCTGCGGCAGCGGTATGTAGTCATCCACCTTCGCCATCAGCTCGAGAATGGTCTTCTCCCACTTCTCTTCGCCGTTGAGTGCCCCAAGCGCCGATCCCCGAATCACCGGAATCTGATCCCCAGGGAACCCGTAGCTCTTCAGCAGTTCACGAACTTCGAGTTCAACAAGTTCGAGCAATTCGGGATCTTCCACCGCGTCGCACTTGTTCAAAAACACCACGATGTAGGGAACTCCCACTTGCCGCGCCAGCAGAATGTGTTCCCGCGTCTGCGGCATCGGTCCATCCGTTGCCGCTACCACCAGAATCGCGCCGTCCATCTGTGCCGCTCCCGTGATCATGTTCTTCACGTAGTCGGCGTGCCCCGGGCAATCGATGTGCGCGTAGTGCCGGTTCGGCGTTTCGTACTCCACGTGCGCCACCGCGATCGTGATCCCGCGCTCGCGCTCTTCCGGCGCGTTGTCGATCGAATCGAACGCACGGAACTGCACCTTCGGGTTGTGCTTCGACAGCACCTTGGTGATCGCCGCCGTCAACGTCGTCTTGCCGTGGTCGATGTGACCGATCGTCCCGATGTTTACGTGCGGCTTCGACCGCTCAAATTTTTCCTTCGCCATGTTCCTTATTCCTCTTCAAAACGTCTGGAGCGGGGGACGGGATTCGAACCCGCGACCATCTGCTTGGAAGGCAGAGACTCTAGCCACTGAGTTACCCCCGCAAAACCTGTCCCAAACTTACTTCCGACTTTTGCGGATTCCT
>DASTCZ010000111.1:0-3916 GCA_035710585.1 Candidatus Acidiferrales bacterium | reverse complement strand
AATAATTTCTGCGCCGGAATCTGGTCCACCGTCGCGCCGCCCTTCGCAAAATGGATTGGCGCATCTAGGTGCGTACCGTAGTGCTCGAGCATCCAGAAGCTGCGCGTGAAGTAGCCGTCTTTTTCGAATGTGGCGTTCGGCTGAGCCTCGAAAGTTTTCTTGTCGCCGGGCCACGGCGGCAGATGGTCGTTGATCGCGTAGGAAAGATCGATCACACGCGTGCGGCCCGATGGAATTCCAGCCAGCGGATTTTTTTCGATCGGCGAATTTTGGGGCATGGCAACGATCGCGACTGCAAGAATAAGAATGAAGGCCAGCGCGGCGGTGATTCCTCTGAAGCTCATCGCGGCCCGCTATTTTACGGCAGCGGAAGCCCGGGCGCGGCCACTACTCCGGCCATGCGCAGCATCTCGGTGTATTCCTCTTCGAGAAGCGGCGAAATCAGCAGGCGCACGTTTTTGAAAAACTTCACCTTGCGCAGCGCCTTGTTTTCGCGCAGTTCGACGAGCCCCACCTGGCGCGGCAGCCGCTCGAGAGCGCGCAAATCCGCGACGAGATTCTTACCCGTCGGATCGTCCGGATCGGCATACGGATCGCGCGTGACTTCCGCGAGCGCGTAAATCGCGCGTTCAGGCGCCGCGTGATAGCAAAGCACGCGATCGCCCTTCCGGACTTGCTTCAGTTGGCGCTGCGCATCTGCCTTGTTGCGCGCGCCGCGCCACATCTCTTTTCCCTTAACGAATAGCGTGTCCCAATGATAGTGATGAGGATCGGCGCTGAAGAACCAGTATCGTCGCTTCGGCGGTTGCAGGGTCATCTTTTGCGTTTAGGACTCCGAAGGCTTGCCGAAAAATCCGCGGCAGCCGCATTTAGGCGCGACACTATACACGACTGACGATGGGAAGTCGAAGATTCAATTTGGATCGGTAAGGCTTTTGTTTTTAATCTTTTACGCGAGCCGCGAATGTTGCATGGCATGCGACCGCGCCGCAAATCACTGGAAAAGAATCACTTACGTGCAATCTACAAAAATATCTTCCCCGCGCACTTCGATCGGATAGCATTGCTCGCCGACCGCGGGATTCATCGTCAACTTTCCGCTCGTCACGTCGTACTGCCAGCCGTGCCAGGGGCAGGTGACCACATTTCCGTTGAGTTCGCCTTCCGCGAGCGGGCCGCCGCGATGCAGGCAAGTGTTATTGATCGCGTAGAATTTTCCGGAGACGTTTGCCAGCGCGATGGCTTTGCCTTCGATCTGAAATTCGCGGATCGAGCCTGCGGGAATTTCGTCTTTCCGTGCAGCACGCAAAAAAGCCATTACGCGCTCCTGTCTGCAAACTGAATTGCAGGCTGAATCACCGGGGTGAAGGCGTCTGCGCGACCATCACGCCGCTCTTGAACTCGTCCACCATGCCCGGATGCAGGCGAACTTCGGTGGGACGCTTCGCCAACGACATCTGGTCGATTTTGTCCTGCAGTTTCAGCAGCGCGAAAAATAATCCTTCGGGCCGCGGCGGACAACCGACGACGTACACATCCACCGGCACGATTTTGTCCACGCCCTGCAAAACGGAGTAAGCGTTGAATGGTCCGCCGACGCTCGAGCACGCGCCCATCGAAATGCACCACTTCGGATCGGGCATTTGGTCCCACACGCGCTTCAGCACCGGCCCCATTTTCAGCGTCACGGTGCCGGCGACGATCATCAGGTCGGCTTGCCGCGGCGATGGGCGAAAAACTTCCGCGCCGAATCGCGCCATGTCGAAGCGCGAAGTCGTGGAAGCGATCATCTCGATGGCGCAGCACGCCAATCCGAACGTCAGCGGCCAGATCGCGCTCTTGCGCGCCCAGTTGAAGACGTAGTCCACCGACGTGATCATGAAATTTTTCTCGAAGCGCTGATCGAGAACGCCCATGTGTGCCTGCACTCCCCGAAAAATTGGAAAGCGGAGTATATCGAACTTCTATGCTACAGCAAGTTCTAGACCCTGGCCAAATTGCATCACGAAAGGGTATCTGCCGGACATTATTCGAATCTCACGCTCATCCGGCCTTGCGGTCGAGTCCCACGGGTCACGACAATTCTGACGTCGCGTCCAAGTCGTGTCAGGCAGCGCAGAAGCCGCCGTTCGGACATCCCCTGAAAATTTCCTCGGAGCATGCCGGAAACCTTCGGCTGCGTAAGGTGAAGCAACTTTGCAGCCTGAGCTTGAGTCATTCGCCGCTCTCGAAGAATCTGCGCGATTTTTGTGACCAGTTGCGCTTTCAAGAGCATCTCTTCACTGTCGGCGTAGCCCAAGTCTGCGTACACATTGGCGCTTCCGGCTTCAACGGTTCCATTCAGGCGTGTACTGCCGCGTCCGGATTTCACTTTTCCACCTCCGCCGCCATTTGTTCGGCAAGCTTGAGTCTTCTTCGAATAAGATCGATTTGCCTGGCTGGGGTCGACACGCCGCGTCTGGATTTCTTCTGAAAGACGTGGAGAACAAATACGCCACATTGGAAGCGAACCGTATAGGCGGCTCTAAACGTATTTCCTTCCCAGTCTTCAACGACTTCCAAAACGCTGGCAGATCCGAATCCCTTTAGCGGCTTCGCTTGCTCATGTTTCCGGCCCGCCTGGGCTAAGTACAAGGCGTAGCCAAATACGTCCACGACCCGGCTTGGAAGCGACTTCAGGTCGCTCTTGCTGCTGCCCATCCAGAACAGCCGTTTGAGGGGCTGAGCAGACGCCATCGCAAGAAGTTTATACCATTTTTGGTATAACCGCGAATGTTTCGCAGCGAAGGTTTCCGATTGGAATGCGGTTACTTCATTCCGCGGACGAGCAGCGCGCCGATTTTGCGAAACGCTTCGAGCTGCGCCGCGTCGCGAAACCAGCGGCCCGTGTAGACTTCCGGCGTCGGCGTGGGATCTGGAATGTTTTCGTGTTCGACAGCCGTGAATCCCGCGTCGCGAAACATCGCGGCCCATTCCTCAGCGGAGAGCAGCTTCGCGGGAATCGCGAGTTTTTCGCCCCACTGGTGGCAGTGCGGATTATCGCGGTAATAGTTGATCAGGATCCACGCCTGCCCGCCGGCGTGGGCTGAGCCGCTGGGCCGACCCGAGCCGCTTTCCTGCAGCACGCGAAACATTTCCCGAATGCCCTGCGCAGGATCGGGCCAGTAGTAAGACGACTCCACGCTCACGGCGCAGGTGAAAAAATTCGGTTGCCACGGAATCGCGTCCACCGAACCGACGACGAACATTGCGTTCGCGATGTCGGCGCAATTGCGCCGCGCGTGCCGCACCATTTCGTCGGAGATGTCCATTCCGACGATGCGGCCTTCCGTCACGCGGCTCGCCATCAATTTGCAGAGCCAGCCGCCGCCGCAGCCGACGTCGAGCACGTTCTCGTCCGCGCGCAGCCCCATTTTCGCAAGCATCGGAAGCGCGATCGGAAGATGATCATTTTCCATGCCCTCGCCGCGGCCTGCTTCCGCCCAGCGGTTGAATTCCTCGCGCAGCTGTTCGTTGTAAATGGTCTCGGGCACGCGCTTACATCGAGCCTTCGTCGGCGGATGGTCCGTAAAGCGACGGCACCGCGACGTTGTTCAGCCGGAGATAGACTCCCAACTGCGCGCGATGGTGCACGATGTGATTCATCACAAACCCGCGCATCACCGCGATCTTCGGCAGAGTGAAAATCTTGTTGCCATTATTCAGCAGCGACCACGGCTTGAAAAACACGGCATCGTCGCTCGCCTTGGTGAGCGCTTCGCGCGCGGCTGCGACGTTCTTGTCGAAAAGTTCGAGAATCTCTTTACGATTTTTCGGCGGAACGGTTTGCATCACTTGCCCGCCGGGCGCGATGTCCAGCTCGTCGCGCGTCATCGTCTCCTTCGTCCAGCCGGGCAATTCCGCCAGGTGCTTCGCC
>DASTCZ010000110.1:0-13910 GCA_035710585.1 Candidatus Acidiferrales bacterium | reverse complement strand
GAATAGCGCATATGTCTGCATGCCGCGCTTTTTCGCGCTAGGCGTTACGTCAGCGAGGATGTCGAAATCGCCGAGATCGGGCGCGCGGACGTCCTTGATCACTGATTTCGCGTAGAACTCAGGCGCGATACGCGTGTAGCTTCCGCCATGGACCTCGTCGTACTGCTGCACTCCGTGATCCGGCAGCGGCTGGCCGGGCGTTTGCCGGCCGGCGAGCCCACGCCCATAAGTGAAGACGGTGGACATCAACGCATTGACGCCGCCTTTTTCCTGCAGCGTATCGAGACATTTCTCAACGCCTTCATCAACGAAGGACCGTGCGCCGATTTGAATGGCGACGAATTTTTTGCCGGGAGCGACGTTTGAGACAGTTTGCGATTCGCCGCGATTCGCCGCAGGCGTTACCGAATCGATTGAGCCTGTAAAATCTCGCGCAAAACCTGCGAACGGAACGGCTGCGAGAGGCACAGCTGCCATTTCCCTCAGAAAATTTCGCCGCGATTCGCCGCCATCCGATCGTTTTTCGCCCATAGCCATCCTTTCGCGGGCGAATCCTATCCGGAGGATGCAGACGTTTCCAGAAGATTCGCCGCTTGGCGCACGCGCAACGCGGGCGGCGGTCGGGGATTTCGTTGAGTGCTTAACTGTTCTGGAGAGTCACGGTGAACGTGTTACTTGCAACTGCCCAATGTGGCGAGTCGATGCAGAGCTTCGCTGCTATCACGTTTGGCGGCAGACTGAAGCAGCACGCGAGCCTGTGTGCAGTTTTTCGGCACGCGATAGCCGCTGGCGTAAAGATCGGCGAGCTCGATTTCAGCCTCCAAGTTGCCCTTTTCGACGGAGCTCCAGAGAAGCTGTACCGCTCGCAAATTTTCAGCTCGGCCATGCGAGGCGCCGAGAAGTTTTCGCGCCGAGGCGAGTTCTTCTGCTCCGCCCTCGGGCTCGCCCGGAGCCGGCAAATTGCCACTTTCTGATTTCGCGCGCTGGCGATCCGTACGATCCGGTTTTGTGCTCTCGGCCTTCGCTGGGTTCGACGCCGCTGGCGTAGAGACAGCGGAAGTTTCGGTGGCTGGGCTCCCTGAGTTCTTTGGCGATTCCGGACTCGTTGCACCGGCGGACGATGAAACGCCGGCCGGCTTGGAGGAAGAACCAGGCGTCGAAGCAGTTGGATCGCCAGTTGCCGTCGGATTCGGATTCGCCGCAGTGCCCGCGGGCTGAGCCGGTAAGGCAGCAGGATTTGCCGGCACGGGCTGCTCGCCTGGTTGCGTCGCGGAGCCATTCGTATTCGGAGGAGCAGTGCCGGCTGGCTGAGAACCAGCGTCGGTGGTTGTCGATTGTGGGACCTGTTGGGCCGCCGGATTCTGCGAATCCGGCGGAGCGGCAGATACAGTCTGCGGCGATTGACTCGAAGTGCGCGATTGCGTCATCCGCGACCCGAGAGATTCAAGGAACGCGCCAACGCGGTCGTGATAAAGATAGCCATACACTCCGCACCCAATCAGCGCCAGCACTGCCAAGGTTCCGAGCACCACGCCGGTCTGCGATTGACGCTGGATAGGCTGATACCGCGCGGAATCAAAAGCGTCCACCTCGTCAGGATCGCCTTCGTCGAATAACATCGAGTAACGCCGCTGCGATCTCGCGGCCGCGTCTGCCGGATGCGCGCTGGGATTGATCCGAATTCCACCCGGTGTGACCACGAGGCGTCCAGCACTTTGCGCGGTGGGAGGCGTTCCGTTCACGACGGCCGCAACCGCTGCTACGGACACCGCAGCCGCGCCGCGTCGATTTCCCGCATCGCGCGAGAGCAGTTCTTCAGCGCTGGGTTCGGTTGAAGCGGCCGCCGAAACATCGGAGTAGGTGTCGCGTATCGCTCCGCCGAACGCGGCTTCAGCAACACCGATCACTTCTTCCGCGCGCGCATCGAAGTCTGACATCACTACCTGTTCCGGAGCCGGCGGCGCCGCTGCCGGAAGAACAGGTTCCGCGGCAGGTGTGTCATTCACCGGAGAAGTGAGCCACGCGCGAATCTGTTTCCGCGCCTGTTCGGGCAGATGGACAAAGCGCAGGCCGCCGCTCTTTCGATTCTCATCCGTCCACACGATTTGTCCCTCGGCGTCGATGCGATCGATGGACTTTACGGAAAACCAGAAACGCAAATTTCCTGCGGAGGGGTCGATCGGAGACACCGCGTGAAATCCCACGCCGCCCTCCGAAAGATCAAGAAGCATGCCGCCATTCTCGGTTTCCAGATTGATGTAGGAAAGCTGGTCCGGCTTTCTGCGCGGGAACTTGCGCCGTTCGGTGGGCATTTTGGGGACGGCCTCCATCACATGCCAACTGCACGCACGAAATGTTGGACTGCGCGGGCGGGGACGCCGGTCGTTGCGCCTGAGGACGTGGGAGAGGGACGCAAACCAAGTTTAGCGCGGTTGAAAGCCGAAGTCTCCGTCGAAATGCAGGATTTTTGTGAGTACACGAGCATCTCGCGCTCCGGTTACAAAGGGCTCAATTATTGGATGATCGCCGCGGCGAAGAAGAGGCCCGCGAAACCCGTACTTTGGCGAGAACAAGCAGGCTCAGCGGCTCTTGCGTTCCTCGAGTTCTTCGAGCGTACGCGGCCAATCCGAGCGCAACAATCGCGAAAGGCTGCGATCGGCAAGGAGCTTTCCGCCGGTTTGGCAGCGCGCGCAGTAATTGGTTTCGTTATCGGCGTAGCGGATGCGCTGCACCTTCTCTCCGCACACTGGACACGGTTTTCCGTATCGGCCGTGCACGGCCATGCCTTCGCGGAAAGCGGTGACATTTTCGGGAAACGCGGCATCAGTTTCTGCACTCAAGCGGTCGCGCCAGGAGCTCAGTGTCGCGCGCGTCGCGGCAAAAAGACGCTGCCACTGATCGTCGTCGAGCCTTTGCGTGAGCGCGACTGGCGAGAGCCGCGCCGCGTGCAGAATTTCGTCCGAATA
The DNA here is from genome assembly GCA_035710585.1 of Candidatus Acidiferrales bacterium. GTDB lineage: Bacteria > Acidobacteriota > Terriglobia > Acidiferrales > UBA7541 > DASTCZ01. The sequence goes on along the minus strand of DASTCZ010000110.1, from coordinate 10,944 downwards.
TGCGTTGCCGATGCCGCTAACGAGATGAGGGTCGGTGAGCGCGCGCTTCAGCGTGTGATTTTCTCGAGATAGCGCGGCGCGGAACGCCCCGAGATCAGAGCCAAATACGTCAATCCCGCCTGGGTCGATGGAGCGCAAAGCAGATTCGCCGCGAAACAAGTGCAACGATGCGCGGCGCTTCGAACCGGCTTCGGTCAATACCAGCGTGCCATTGGGAAAATCGAGTGCCGCGAGGGCCTGGCGGCCCGCGAGTTTCGCTTGCGGCGGTTTCCAGTGCAGCCGCCCCGCGATCATCAAGTGCAGCACAAGCCAAAGGTCATCTTCCAGACCGAAAACGATGCGTTTGCCCACACGGCGAAGTTGCAGCACGCGCCGGCCTTGCGTCTCGCTGATGGGCGGATCGACCGTTCGCAGAAGAAAGGGAGTTCGCAAACGCACGCGCACCAATGGTTGGCCGATCACTCGCGGCTCCAGGGCCCTGATGTAAGCCTCTATGTCAGGTAACTCCGGCACGAGGCGTAGCTTGCAAGGGATACCGGCATTTTGCAACGAAGGGAGAATCGCGAGATCCGGACAAGCCGGCTGACGGGAAGCAGAACTGACTTGGCAGAGGAAATTAGCTGGGGTGGGCGATGGGATTTGAACCCACGACCCTCGGAGCCACAGTCCGATGTTCTACCGCTGAACTACGCCCACCGCACTGAGAAATCATAACACGCGCAGTTTGAGGCGGCCAGACGGGGCATTCCGCAGCTCCCAAGTCGCCGCCCTGCAACCGCGATCTGCGACCGGCGCTCGGATTCCAGCGCGCAAGAGTCATTGCCTCACAGGAACGTCCGCTTGCGCGCGCCCACTCAGTATGTGATTTTCAAAGTTACGCTGTCTGCGCGCGTCCCCTTGCAACCTCACGCCTCAGAGCGCCGTTCGCTGAATCGCCAGGTGACTCTGGCGCGCCCGCTATTGCTGATGTTGAGCCTCGCGAGCGTCCTCGAGCTCGCGGAGCCGCCACAAACCGTTGTCATTTTTCTGACAGCATATTTGGCGTTGAGCCTGGTCGCCGCAGCGGCGCAATTCTTCCCTAAGACGAGCTTTCTGCGATTGCCGATCGCGGCCGATCTCGCCGCGCTGGCATTCTTCCTGGTTTTTTCGCCCACAGTCGCGCCGATATGGTTCTCGCTGCTCTTCATCGCCTTTGCATCGGGCGTGGACTGGGGGTTTGGCGCCGCGGCATGGATCATCGCGGCGTGTTGCATTGGGCTTTTCGGATGGGGGTTTAAAGAACACGATATTGGATGGCGAACGGTACTACGCGGCGGCGCGCTCGTCTGCCAGACATTCGTTTCGGCGTTGGGCATCGCGTACCTGGGCGACCGCAATCGCCGCTCCGCCGCGGAATACCAATTTCTCGCGCGGCTCAATGGAGTTCTGCGCGTCGAACAGGGCGTGATGGACTCGATGCGGCAGATGTTTGAGATGCTGCTCGAGCATTTTCAGTGCGACCTCGCATTCATGGTGTATCGCGACGTGGACCTCGAGCGGGTTTTCCTTTGGAAGCTCAAGCGCGGCAGCGAGGAAGAGCGCATCGTGCCGGAAAGCTTTGGACTCGATGCGGCTGATAATTATTTGCTCGACCTGCCCGATGCGAGCGCCGCATGGAACAACTTCGATAGCGCGCACGATGGGTTCGGCTGGAATCGTCATTCAGGAGCGCCGCTCACCGAACTTCCCAGAATGCCGGGGCCGGTTCGCGCTTCGCTGGGCATAAAATCGCTCCTTACCGTGACGCTCGACGTGGAAGGGAAGCCCGATTCGCGGCTGATGGTGGCCAACCGGAAGCGGCGTTTTCGCAGAAGCGACTTGCGCTCGCTTGAGCGCATCGGCCGGCACGTGAGCACCTCGCTCGAAAACTTGTTCCTTTTGCGCCACTTTCGCGCTCGCGCCATTGAGGCCGAGCGCAGCCGTATCTCGCGCGATTTGCATGATGGAATCCTGCAGACCCTTCTCAGCGTGCAAATCCAGCTCGACGTGATGCGCAAGAAGCTGCCTGAGGGCATGGACCTGACGGCCTCGGGGCTGGCCAATCTCGAGCAGACGGTGCGCAACGAATCGGCCGAGCTGCGCAGGTTTGTGACCGATCTTCGCCCCGTGCGCGTGCAGAGCGCCGATCTGATCGATTTAATGTCAGGGTTCGCGGAACGCTACCGGAATGAATCGCAGGTACAGGTCGAATTGCTCATTGACGCCGCTGAATTGCAGGCTCCCGACCGCGTCTGCCGCGAGATTTTTCAGATTTACAGGGAAGCACTCAACAACATAAAAAAGCATGCCCGAGCCAGCCACGTCGTGGTAAAACTGAGTCAGTCAGACAGCCGGTTATCTCTCGTAGTGGACGACAACGGCGAGGGATTCAGCTTCGCGGGGCGATTTTCGGGCGATGAGCTTGATCGATTGCGGCTCGGCCCCATCTCCATCAAGGAGCGGACTCGCACTATTGGTGGTGTGTTAACGGTAGAGTCGAATCCGGGACACGGCTCCCGGCTCACTGTGGAAGTTCTTCTGGGGTGAAATGGCGAAAAGCAAACAACCGATCCGCGTGCTGATCACCGATGACCATGCCATCTTCCGCGACGGCCTGCGGAAACTTCTGGATTCCGACGACGACATTACGGTAGTAGGCGAAGCGTCCAACGGCGCCGATTGCATCAAGCTGCTCACCAAATTGAAGCCGGATATCCTTCTGCTCGACTTGCGCATGCCGGATAAGGATGGCCTCGCCGTGCTCGAGGAAGTGAATTTCGATCAGCTGCCGACGCGCGTGATCTGCGTTACTGCCGCCGAAGACGATCGCGACGTCGTCAGGGCGATGCGCCTTGGCGCTCGCGGCGTCGTCTTGAAGCAATCCGCCACCGATTTGCTCGTCAAGAGCATTCATCGCGTTCACAGCGGCGAGATCTGGCTCGATAACCGCATGACCGCCGAGGTGATGAAGGCATTCTCGAAGTCGTCAGAAACCGGTCCGCGCCGCGAAAAGCCGCTATTGAGCGACCGCGAGAAGGAAATCGTCCAGCTCGTCGCGCAGGGTTTTCGCAACAAGGAAATCGGCGAGAAGCTCTTCATCAGCGAGCAAACGGTGAAAAATCACCTGCACAATATTTTCGACAAGCTCGGCGTCTCCGATCGCCTCGAACTTGCTCTTTACGCCATCCATCACCGGCTCATCGAGAAGACGTGATTGAGCGCGTCTTCGGCGTTGCGCTAGGATAAAACTGCGTCCGGAATTCCGGATGAAGACCCATGGCGCAAGCGGAAGACCAGCCAAATAAGGAAGCAAAAACTCCGACCGACAATTCAGGCAGACCCGCGAAAGCCGAATCGTGGACACTTTCGCGTGAAACGACGCTAGTATTCGCCGCGGGCGTGCTCATCGCGTTTTTTGCCGTTACGGCGTTTGCGTCGCGCTTCTATCACGAAACGCAAAGGAGTCTTGCGCGGCACTGGCATGACCGTGGGCAGAGCGCGCTGGCGGCGGGGCGCGCTGCGGAAGCAGTGGAAGACCTCCGCACGGCGTTGGTTTACTCGCACGGAAATGGCGACCAGACGGGCGCCAGCGATCGCTATGAATTTGAACTTGCGACCGCGCTGGCGTCTGATGGGAAGTTTGAGGAAGCGCGCGCCTATCTTGTCAACGCAGCCGAGAGGATGCCCGGCGACGCCGAGGTCAATCTCGAACTAGCGAGGCTTGCCTCGCGCGAGAACCGCCTTGAGGAGGCCGCGCGAGATTACAACGCCGCAATCTTTGGGGCGTGGCGAGATAACGCCGCGGAGAGGCGTCGCGCCGCGCGTATTGAGTATTTCGAATTTCTTTTGAGCCATGGCGAACGAGCGGAAGCGCAAGCGCAAGCCATTGCAATCGCCGGTGCGCTGCCGGCGGACGCGGATCTCTACGTAACCGCCGGCAATCTGCTTCTTCGCAGCGGCGAATATGACCAGGCGCTCGTCACCTTCCAGCGCTCACTGAGCCTGCGGCGAACAGCGGAGGGCTTCCGTGGCGCGGGGATCGCCGCGTTTCGTCTTGGAAATTATCGTGAGGCTGAACGATACCTCGCAGATGCGGCGCGATTCCGTGTGCCGGAACAAGACGTTCGTGATCTTCTCGGCTCAGCACAACTCGTGGTCGCGCTGGACCCGTTTAACGCCGGCCTTTCTGTCGCGGAGCGGGCCAAGCGGGCATCGCAAGACTTCGCAGCTGCGTTGAAGCGGCTGGACGCCTGTGCGGAGGCGAAGGTTCCGGTGCACGAGACCGGTCCTGTGAATGCGCTTCGGCAGCTGCAAGACCAGATGATGAAAGTCGAGCCTTTGGCATCCGAGTCTCATCTGCGTACGCATCCCGATGACCTCAATTCGGTCATGCTCGCGGTCTTTTCGGTTGAGACCGGTATGCCCCAGCAGTGCGGACCCGCGCAGGGTGCCGACGCGGCGCTTCAATTGATTGCGAAAAACCGGTCTGGAATCGTCCAGCCGTGACGCAAACGGTGAAAGCCGCGACTGAGACTCCCGCTCCGATGCCGGTCCGCTTGCTTGACTCTGTGCGTCACGCGCTGGCGCTGGATGAGGGCAGCCTTTTTTTGCTGCTCGCGGTGCTGATCGGCTTTTTCTCCGGCCTCGCCGTCGTCTGCTTCCGGATTTTCATTGAATGGATTCGCATCGGGCTGCTGGGCTCAGCGCTCTATCCCTCGGTTCCGCGCGTGGTCATCGTACCGGCGGTTGTGGGTGTGGTCGTCGCGTACCTCGTCATCCGATTTTTCCCCCGGGTGCGCGGCAGCGGAGTGAACCAAACCAAATCAGCCGTCTACATCTCCAACGGCTACATCCCGTTTGAGACCGTCGTCGGCAAGTTCATTTGCTGCGCGCTGGCGATCGGCAGCGGCCAATCGCTCGGTCCGGAAGATCCTTCTTTGCAGATGGGAGCGGGAATCGCCTCTTACCTCGGCCGGAGGCTCGAGCTTTCGCGCGATAAGCTCCGGCTGATTGCGCCGGTCGGCGCGGCAGCCGGCCTCGCTGCCGCGTTTAATTCGCCGATCGCGGCGATCGTTTTTGTAATTGAGGAAATCATCGGCACCTGGAGCGCGGGCGCCCTCGGTGCGATCGTCCTCGCTGCGGTTTCGAGCGTCGTCGTCACGCGTTGGTTCCTCGGAGCGGAGCCGCTCTTCCGGACGCCGACTTACACGCTGGTGAACCCGCTCGAACTTCTGACCTACGCAGCTCTCGGAATCATCGGGGGTTTCGCATCGCTCTTATTCGCGAAGTTGATCACCTTCGGGCGAGCGAGAGCCGCGAAGCTGCCGAAATCCACGGCATATTGGCTCCCCGCCTTTGCGGGATTGATCATCGGGCTTATCGGCATCCGCCTGCCGCAGGTGATGGGCGCCGGTTACGATTTCATGGACCAGGCCATGCACGGGCAGTTCGTCTGGTCCCTGCTGTTCGTTTTGGCGTTCACAAAAATTATCGCCACGGCGATTTCGTTTTGCTCCGGCACACCGGGAGGAATGTTTGCGCCCACTCTTTTCGTCGGCGCGATGCTGGGAGCGGGCGTTGGCGGCGCCGAACACGCTCTCTTCCCGAACACCACCGGCCCGGCAGGTGCATACGCGCTTGTCGGGATGGGCGTGCTCTTTGCGGGATTTCTGCGCGCGCCGCTCACCTCGGTTTTCATGGTTCTTGAAGTGAGCGGGAATTACTCGATCGTTTTGCCGGTCATCATCGCCAATACGCTGGCTTATCTGATTTCGCGCCGCTTTCAACGTGTCCCGATTTTCGACGCGCTTTCGCGGCAAGAAGGCCTCGAACTGCCGTCCATGGAGGAAATGCGCGAGGGGCGTCCGCTCCGCGTGGAAGACGCGATGCGTCAGCCGTCCGCGCCTCCGCTCTCCGCGGATGCCGGAGTTGTAGAAGCCCTCGAGCGCGTTCAACTCATGCCCTCGAACGCGCCCGAGGATTTCCTGCTGGTCAGCTATCCGACCGGACGATGGTCCGGCGTGAAAATCGCCTCGCTTCATCAATTTGCCGCTGAAGATAAGCTGCTCGCGCCCTTGCGAGAGGTATTGGGAGCCCAGCGCCTCCCGCGCCTGCACCCCGATCAGCCCCTCGATCTGGCGATGCGGCTCATGCGCGACTGGCCCTATTTGCCCGTCGTAAGCCGCGCGGATGCTACGCGCCTGGAAGGTGTGCTCTCGCTCTCGGACATTCTCATGTCTTACCTGCGAAGCTCCGACCAGAATCCGCCATCCGCCTGATTTCGCCAGTACGAAACGGTACAAAAATCGCGACAAAACAAGCCATTTCCGGCAAGTGTGAAAATCCGCGGGAAAGAATGGAAAACCTTTCCGTAGTACTCCCGTACTGCCGCGCTGCCAGCCAAAATTGAGACACTTGCACTATTGAGACGCCGCCGCACCTCGCTTAAATTCGATCCATCGAAAGCGCATCTTGGGAGTTCGAGGAAGGGAATTGCTCCGCATGGAACGCAGACTCAATCAACGATTTCAAATCAAGCTGCCGATGATGGTCCGCTGGACCACCGGCATGTCGGTCGGGGAAATCATTACCGAGAGCAAGAACGTAAGCTCGCGTGGGGTCTATTTTTATCTGCCGAAGCACGTCAAGGCCGGCTCTCCGGTTGAGATTTTGCTGACGTTGCCGCACGAGATCACTCTGGCAGGGCCGGTACGCGTCCGCTGCCTGGGCCGCGTGGCGCGCAACGAGGAAAGCGATCCGGCGCGCATCGGAATTGTCGCCGAAATCGAGCGCTACGAATTCGTGCGCGGCGACGAAAACGCGGCATAGCTGCGCACTCTCAGAGCTTGCTCACTACTGCGGAGGTGAGCAGGAAACGCCGGGACGCTTCGACCCTCAGCGAAGCGTCCCGGTTGCTATTTTTCTGGCGGCGATTTGCCGCGCTTGCATGCAATCCGCTATGCCGCGCTATTCGTAGCGCAGCGCCTGCACCGGGTCGAGCTTCGCAGCTCGCGCGGCGGGATAGAGCCCCGCGATCAGGCTGACAACGACGGATATCGCAATCGCCACGCCGACGAGCCAAAGCGGCACGAGCCAGATGTTCTCCGTCGGGATGTTTTGGCTCTTGAGATAGATATTCATCCCGAAGTTGATGATGCGGCCGATCGCCCAGCCGATAAAGACACCGAGGCCGCCGCCGAACAATCCCATTACCCCTGCCTCGGCAAAAAAGAGACCGCGGACGTCGCGGTCGGGAGCGCCGAGGGCTTTCAAAATTCCAATTTCGCGGCGGCGCTCAAGGATGGCCATCACGAGCGTGTTGATGATGCCGAGCGAGGCCACGGCGAGCGCCAGGCTGCCGAAAACTCCCAGGAACGTGTCGAGCACCGCGAAGAATTTGTGCAGGGATTTTGCGGCATCAAAGAGAGAAAACGTATCGAAGTCCATTTTCTTGATAGCCACTTCGAGATCGGGAACGAACTTGGGGTCAGTGGTCTTGACCGTCAAACTGGCGTAAACGCGTTGATCGGGACTTTGGATAATCGAGCGGACATCCGAACCCTGCACGGGGTTGAGCTGCTCAACTAGTGTGAGCGGCAGAAGAATGCGGACGCCGCCAAGTCCACCCGGGCCCGCCTGTTCGTTTTCGACAATGCCGACGATCTTGACCTTGATTTCCGATGGATCAACGCGAAAACCTGCACCAAATTCATCGTTTGCGGCGCGATCTTCCGGCGATTCGTTTGGATTGACGGGAATCGCTACCCGCTTCGGGTATCGCAGCGTAAACTCTCGCCCGATCAGTTGCGCAGGTTGAATCTTCAGTTCATCCGCCAGTTGCTGTGCCAAATCCTTGTGGAGAATTGCCTCAGGCGCGGTCTGGCTCGAAAAAAAAGTACCTTGCATCCCGTCGAACTGTCCTTGTCCGTTCGCCGAAGCAGGTGCGCTCGCCGCGCCATAAACGTGGCCGGTATCACCATTGCGAAGGTCGCTCGTGAACCGAAGCTCAGGAAACACTTCCATCACGTGTGGGAGCGCAGTGAGCTGGGCGCGAGTCTCATCGGTGAGGTTCTTAATTTGGCCAGGAGCCAATTGCGGCACGGTCGAATTGTCACCACGGCCCCCGCGGCCTCCACGGCCGGGACGATTGAATCTAGGGTAGACGTAGATCGTATTAAAAAGCCCGGTTCCTTCCAGCCTGCTCTGCGCCAGATGCTGAATGCCAATTCCCAGAGAAAGAAAGGCGACAAGCGACGCAATGCCGACGGCGATTCCGAGCGTAGTGAGCGAATTTCGCAGGGCGGATTCGCGCAAGTTTCGCGAAGCCAGCTCCATCAGGTCGCGCGATTTCACGGCTGCGCTCCGTTCTGAGCCAGCTTGCCGTCTCTCATGTGAAATTGCCGTTGCGTGTATCGCGCCGCAAGCTGCGGCTCGTGCGTCACCATCAGCACCGTCATCCCCATTTCGCGATTGAATTGCGCGATAAAACTCATGATCTCTTCGCCGGTTTTGCTGTCAAGATTCCCCGTCGGCTCGTCGGCCAACAGGATTTTCGGCCGGTTAACGAGCGCGCGTGCCAGCGCTGCGCGCTGCTGCTCGCCGCCGCTCAATTCCGAGGGTCGATGCCCGAGCCTTTTGCCCAGTCCCACGCGTTCAAGCGATTCGCGCACGCGGCCGGCACGCATGTCGAAGTCCGTTTCCGCCAGCCGCAGGGGCAGCTCGACGTTTTCCTCGAGAGTCATTCTCGGCAGTAAATTAAACGCCTGAAACACCATTCCCACGGTCAGGCTGCGATGCTTCGCCAAATCGTCGCCAGACATTTTCGCAAGGTCGTTCCCGTGCGCCAGAATCGCACCGCCGGTGGGCCGATCGAGCCCGGCAATCAAATTGAGCAGCGTAGATTTGCCCGAGCCGGAGCTTCCGAGCAGCGAGACAAACTCGCCCGGCTCGATGCGCAGCGACACGCCATCGACGGCTCGGATGACGGTATCTCCCATGGTGTAGTGGCGGATAACTTCGCGGGTTTCCAGCGCTGGCTGGTTTTGTTCGGTCATAGTTTTCGTGTCAATTTCTATTACGTATGACGGTGCCGTCAAGTTGCAGCCGGTTTGCCGTCCGCCGGCTTCTGCGGCGAGCCTTCAGTGCAGCTTGTAAGCGACGCTGACGATAATTCCTGTCACGCCGTCCTGCAGCGCGTGCGCCAACATTCCCGGCTTGATGCTCCGGCGCATCTGCGCCAGGATGCCGAACAGCAGACCGAAAATTCCGATCAAGATTGGCTGCCGTCCGCCCTGATAGCTGTGTCCCGCGCCAAAAAACGCCGCCGCAAGAACAATCCCGAGCACCGCGCTTCGCGTCCAGGCGGTGAACTGCCGCTGGAGGTACCCGCGAAAGATAATCTCTTCGCAAATCCCCGCGGTCACCGAAAGCAAGACCCACACGATTATCTCGGTCGCGCCTCGCGGCAGCATGTAGATAATGCCATTTTGTATCTGCCGCGGGATGCGCAAGGCGAGACCCGCCAGCATCAGAATGCACCCAGCGACCACCCAGAATATCAGCGCGATGCCCACGTCGCGCCAGAAGTCGATCGCCTTGCGCCACGGCGTGCCCAAAACTTCGCTCATCGAGCGCCCGCGCAGCCGCACGCCGGCGTAAATGACGGCGACCAGCACCCACTCGAAGATTAGCGTGTTCAAGTACAGCGCCAGCCGGTTCGGCGCTGTCGCGGCACGCATCTGGCCCGCGCGAATTACGCTGAGGTACGACCACGTGCCCACGATCAGGATAATCAGTGCCGTGTGCCACGCTGCCGCCACGGGCCGCTCTTGCCAGCCGGCCGCGTTGCCCTCGAGCCGCTCGGGCGGAGCGCTGCTCTCTCCCACGAGCGGAGTATTCGGTTCAGGCACTTTACCCTCGCAAAGCAATCGAATGGCATTATACAGACCCGGTCACCAATCTCGGATTTTCGAATCAAACCCGACGAGGGGGAAACATGAAGCCCAGCCGCATTGTTTGGATCGCTATTTTATTTCTTACCGTTGGGTGTCCCATTGCAACGCGCGCCGACCAGGTGACTTTGAAGAACGGCGACCGCATCAGCGGCACCGTCGTCGGTTCCGACGGCAAAACGCTCGATATGAAGAGTGAGTTTGCCGGCGAGATCAAGATCCAGTGGGACGCAATCGTCAAAATCGAATCGAGCCAGCAGCTGCACGTCGCGCTGAAAGACGGCAAAACCGTCGTCGGGACAATTACAAGCTCCGACGCGGGCATCGTCGTCGCTACGAAGGACGCGGGGACGGTCAGCGCGCCAAGGGAAACCGTCGTGGCAATCCGCAATGACGTGGCCGAAGCGGAATACGAAATGGAAATGCATCCGCGATTGACGCAGATGTGGAGCGGCTTGCTCGACCTCGGCTTTGCAGCCACGCGAGGCAATTCGGAAACCTCCGCGTTTAATTTGTCCGGAAAAGCCGCGCGCGTGACGTCGCACAGCAAAATCGCCGCTTACGGAACCGCGATCTATAACCGCGACTCAACTTCGGGCGTTCCGACAACGACGGCCCATGCTATCCGCGGTGGTATCCGGGGCGATCTGAACGTCTCGCCGCGCATCTTCGTGTTTGGCCTTTCCGATTTTGAATACGATCAGTTTCAAGGCCTGAACCTTCGCAACGATACCGGCGGCGGTCTCGGTTATCACGTCTTCAAACGTAAGGACACGTTTCTCGACGCCAATGCCGGTATCACCTACGATCAGGCGTATTACGTCAACTCCATCACCCGAAAATCAGCCGAGATGCTGGTAGGAGAAAACTTCGGGACGAAGGTCGGGTCGCGCGTGACCATCACGGAAGTCGCGTCCATCTACCCGGGCGTTTCCGGTCCGGAGCGCGGAGAATACCGCTTCGCATTCGATGCCAC